>JABTUA010000001.1:1204753-1505942 GCA_015075635.1 Polyangiaceae bacterium
TGCCGCCGACGCCGCGCAGGGGGCCGGCGCTCGCCGCCGGTACCGGCACCGGCAAGAGCGGCGCGTAGCGCCAGAGCGAGGGATCACGGCTCGCGCTGATGGCGTCGCGGCTCGCTCCCCCGAAGTCCGGGCGGACGTCCAGGTTGCCGTCGCAGCGCGGGCAGCGGTAGGTGGCTTCGTCGGGGCGAAGCTCGCCGCCGCAGCGGCGGCACGCGTAACCCAAAAACACGTCAGGGTTCTAGCGCGGCGGAAATTCAGCGTCTACGCGCGTGTGGCGGCCTTCCGCGCCCGGTCGATCTCGAGCGACGCCCGGAGCCCGCGGGTCCGGAGCGAGAACCAGACCAGGCGCTTCTTGTCCATGACGAAGAAGCGCTTGGCGTGGCGCGCGAGGGCTTTGGGATCGATGCGGAAGCCGAGCCCGGGCAACGCCGGCGGCGAGAGCTTGCCGCGCCGGTGCAGGAACGGCGTCTCCAGCAGCCCGTCCCGCGCTTCCGGCACCCAGCCCGGCGGGTTCAGCGGGTACTCGAGCTCCTTCTCGGCGCCGGTCGCCAGCCAGAGCTGCAGGTTCACCGCGAAGCCGATGCCGTTGGTCCAGGTGTGCGGCGTGTAGCCGAGCCCGGCCTGCTTCGCCAGCTTCGCCACCTCCAGCGTCTGCGCGATGCCGCCCGTGAAGATCGCGTCGGGCTGGAAGATCGAGTAGCAGCGCCGCTCGATCATCATGCGGAGCTCCGGTAGCCCTCCCGTGTGGAGCTCCGCGCCGCTGATGGGCACGCGGCTGTATCGACTGAGCTCCGACAGCTCCTCGTAGCCGTCCATGGGCAGCGGCTCCTCGACCCAGGTCAGGCCTGCGTCGGCACAAACGTCGGCGAAGCGCTTGGCGCGCGCGAGATCCCAGAGCGGCGCCGGGCCGATGGCGGTGACGCGCCAGGCCTGGTTCACGTCCACGCCGAGCTTCATGCGACTGCCCACGGCCTTGGCGGTCTCCACGACCTGGCGCTCGTCCACGGCCGGATCGAAGTCGTGGACGCGCAGCTTGAGCACCGAGAAGCCCTCGCTGAGGCGCGCTTCGGCCTCCTCGATGCGCGCGCCGGGCTCCTTCACCTCGCCGGTCGAGGCGTAGAGCGGAACCTCCCGCGGCGTGCCGCCGAGCAGCTCGTACACGGGCTTGTTCGCCAGCTTGCCTTTGATGTCCCAGAAGGCCGGCTCGATCCACCAGTTGCGCCAGCCGAGGTAGCCCATCTCGCGCAGGCGCTGCTGCACCAGGCCGATGTCCGTGGCGTCGGCGCCGATCAGGTAGGGCCCCACCAGCTCGCCCAGGCCCGCGCGCTCGTGGCCCATGCAAGGCCCCGCGCTGTAGCCCTCGATGCCGTCGTCGGTCGTGATCTTGATCAGCGTGAAGCGGTTCTCGTTCTGCGGAAAGCCGGGGATCCAGCTCGGCCGAAAGGTCGCCGGGAGCGGCACGGCGACGTGAAACAGCTCGATCTTGGCGACGCTGGTCATTTCTTCCTCGCCTTCTTCTTCGGGACCTTCTTCTTCGCCGGCGCCTTGTCCGTGCGCAGGCGGGGTGGCTTGCGTCCGACCTGCTCGGCCTTGAACGCGCTCGGACACAGCTCGCTGACGCTGCAGGCGGCGCAGGCCGGCTTGCGCGCCGAGCACACCCGCCGGCCGTGGAAGATCAGCGTGTGGGACACGCGATCCCAGTGCTCCCGCGGCAGCACGCGCATCAGATCGGTCTCGACCTTCTCGGGCGTGTCGTGGCGGCTCCAGCCCAGGCGCTGCGAGAGACGCAACACGTGCGTGTCCACCACCACGCCTTCGGGCGTGCCGAACGCCACCCCGAGCACGACGTTCGCGGTCTTGCGGCCGACGCCGGGGAGCTTCACCAGCTCGTCCAGCGTCCTCGGCACCTGACCGCCGTGCCGTTCCAGCAGCCCCTTTGCCAGCCCGGTGATGCTCTTGGTCTTCTGGCGGAAGAAGCCCAAGCTGCCGATGACCTTCTCGACCTCGGCGGGGTCGGCGGCCGCCAGCGCCGCCGCGCTCGGCCAGCGCCGGAACAGCTCGGGCGTCACCTTGTTCACGGCTACGTCCGTCGCCTGCGCGGACAGCACCGTGGCCACCACGAGCTGGAACGGATCTCGATGGTCGAGCTCGCAGTGCGCGTCGGGGTGTTGTCTGCAGAGCAGCTCGAACATGCGAGCCACCTGTCCGGATTTCGCGGGGGGAGGGGCTCGACGGCGCGACGACTGCGACATCAGGTGCGCATGCTAGTTCGGCATTCCATCACTGGCGACAGGAGATGAGCGGCGTTGCCGTCGCAAGCGACACCGGCGCCTCGGCGAGCTGGCGGCCGTTCACCACGCCTGGCGAGACGCCCCTCTTCCGGCTCGGCGGTCCAAGAATTGACCCGCACCCGCACCCGCACCCGCACCCGGACCTCGGCAGTGGGCGTTCGGATTCGGGTGCGGGTGCGGGTGCGGGTGCGGGGACGGCCGACCGGAGCGCGATTCCGGTCAGCCATCGCGTAGAGCCCGGCAAAGCTTCACGAGCATCGCGACAATTCGGTCGAGCGATGCTCGAGGACATCAAGGCGCGCACGGGCACCCTTCCCGGCCAACTCCTGGCGGACGCGAATCATGCGAAGCACTCGTGCATCGAAGCTGCGACCTGTGCCGGAGTCGAGCCCATCATCGCGATTCCGAAGCGCGATGATGGGCTCGACGAAACCCGTGAGTCCGGAGGTGGACGCCTGGCTCGAGCGGATGAAGACGGACGAAGGCAAGCGCGCGTATCGCGCCCGCGCGGCACTCTGCGAACTGTCCAACGCTCACCTCGAGTGCCACCACGGCACCGCGGCCGTCCTCGTCCGAGGTCTCACGAAGGTCACGTGCGTCGCTCTCCTCGGCGCCATTGCAGCCAACGTCCTCGCTCATGCCGCCACGTGGCTCGCGTAGCGGTCGAGCCTCGAGCGCACGTCCAAAGAGAGCTTGGTCAGGAACACGCTCCGCGCACTCCTGGCCGTTCTTCCTTTTGTCGATTTCGCCGGGCGTCTCCGCCCGACGAAATCGACAATGATGGACACCTCTTCAGCTCTCGCTCGGCTCGCCCCCGCTCGGCTCGCCTCCGCCCTCGCCGCCGCTGGCCTCGCCGCCGCTGGCCTCGCCGGTGTCGCCCGACGGGGGCTCGGAGCCGCCGTCGATCTCCGGCGGCATCAAGCTCTCGTCGTCCAGGCCCGACGAGCTCTCACTCATGGCCTCGATGGCCACGACGCGCTCGCCTTCTTCGACGCTCATCACCTTCACGCCCTGGGCGTTCCGGCCGGTCTCGCGGATCTCGGAGACGGTGGTGCGGATGGTCTGACCGCGGTCGGTGATCAACATCACCTCGTCGCCTTCCATCACCAGCGCGATGCCCACCACCGGCCCGTTGCGGTCGCTGGCGTCGATCAGGATGATGCCCTTGCCGCCGCGGTTTTGCTGGCGGAACTCCTCGAGCGGCGTGCGCTTGCCGTAGCCGCGCTCGCACACCGCCAGGACCTGCGTGCGCTGCGGATCGGTAGCCGCGAAGCCCACGACTTGATCTCCCTCGTCGAGATCGATGGCCTTCACGCCGGCTGCGCCGCGGCCCATGGGACGCACTTGCTGCTCGTCGAAGCGGATGCTCTTGCCGCTCTTGGTGGCGATCAGGAACTCCCGCGAGCCGTCGGTCACCGTCGCCGACAAGAGATGGTCGTCCTCGGCGATCTTCACGCCGATGATGCCCTTCTCGCGGTAGTTCTCGTACTCGAGGACCTCGGTCTTCTTGATCTGGCCGCCGGTGGTCAAGGTCGTCACGAACAGGCCTTCCTGGAAGCCGGGGACCGGGGTGATGGCGCGGATGCGCTCGCCCTCCTCGACGCCCAGGAAGTTCACGATGGCGCGCCCCTTGGCTTGGCGCGCCGCCATCGGGATCTCGTACACCTTCTTCACGTACAGCTTGCCAGCGTCGCTGAAGAAGAAGACGAAGCTGTGGGTGGAGGCCACGAAGAGCTGGTTCACGAAATCGTCGTCGCGGGCCTCCATGCCCGTCTTGCCCTTGCCGCCGCGCTTCTGCGCCTTGTAGTCGTTCAGGGCGGTGCGCTTGATGTAGCCCTGGTGGGAGATGGTCACCACCATCGGCTCTTCCTGGATCAGATCCTCGATCTGGATCTCGGCCTCGTTCTCCACGATCTCGGTGCGGCGCGGCTCGGCGTGTTTCTCCCGCACCGCGCGGAGCTCCGCGATGATGACCTCCATCAAGAGCTTCTCGTCGGCCAGGATGGCGCGCAGTCGAGTGATCTCGTTGCACAGCGTGCCGTACTCTTCGGCGAGCTTCTCGTACTCGAGGCCCGTCAGCTTGGACAGGCGCATCTCCAGGATGGCCTTCGCTTGCCGCTCCGAGAGGCGGTAGTCCTTCACCGCGGCCGCTGCCTGGATCTCTGCCTCCGGTCGCCCGGAGCGGCGCACGAACTCCTCGAGGCCGGCGAGCGGCAGCGCCATCAGGCGACCCTTGGCCTCGTCGCTGTCGCGCGACGCACGGATGGTCTTGATGACGAGGTCCACCTCGGTCACCGCCATGCCGAGGCCTTCGACGATCTCCTTCTGCGCTTCCGCCTGCGCCAGCTCGTAGCGCGTGCGGCGGCTCACCACCTCGCGCCGGTGCTCGACGAACTGGACCAGCGTCTCCTTGAGGTCCAGGACCGCGGGGCGCCCGTCCACGATGGCGAGGTTGATGATGCCGAAGGACGCCTGCATGTCCGTCATGCGGTACAGCTGGTTCAGCACCACGTCCGGGAAGACGTCCTTCTTGAGCTCGACGACGAGACGCATTCCGTCGCGGTCGCTCTCGTCGCGCACTTCACGGATGCCCTCGACGCGCTTGTCGCGGATCAGCTCGGCGATCTTGGCGGCCAGGCGCGCTTTGTTCACCTGATAGGGGATCTCGGTGACCACGATCTGCTCGCGGTCGTTCGAGCCGATGACCTTCTCGACCTCGGTCTTCGCGCGCATCACCACGCTGCCGCGCCCGGTCTTGTAGGCCTGCCAGATGCCAGAGCGACCGTGGATCATGCCGCCGGTGGGGAAGTCCGGCCCGGGCACGATGGCGATCAGCTCCTCGACCGTCGCCTCCGGCCTGCCGATCAGGAAGATGGTCGCGTCGATCACCTCCGCCAGGTTGTGGGGCGGGATGTTCGTCGCCATGCCGACGGCGATGCCGCCGGAGCCGTTGACGAGCAGGTTCGGGAAGCGCGCCGGCAGGACCGTGGGCTCCTGCCCCGACTCGTCGAAGGTCGGGGCGAAGTCGACGGTGTCCTTCTCGATGTCCTCCATCAGGTCCATGGCGACCTTCGCCATGCGACACTCGGTGTAGCGGTAGGCGGCGGGAGGGTCGCCGTCCACGGAGCCGAAGTTGCCTTGCCCGTCCACCAGCATGTGGCGCAGCGAGAAGTCCTGCGCCATGCGCACGAGCGCGTCGTAGACCGCCGCGTCGCCGTGCGGGTGGTACTTGCCTATGACTTCGCCGACCACCAGCGCGCACTTGCGGTAGCTGGTCGACGGCGTGAGGTTCAGATCGCGCATCGCGTAGAGGATGCGCCGGTGCACCGGCTTCAGACCGTCGCGCACGTCCGGGATGGCGCGGCCGATGATCACGCTCATCGCGTAGTCGAGATACGAGGTCCGCATCTCGTCTTGGATGCTGATCGGGTGGTCCTGCGGCGACGGATTCTGGGGGGGCGGGTTGGCCATGAAGTCGCTTTTTCCGAGCTGCTTCGTTTACCACGGGGAGGCGCCCTCGGCGACCCCCAACGGGCCACGGAACTGCTGGAAAAACTGCGAGAAAGTCGGGCGCGCGGCGAGCCCTTCGGTGGCCGCCGTGCGCCCCCCGATCGAGCGCGTTCCAGAGCTCCGCTGCCCAGAGCCGTCGGCGAGGAGCACGGCTTGGCGTCGAGGAGCGACGCATGCGAGAGTCGCCTGCGGAGAATTGGGCTCGTCGACGCGACGGGGCTCGGTGACGGGCGAGCTCGAGCATGACCTACGAACGGACGGCATCAGCTGACGACCACGGCGTCTTCGCCGAGGCCCCGTGGCTGGGCATCGCGATCGCGATCGTGCTCGTCTTCCTCAACGGCTTCTTCGTCGCGGCGGAGTTCGCGCTGGTCAAGGTCCGGCCGACACAGATCGAGCCCCACCTGAGCCGCGGGAACCGGCGTGCGATCATCGCGCGCCACATGATCCGTCACCTGGACGCGTATCTGTCCTCGACCCAATTGGGCATCACGCTCGCCAGCCTCGCACTCGGTTGGATCGGCGAGCCGGCGTTTGCGGCGCTCGTCCGCCCGCTCCTGATGCGCCTGGGCGATCCGTCGCCGGCGGTGGTCAGCTCCGTCAGCATCAGCGTGGCCTTCGTGAGCATCACCGCCCTGCACATCGTGATCGGCGAGCTCGCGCCCAAGTCGATAGCGATCCGCAAGGCCGAGCAGTCCGCCCTTTGGACCGCCGTACCGCTGTTCCTGTTCTACAAGCTCACTTTTCCGGCCATCTGGCTCTTGAACCACGCCGCCAACGCCCTCTTGTTCCTGGTCGGTATTCGCCCGGTCAGCGAGGCAGAGAGCGGTCACTCCAAGGAGGAGCTGCGAATGCTGCTCGCGTCGGCGGAGGGGAACCCACTCTCGCTCCGGAAGCGCGAGATCGCCGATCGGCTCTTCGACTTCGGGAACAAGCTCGCGCGCCAGGTGCGGGTTCCGCGACACCAGGTGGTCTGGCTCTCGACCTCGAGCCCCATCGAGGCGAGCCTCGAGCGGGCCCGTGCCTCCGGGTACACGCGGTTCCCGGTGTGCAAGGAGGGGCTCGACGAAGTCCTGGGGTTCGTTCACATCAAGGACCTGTTTCACGCCAAGGTTCGCCCGGAGTCGCTCGAAGCCGTCACGCGGAAGCTGGAGTTCGTTCCCGAGACGCTGCCGCTCGACCGCCTGTTCGACCGCATGCAAGCCGGGCGGCTGCACCTGGTGGCCGTAGTGGACGAATACGGTGGAGTCAGCGGGATCGTGACGCTCGAGGACGTGCTCGAGGACCTGGTGGGGGAGCTGCGTGACGAGTTCGACGAAGGCGAACGACCCAGCCTGGTTCGGATGGGGGAGGGAGTCTTCGTCGTGTCGGGAGCGATGCTGGTGGGGGAAGTGGAGAGGCTGGCGGGCATCGAGCTGAGCGACCGCGACGAGGACACCCTCGGCGGCGTCGTCCAATCCGAGCTCGGCCGGCGAGCGCGGGTCGGCGACCGAGTTCGGATCGGCGGCGCCGAAATCGAGGTCGTCGAGGCGAGCCTCGGTCACATCGAGGCGCTCCGAGTCGTGGTCGATGCCGGACTCGGGGCGCCGGACGACGAGGCGTGAGCGCCGCGACCGCGTGTCAGCGGAAGAAGGCCCGGAGCTGCCAGCCCAGGATCAGCGCCAGCATCAGGCCCACCCAGAACAGCCAGCGCTTGTCGCCGAGCGAGCCGCCGGCGCGCTGGAGCTCGAGCACTTTCAGCCGCGCCTCGAGCTGAACCAGACGCCGATCCAGCTCGTCCACCCGGTGGTCCGGACGCTCGCTCAGGCGATCGGCCGCGGCCTTGACGCTGAGCAGCGTGTGCTCGCCGAGGGTCGTCGAGCTGTCCAGCTCCTCCGACGGAGCGGCGGGGCGCGTGCTCGACCGCCGCTCCGGGGGCGGCAGGTCCCGCTCGGTGTCCTGAGACGAGGCCGCGTTCTTCGGCGTCGGAGGGATGTCGTCGGCGGAGTCCGAGGCGCTCATCGCTGGGTCATCAGAAGAAGTTGCCGATGGTGAACTCGAACACGCTCGACTCCTCGTAGGGGAGCGGCTTGAAGGGGAAGCCCCACTCGAAGCGCAGCGGGCCGAGAGGCGAGAACCAACGAATGCCGAAGCCGTAGGAGGTGCGGAGCGCGGCGAGGCTGGAGAAGCCGTCGAAGCAGGGGCTGGTCTCCTTGAACACCGAGCCCTGATAGGCGAGCGCACCCTGGCCGGCGGTGTCGCAGTAGTTCTCCTCCAGGTTCCAGGAGTTGCCGGCGTCGGTGAAGAGCACGCCGCGGATGCCGACCTTGTCGATGATCGGGAACTCGATCTCGAGGTTCTGGAAGTACATCAGGTTGCCGCCGATGTTCGCCCCGTACGGGATCGGCGAGCTGTTCGGATCCGTGATGGCCATGAGCGGCACGCGCGGGCCCAGGGAGCGGAAGCGGAAGCCGCGCACGTCGAGGATGCCGCCCAGGAAGAAGCGGGCGAAGATCGGCACGCCGTCTTGCGATGGGCTGGTGACGTGGCCGCCCTCCATGTTGAGCTTGGCGACGAAGCCGGAGCCGAGCGGGTAGTAGAAGCGCGCCACGCCGCGGTGGCGCAAGAACTCGTTGTCCGAGCCGAAAGAAGAGGCGGCCAGCTCGGACGAGCCGCGCAGGTAGACGCCGGCCGTCGGGAAGAGCCGGTTGTCCCGGGTGTCGAAGGTCAGCGCCGGGCGCACGCTGGAGGTGAAGCCGTCGTTGAACAGGTTGGCGAGCGGCAGCTGGCGGAACACGCTGGTGCCGCCGGTCTGCCCGAGGATGGTCGAGGTGGTCTGCGTGGACACGTCGTTGAGCTCGGCCGTGTAGGCCACGCTGGCCGAGAGCTCCGGCTCCACGATCGGGTAGCCGAAGGTGAGCGAGCCGCCGCGGGTGGACTCGCTGAAGTCGTTGTAGATGCGCAGCTGATCGAACAGATCGATGCTGGCCGAGAAGTCGCTGTCCAGGAAGTAGGGCTCGTAGAAGCGCACGTCGACCAGCTGCCTGAGCCCGCTGACCTGCGCCTGCAAGGACAGGCTCTGGCCGTTGCCGAACAGGTTCGCCTGCTGCACCTGCGCGGTGGCGATGAAGTTCTCGATGCTGGAGAAGCCGGCTCCCACCTGGAAGGTGCCGGTGGGGCGCTCGGTCACCTCGATGTAGACGGCCATCTTGTCGGGCGCCGAGCCCTCTTCCGTCGAGATGTCCACGCGCTCGAAGAAGCCCAGGGCCGTGATGCGCCGCTTGGACCTGTCGAGCCGGGTCTCGTGGAAGAGCTCGCCCTCCTCGACCTCGAGCTCTCGCCTGAGCACCTTGTCGCGGGTCTTGGAGTTGCCCCGCATCTCGATGCGCTCGAAATAGACGAGGGGGCCGCGCTCCACGGGCACGACGATGTCCACCTCGTGGCGTTCCTGGTCGAGGCGCGTTTGCGGGTTCGCCTCCACGTTCGCGTAGCCGTGGTCGCGGTACAGCGTGCGTACGGACTGCAGGTCCTCCAGGAGCTCGGCGCGGTTGAAGAAGTCCCCCGGCTTGGCCCGCACCATGTTGCGGAGCTTGCGGCGGCCGTTGATCGGCTCGACCTCGGTGCCGTCCTTGCCCCGCTCGTAGACCCGAAGCTGCCGGATGCGGTAGCGAGGGCCCTCGTCGATGGTGATGCTGACCTCGATGCCGTTGCGATCGGGGGTGAGCATCACGCGGGGTGTGCTGATCGAGACCTGAAGGTAGCCGCGGTCGTAGTAGAGGGCGCTGATCACCGCGATGTCGCGCTCGAAGGCGTCCTGCCGGTAGGGTCCACCCGACCCGAAGGCGAAGAAGCCCGCGTTGCCGGTGAACATCAGCTCCCTGAGCTCCTCGTCCGGGATGCTGTGGTTGCCGATGAAGGTGATGCGCCGGACGCTGACCTGCCCGTGCTCCGTGATGGAGAGCTTCACGGCCACTTCGTTGTTCTTCTGCGGGACGATCTCGCTCTTCACTTCAGCCAGGAAGAAGCCCCGTTCCGCGTACATGTCGCGGATCTTCTGGATGCTGCGCCTGACCGCCGGCTGGCTCAAGATGGTGTTGGACTTGACCTCGATGGCCTCGACGAGATCCTCCTCGTCGATCTCCGAGTTGCCCTCGAACACGACCTCCGAGATGTTGGGCCGCTCGCGCACGAAGAAGCGCAAGGTCACCCCGGCGTCGCTCTTGTCGAGGTCCACCTCGATGTCGTCGAAGAAGCCGGAGTTCCACAGCTCGCGGACGTCTCCGGTCAGCGCCTCCGGGGCGAAGGTCTGTCCGACGCGCTCGCGCAGGTAGGTGAGGATGTCTTCCTTGGTGACGCGGCGGTTGCCCTCGACGTCGATGCGCACGATGGTCAGGCCCCGGGCCTTCTCGGCTTCACCCGGCGGCAGGCGCGGCACCGACGGCGCGTCGCCGGCGGCCACGCGCGTCTTCGGCTTGGGCTCGGCGGGCTTGGGCTCGGCGGGCTTGGGCTCCGCGGGCTTGGGCTCCGCGGGCTTGGGCTCCGCGGGCTTGGGCGCCGGCGGCGGGACGCCCTGGGCCCACACCGGCGTCACCCAGAGCAGCGCCAGAAATCCGAGCAGCGCTCGCGCTCGGACCCCCGCCCGGAGGACGAGCCCCAGGCGGCAGAGACCGGCGACAAGCAAGACGGGCATCGAGGGCCGAGGAAAGGAGCGATCTGGCGAGCCATCTACTCGAAATCGCGAGCGTCCGGGTAGCCTAGGATTGCTCCTGTCTCAAGTCGCCAGGAAAAACCCCCCAAATGGCCCCCGCCGTTTCGCTCAGGCCTCGTGGCCGCCCGCGCCGGATCGCGCTCGGCTGCGGACTCTGGGCCATCGTCGTCGCGACGAGCTGTCGCGGCGGCAGCGAGCGAAAAGGAGCCGACGAGCTCGCTCGGAGCTGCGCGGCAGCCTGCGCGGCGCTCACCGGGAGCGGCTGCGACCGGGAGGGCTCGCGGCCGAGCGACCAGGCTCGCTGCGTCGAGCACTGCGCCAAGCGGGGCGCGGAGGTCGAGCAGGCCGGGTGCAGCCGCGAGCGCGCGGCCTACCTGGGCTGCGCCGCGGGCCGGCGCCTCGACTGCTCCGCCGCGTGCAGCGCGCCGCTCTGCCTGGAGCGGGGCGAGGGGATCGCGGAGTGTGGCGCGGAGCACGCCGCCCTCGCCCGCTGCCTCGCGCCTTGCGAGGGCGCCGGCGTGGTCGCGCTCGTCGATCGCGACGCGGGTGGCCCGCACGTCCGGGCCGAGCTGATCCGAGCCGGCTGCGGCGCGTGCCCTCGGCTCGACTCCCGCGCGCCAACCGGAGCCCCCTGCCAGGCGGCCTCGGTGTGCAGCCAGGTGTGCTGCAGCTGTCCCGCAGGGCGCGCGCGCTACCTGGCTCGCGTCTGTGAGGACGGAACCTGCGCCGACGCCGAGCGCGCCTGCGCGGCAGCGCGGGCGGCGGGGGCGGCGCCGTGCGCGGAGTGAAGAACCACGCTGCCGGCTACTCGACGGGTCGCAGCTACCCCCGCCGAAAATCGTCCACGTGGATGCCGTAGCGCTTCATCCAGCGGTGGACCTGCATGCGCGCCTTGCCGAGCTGCCGGCCGACGGCGGCCACGTTGCCGCCGTGCTGCTCGAGCAGCGCGCGCAGCTCCGCGTCCGTCGGCACCTGGGTCCGGGAAGGTGGCTCGTAGCTCGCCGGCGGCGGCGGGAGGCTGCCGGGCGCCGTGCCGGTTCCGGGCCGGAGCGCGTCGCCATAGTCCTCCATGGCCTCGATGACGGGGGCTGGCAGGAGCTGATCGCCGAGCACGGTGGTCTCGGCCAGGGCCACGCAGCGCTTGATGCAGGCCTCGAGCTCCCGCACGTTGTAGGGCCAGTCGTACTGGAGCGCCGCCGTCATGAACCCGAATGACGGGGTCAGCTCCTGGCGCCCGTGGCGGGCCAGGAAGGCGCGCACCAGCATGAAGACGTCTTCTTTGCGCTCACGCAGCGCCGGCAGCCTGAGCTGATACTCGTTCAGGCGCGCGAACAGGTCCTGCCGGAACGAGCCGCCCTGCTGCAGGCGCCAGAGATCGCGGTGAGTGGCGCAGATCACCCGCACGTCCACGCGCTCCGGCGCGGTGGCGCCGAGCGGGAACACCTCCTTGGCTTGCAGCACCCGGAGCAGCTTCGCCTGCGCCTCGAGCGGCATGTCGCCGATCTCGTCGAGCAGCAGCGTGCCCTCGTGCGCGCTCTTGATCAGGCCGGGCTTGTCGCGGTCCGCGCCGGAGAAGGCGCCGCGCTTGTAGCCGAACAGCTCGCTCTCGATCAGCGTGGCGGGGATGGCGGCGCAGTTGACCGCCGAGAAGGCGCCGCGCCGGCCGCTCAGGCGGTGCAGCTCCCGGGCGACCACCTCCTTGCCGGTGCCGCTCTCGCCCAGGAGCATCACGCTGAGCGGGGTCGGCGCGATGCGCCCGAGGTCGGCCGCGATGCGGTCGATCTGGTAGCCACCGATCATGGCGCCGTCGCTCGCGCCCCGCCGCGCCGCGCCGTGGAGCATGGCGCCGTCGATGCGGTAGTCGGCGAAGGCCTCGGCGTGCTTGTCCACGAACTTCAGGATCGCGTCGCCGATGCGCACCTCGTTGAGGGGCTCGAGCTCGACGGCGGTGATGCGCCGCCCGTCCACCAAGGTGCCGTTGCGGCTGCCCCGGTCGCGCAGCACCCAGGCGTCGTTCTCCCAGCCGACCTCGGCGTGGACGCGCGAGACCGCGTTGACGTTCATGCGGATGTCGGTGCCCTCGTCCCGGCCGATGGTCAGGCGCTCCTTGTCCAGCAGCCACACCGGCGGCAGCTCCGCGTAGTTCTCCGCGTAGAGCAGCACGAGCCCCGCCACCGGCCCACCGCGGTTCGGTGAGGCGGGCGTGCCGAACTCGGCCATCGCTCCGGTGGTCTTCTCGCTCATGAGCCCGACAGTCCGCTCGCAGCGTACCGACCCTTTGCCGGCGAAACCAGCGGGTTTTCATTCTCTTCCGATAACGCCCGACGGGCGCGTAGACTCCGTGGCCATGGCAGAGACGAACGCGCGAGAGCCGCTCCGCGTCGCAGCGGTGCAGCTCCAGAGCCAAGAAGACGTCGGCGAGAACCTGGAGCGCTGTCGGCACTGGGTGCGCCGCGCGGCGGAGCGCGGGGCGAAGCTCGTGCTCCTGCCGGAGAACTTCGCCTTCATGGGTCCCGAGGCGGACAAGCGCAGCATCGCGGAGAAGATCGGCGACCCCGGAGCCCCGATCCAGACGGCGCTCGCCGCGATGGCGAAGGAGAGCGGCGTGGTGCTCGTGGCCGGCGGCTTCCCCGAGGCGAGCGGCGACGAGCGGCGTCCCTTCAACACGCTGGCCGTGTACGGCGCCGACGGCACGCTCGCCGGCTCCTACCGCAAGATCCACCTGTTCGACGTGCGCCTGCCGGACGGCAGCGAGATCAGCGAGTCGGCGGCGACGACCGCGGGGCGAGAGCCGCAGGTGATCGACGTCCTCGGCTACCGGCTCGGCCTGAGCATCTGCTACGACCTGCGCTTCCCGGAGCTCTACCGCGCGCTCGCCGATCGAGGCGCGGAGGTGCTCCTGGTGCCGGCGGCGTTCACCTTGCTCACGGGCAAGGACCACTGGCACGTGCTGCTCCGGGCGCGGGCCATCGAGGCGCAGTGCTTCGTGCTGGCCGCGGCGCAGTGGGGGACGCACCCCAAGGGGCGCACGACCTACGGCCACTCGCTGCTCGCCGATCCCTGGGGCACGGTGATCGCCGAGGCCTCGGACGGCCCCGGCGTCGTGGTCGCCGAGCTCGATCCCGCCGTGCTGGCCCGCGTGCGCGCGAACCTGCCCAGCCTGACGCACCGAGTTCTGGGGCGCTGAGGCTTGCACGGCGACGCTCGGCGTGAGGGGTGGTCCGCGGAGTCAGCCCGTTGGAACTGGTAGGAGTGTCGCGAGGCGGGGATCGGCTACTCGACGGGTCGCACGCACCGGTAGCCGAAGCCGGGAATGTCGTTGTAGGCGCTCCCCCTTCCTCGATGAGCTGCGCGGAACTTCTCCGGGGGGTCATTGGTCGAGCCACCGCGCACCGGTAGGATCATGACCTTGGGCCACGGGCATGTCTGACCCGGCGGGCACTTGGTGGGCCGGGTCGGAAGCTCCGTGTAGCCTTCGGTGTAGGCGTACTTGGCGATGCCGACGACCTCACCTGCATTGCCGGCCAGGTCGTAGATGCCCTCCGGGCTCGGTGGGTAGCTGCCGGCCGCGCTCACCTCCGGGATGTCGTTCCCCACCCACGGCACCTTGGGCGGGCACTTCTTGGCGTCGATGTTGGCGAGCTCGCAGGTCGGAGGAGCCTCGCCCCAGGGGTAGGTGCGGGTGCCGCCCCAGGTGGCGGCCCACTCCCACTGAGCCTCGTCGATGTGGCGCTTGCCTTCCTCGCCACAAATCTGATCGCCCGGTGATGGCGTGCCGGGTCCGTCGTAGTCCGGTTGGGCGACGGCGATATCGGACAGGAGCGGCATGTACGCCTTTGGCTGCGCACACTCGAGCTCTTGACTGGGGCAGTCGGGATCGTCTTCCCAGTGCGACCAGGTACGCAGGGTGGCCTCCATCCAGAACGGCGCGACGGTGACCTCGTGCGGCGTGTCCGCCAGCGGGCAGGGCTCGAAGGACGGCGGGAGCTGGTGCACGCCGGCGACGGGGCAGTAGCCCCGGCCCAAGGTGAAGGTCCCGCCCGGGACGTAGATCTCGCGGACGCGACAGCGGCCGTCCACGAGGTCGGTGCCGGGAGGGCACCCGGTCTTCGGCCATGTGGGCGCGGTTGCGGCGGAGTCCTCCGTCCTGCCGCCGCACGCGGCGCTCAGCACCGCGAGCAGCCCGATGACGAGCGCTCGGTTCATGGCGTCCGCCGGCGGCGCACCACGCGTCGCGAGAGCCCGGCAGCGAGCGGAAGCAGCGCGAGCCAGGGCCAGGCTTCGCGCTCGGTCTCGGCGCCCACGACGCCGCACTGCGCGGGGCAGCCTCCGGGCTCGAGGTGCGCGCGCACGTAGGCTGGAGTCGTAGCGGTCGCGCTGACGACGCAGGCGCTGGGGTCATCCGGGCCGGTCGCGCTCGCCAGGCACTGGCGCACCCGGTAGTAGACGCGGTCGCCGTCGGCCAGCGCCGACGAAGCCACGGCTGCCCAGCTCGACGCGGACGGCTTGGCGCGGAAGAAGCCGCTGGGCGAGCAGTTCAGTCGGGTCGTCGGGCTGAACGTCTGCGGGTCTCTCGTCGTGACGCCGCCCGCCGCGGAGCTGAACGCCGGGTTGTCCGAGAGCTCGACCCAGAGCTGGTTGAGCCCGCCGGTCGCGCCCGTGAACTTCGTCCCCGGGACCGCGAAGAAGTCGAACTCCGGCGCCTGCGCGGTCGAGCTCCAGTCGAAGGGTCCGGACATGGTCAGCGTCTGCGCGAGCAGGTTCAGAGCCAGGGCGTCGCTGCACTCGGTCGAGTTGCAGCGCACGATCGGACGTGCGTCCGGGTCTCCAGTGCCAAGCGCCCAGAGGAAGTGAACGCCCGCGGGGAAGACGCCTTTCTCGATGAAGGCGGCGCGCGCCGTGTGCGTCCAGCGACGGACGTCGGCATACGGAGAGGCTTTCAGGTACGTCGCCAGGGCGCTGAAGTACTTGACCTCCCCGTCGGCGGTGGCCTGAAGGGCCCGCTCGGCCTCGAGGAGGTGACGGGCAGGGATGCCGCTGCCGACACCGGAGTCGAAGAAGCGGCGCGCGTAGCCGAACATGGCGCCGCCGACGACGAGGCGCCGGTCGGAGTGGAACTGGTCGGCGAGGAACGACGGCCAGGTGCAGGCGTTGGTGTCCCCGCCGGGCGGCTCGACCTCCTTCCAGAACCCGAACGCCCGCGTGTTGCAGAGCGAGCGAGTGCCCAGCCCGATGGTGCCGGTGCCGTAGGCGGACTTGTCGTCGCACACGCCCATGAGCTCGCTCAGCGGTGTCGTGGAGGCGAAGATGGGCCCGAGCAACGCGCGCCGGACTTCGAGGGCCGCGAAGCCGTCGGCGACGCCCTCCAGCACGACGTAGCGCCGCTTGCAGGGCTGGTTCGGGGGGCACTCGCCGGGGAACAGCTCGTCCGGGTCTCCCGCGGGGTTGGGGACGAGCTGCCAGCCGCCGTCCTTCGCGAGGGACTCCTGGATGTGATGATGGTACTCGTGGGCGAACAGGGAGCCGTCGCTCGTGGCGTCGAGCGCATGGGGCGTCGGCGCCGAGCCGCTGGAGGGCCGCGCGTCCGCGAATTTCATGGTGTAGCGCCCGGCCTTGGCGTTGTTGAAGTCCGTCGTCGCAAGGTCGTCGTCCTGGGTGAAGACCGGCCGCCAGTGAACGGTGATGGATGTGCGGAATCGGTCCTGCCCCAGCACCTCGAAGCGCGAGTCGAGCAGCGCGTAGAACTTCTGGAGCTTGCCGGCGTTGTGGAACGCCTGGAGCTCGGCGTGGTGCGCGGGACCGACGGGCTGCTCGCTCGTGACGTCGTCCCGAAGGTAGTGAACCCATCCCGGCGAGCTGTTCAGCGCCGGCCTCACCGTCACGTCGTTCAAGGTGCCGTGAAGCGGTCCGACCCCGTGCTGCTGGCTCAGGAGCAGGAGCTGCGGTCCGAGCGGGTCGGGCTGCACATTGACGGGGACCGGCGCGTTGGCGGGGTTGGTGTAGTCGTCGTCGGAGCGAGGCGCGACGAGCGGTTGCAGCGAGAAAGCGTTCTCATCGACTAGCATGTCGTTGCGACACACCGCGAACCCTGTCGGGTAGAGAGGTCCGCCATCAGGCGTGATGCAAGACACCCTGGTCGCATCGTGCGGCGCAGTGTCGAGGTGCGCGATCTGGCCGTCCCCGACCTCGACGTGGGTCTGGACCTGCTTGAGCCCGCCGAGGTAGTCGGGGTCATACCCGGTGAACGTGAACGACTTCTCGTTCGGACCCGTGGCGAGCACTCGGCCCATCGCGTCCAACACGGTCAGGACTTCCCGCCGGCCGTCGAAGTGAACGACGTAGAAGCGCCCCTGGGCCCCGCCGCCGTCACGTACGCCGCCGCGGACCACGTACGACCGCTGGACGTCTGCGACGTGGGCGTGGACTCCGCTCGATGCGATGGAGCGTTGTATCGCCTCACCATCGGAGACCACGAAGCGGTCGAAGGTGAGCGGCGACTCGCCTGCCGGGACCCTACAGCTCACCGCAGCAGGGAATGGCTGGCGCGCGGGAGCGGACAGCTGGCAGCGCCCCGGTGTGACCGGCACTCCCTCGTGCACGAACGCCACGTCCCAGACGCGTCGTTCGGCCCCTTCTTCGGTCGCGGCGCGCGCCGCGGTCACGAGCGGTGGCGCTGGCAGTCGCTTCCCGGCGAGCCGCACCGCGAGCTCCACCAAGCGCGCCAGCTCGTCGCGACTCGGGTTCGGGCGCGGCAGAGTCAGCCCGGTGAAGAAGAAGTCTTCCCCGAACGGATCGAGCTGGAGGCTGGCTCGACGGAAGAGCCGACCCTCCTCGGCGCGAAGCAGGCCTCGCCGGTAGCCTGGAGCTTCACTCGCCCCGTGAGCGACGACGGGTCCCAGTGGATCGACTGCACGGACGTGTTTGCGTCGAGGACAATCGACCCATGCCTCCTCGGCGCCGTGATCGCCGCCGTCGCCCGCCTCCGTATCCTCGACCTTCTTCGCGGCTGCTGGCGGCTTCGCAGCGGGCTCGGCACTCGAGCGAGTAACCCACAACCCTACCACTGCGAGAGAGAGAGAGAGAGTCAACTTCACCCGCACCCGTCTACCCATGACACCCTCCTGGTAGCCCAGATTCTCTCGCGCCCGTCGGAGACACGCAATGTGCGCGGACGTGGTTCCGTGTGAGCGTTCCCGCAACGGAGATGCATCCAGAGGTGGACCCAGCAGGACCTGGTGCGGGCGGGACGAGGACCTGCTGCGGGGACGCAGAAACGGAACGGGGACGAGAGCAGGTCCTGGTGCGGGGACTGGAGCCGGACCTGGTGCGGGGACTGGAGCAGGTCCTGGTGCAGAGACGGGAGCAGGACCAGGTGCGGGGGCGCGCGAGGCCGCAAGCCGAGCCCGCTACGACGCCTTGGGGCTTGCCAAGATCAGATCACGACTATGAGGCGGGCCTGACGTCAACTGAATGAAAGGGATTTTTGCCGTTCTCTTTCGGGCACATCGGGTGCTTGTGGTGGCGGTACGAGACCTGGGCATGGAGCTGTCCGGTGCGAGCTGGGGCCCGCTGTTGAGGTGAGGCGCTGCTTGCTGCGACGGATTACGAGCTGGCTTCGATCGACTATTCGCGGTGTTCGAGCTCGGGCTTGATGGGCCCTTGCTTTAGGTGAGCTCGCCCGCAGATGGGGCTTCGAAAAGGAGGGTGGCGACGCACTCTATCCGACGGGTTTCGACGCCGTGGCGCCGCACCATCGCGATCTTCGCGTTCATCCACCAACCGATCTGGCCGCTCTCACAGTCGCGCTCGCGGCGCGGATTGGAGACGCGTGAGTTACGCGACGGGAGTCACCTCCCGCGTTTTGGTTGGAGCCTTCTTCGAGAGCTTCTTGGCGGCCGCCGCGAGGGCCTTGGCGCGAAGCTCGGCCGATCGTGCGGCACGGTGGGTGCCACGGCTGCTGGCGCGGGCCAGGTGCTCAGGGTCGTAGACGGTGCCGTCGCGCCACATCGCCCACAGAATGCCGACCAACCTGCGCGCCAACGCGATCACTGCCACGCGCCTGCCGCGTCGCTGGGCGACCTCATGAGCCCAGAGCCGCAGCGGGTCGTTCGGAGCCCGAGTTTTTACGCACCACGCGGCCTGCACGAGCAGGGCGCGCAAGTACTTGTTGCCCTTCTTGGTGATGGCGCCGATGCGCCGCTTCCCTCCCGAGCTGTCCTCGCTGGGCACCAACCCCAAGTACGACTCGACTTGGTGAGCGGTGCGGAAGCGCTTCGCATCGTCGATCACGCTGACGAAGCTGGCCGCGACGATGAGACCGACGCCGGGTGTGGTGGCGAGCAACTCGACAACAGGCTCCGTCGCGCAAAGTTCGAGGAGCTTCGCTTCGACCGTCTTCAGCTCTGCGGTGATTCCGTTGAGGAGCGTGAGCAAGGGCAGGAGCATCGAACCGAGCTCGAGGTCGAGGCGTTGCTTGGTCACGGTGCTCGCAAAGTGTTCGGCCGTGCACCTGGGCAGCTTCGTTCCGTGCTCTCGCGCCAGCCCGCGCGCAGTGGTCACCATCTGCGCCCGGGACTCGACGAGCGCGCGCCGCACGTTGAGCCAGCGCCGGAGCTCTCGCCGCTGCGGCGACAGCACGTGGGCCATCGGTATGCCCCCGCGCTCCAGAGCGAGCGCCAGGACTTCTGCGTCGATTCGGTCCGTCTTGCGACCGTGGCGGCCGATGCCTAGCTGCTTGCTCCGCGTCGTGTCGACCAGCACGACTTGGTTGCCCCACCGGGTGAGCAAGTCGTGGACGTACCAGGCTTCGCGGCAAGCTTCGATCGCGACCACCGCTGGCGGTTGGCTCGGGCCCAGCAGCGATGACAGCGTCCCGAGCTCGGTCACCGCGCCCCGTTGGAGTACCTGCTCGCCCTCGACCTCGCAGAACGTGGTTTTCCGCGCACCAAGGTCCAGTGCTACTTTCCGCATGGCTGACCTCTCCTTCTGGCCCCCGTTCGGTTGTGCCTCTGAGCACGTGGGGGTGCTGACAGGGAAACCCGTCGGCGAGAGGTCGGCCGCTACTTTCTCGGCGAGTTCGTTTCGCATGGACGTGACGGGCTCGGGGCCCGCCTCATCCCATCTATCCGCCAATGAGAGGAGAGTGAGAAACCGGCCCGGGCCGGCGCCCGGCTGTCCGTCCTGTCGGACGAGTGGCGAGGCGCTGGGGCCGCCCGCGGAGCGAGACTAAAGATGCCTCTTCGCGATCTCCGTCCACGTGCCTTGAGGCTCGAGCTGGATGTAGCTCTTCCAGAACGGTCGCGCCTTGCCCGTCTCGCCGACCTGCTCGTAGGCCATGGCGAGGTTGAAGTAGGCGTCGGCGAACTTCGAGTCGCTCTCCAGCGCTCCGTGGAAGAGCGGGATGCTGAGCTCGGGGTGCCCGCGCTCCAGCATCACGTAGCCCAAGTTGTACTGGGCCTCGGGCTGGCGGGAGTCGATCTCGAGCGCCTGCCGGTAGAGCGCCTCGGCGGCGTCCCCGTCCCCGCGCCGGAAGCGCACGTTGCCCAGGTTCGTGTAGGCGATGGCCAGCCAGGGGTCGAGCTCGAGCGCCTGCATGTACAGCGATTCGGCCTCGTCCATCGTCGCGGGATCTTCGTCGAGCTGGCTCGCGCGCAGGTACAGCTCGTAGGCGGTGCGCGAGCGCTCCCGACCCGCCGAAGGGCGCAGCACCCTGACGACGTCGTCGCGTAGCGACTTCACCTCGAAGTCGAGCACCATCTGACCGGTCAGGGGCTCGAAGGAGCCGTCCTGCGTGCGCACCACCACCCGCTGCCCGTCGGAGACGATGCGCAGCTCCGCGAGCGGGCGAGCGACGCGGGGCAGCGTGCGCTGAAGCGCGCCGACCGCGCGGGTCACGTCGCGCAGGCGTACGTTCTGGTCGAGCAGGGCCTGAGCCGTGCGCAGCGCGATCAGGTCGGAGAAGGTGTAGGCCCGCCGGCCCCGCCGCCGGCCCGTGGGCGGTACCACGCCGGTCTTGTCCAGGGTACGCAGACGATTGGGGGAAATGTCCAGGAGCCGAGCGATCTCGCTCTGCGTGAACAGGTCGGTCAGGGGCTCGCGGCTCGTCGGTGCGGCGTCGCGCTTCTCGTTGGTAGCCCGCCTCTGCTTGGTCTGGACGCGGCCGCCTCCAGGACCAAACACGACGTGGATCACCTTGTCGTCGCGTCGCTTCTTGCGCTTCATGCTCATCGGGGCCGACCTCGCGCGAGGTCACGTAGCTTCTCAATTCTTCCGCGCGCCGATCGATGTCAAGAGCGGGAGTGTCCGCAAAGGATTCGCGTGCAGATACTCCGCGGATTTGTGGTGGGTGACAGCTCGACGTGTCCCCGAACGGTGGTGCGCGAACGGGCTTGACGTTCTTCGCGGGATTGCTTCCGCGTTCAACCCGTCTCCGCGCTGTCGAGCGCGTGTACGTCCGCTTCCACGTCGATGTCGACCCGGATGCCGCGCGGGTCCCGCTTCACGGTGACCTCTGCCTGCACGCGTCCGAGCGTTCCGCCCGACCGCAGCTGCGCCTCCAGGCACGCCACCCGCACCGCGCGCAGCCGCGCGTGGGGATCGCGAGGCACGAGCGCGAGCAACTGTTCGGCGTCCGCGTCCGGCACGAGGCCGCCGCACGAGGTGAGCGTGAGCAGCACGCTGGTCGAGCCGTAGTAGACCGGGCCATCCGGCTCGACGCGCGTCGCGCCTTCGCTCATCACGTCAGCGGTCTCGAAGAGCTCGCGCCAGCGGTAGTCGTTGCTCTGCCAGAGATCGACGCGCCGCCGCTGTACCACCGGCAAGCCAGCGGTCTTGCGGAGCCCGGGGCCAGGCGAACGCGCGCGCACGAACGAAATGGTACGGGGCGGCGCGCGGTCGCACGAAGTTGTCGGCGAAGCGTTAGCGAAGCGCTTCGCGAAGCCCGGCCGTCGAAACTTGGCCGAACCCCGCCTGCGCTGCCAGCCTCACTCCGAGCCAGGAGGCGACAGATCGTGAGCGAGACCACCACCCAAGAGAGCCCGAGCTTCGTCGGCCGAGACCGCCGGCGCCACCGGATGTTCGTGACGCGGAACACCGAGTACCACTTCCGAGACGCGGTCTGCGTGGCGGTCCGGGACCGCCGCTCCGGGACCTGGCTGCCCTCCCACCTGGCCCTTCAGCGGACCCTGACCGGACGGGTCCGCTTCCAGACCAACGGGGTGGCGATCCCCGACGGAGGCCCGCCGGAGGTCGGGGAGGCGCTCTATTTCGGGGATGATGGTCGGGAGCTGGTCACCAGCCTGCTGACCGCCGTCGAGCGCCCGGCGAAGGTCCTGGTCACCAGCTACCCCTGTCCCAGCTCCTTCGTAGCCCGGGACTGAGGCGGTTGAACCAGTGAAAGATGGGAGAATTCGCGGTGCTGCGCAGGGTTCGCGGCGGGGTGCGAAGCGGCCTTTGCGCACGCCGCGTCATGACGCGCCTCGGGGCGACGATTGGTCGCGCGGCGGGGCCATCTGAGGTTCCAGCGTCGTTGGCATCCTTCTTTCATACTGGAGTCGCCGCAAAGGTAGTTCGGGCACCCCGCCCGCGAGTGGTTCATCCAGATGGCACTTCCGTTCGAGAGCAGCCCGACCCCCAACGATCCCCGCGCCGCGCGGATCCTCGCGAAAACCATCTACCGCGAGCTCCGAGGCAGCGGCTTCTCGGAGCGGGACGTAATGGCGCTGGCCGGCGAGCTCTTGGCCCTGGTCACCACCGAGGTCAAGGGCCAGTCCGGCCCGACCGACCGCTGACCCGAACGAACGGGAGGGGGGCGACCCGGCGGGCCCAGCCCGCGAAATTCCACGGGGACCGATGGACCGTGATTGACAGGTCCCCCGGGATTTCGGCAGATCTATCGGGCCGCTTGTGATCTCCCCCACGCAGTCGAGTCGGTCGTTGTTCGCCATCGTCATCAGCGAGAAGGGGGGCGCCGAACGCCGGGAGGTCTTCGAGCGCCCCGAAGTCAGTGTCGGTCGCGTGCAAGGCAACGACCTGATGCTGCCGAAGGGCAACGTCAGCAAGCGTCACGCGCGCCTGATCTTCCGAGACTCGCGCTTCATCGTCACCGACCTCAACAGCACGAACGGCACCTACGTCAATCGTCGCCGCATCTCCCAGGCCACCATCGTGCGCGAAGGGGATCGCATCTACATCGGCGACTTCGTGCTGCGCATCGAGATGCCGGAGGGCCAGAGCGAGCCGAGCACCGGCGGCGAGCAGACGGGCAGCGGTCCGGTTCCAGCCGCGGTGCGGGCCGCCGCCAGCGATTCGGGCGCGACCGCGTTCCCCGAGCAGGAGCTCGAGGAGGCGAGCGGCGTCAGCTATCCGGAGGTCCCCGGACCGCCGCGCATGCCCTCGGCGCCACGCCCCGAGGCGCCCTCCGAGGCACACCCCTCGGAGAAGATGCCGCTGGCGAGCGTCGTCGACGTCTCGCACGCCGACATCGATCTGCGCCAGATGGTGCAGTCCGGAGAAGAGACCAAGAGCCACCGGTCGGCGCTCACCTCGCTGGTCGGTCGCGTCGTCGGGGAGCTCGACGCTGCCCTGCTCGACGGCATCATCGACGAATCGACTCGCGGACGCATCGAACGCTCCATCGAGGAACGCGCCCACGAGCTGAAGAGCCAGGGAGAGCTGCCCGCCGACGTCGATGTCGGCCGCCTGTCGCAGGAGGCGAGGGCGGAGCTGTTCGAGCTCGGTGCCATCGGCCCCCTCTTGGTGGACTCCTCGGTGAGCGAGATCGTCGCCACCCGCTTCGACGCGATTTCAGCCGTGAAAGCTGGCCGACACGTGCCCGTGACGCCGGGCTTCTCTTCGGAAGAGGCGCTTCGCCGCGTGGTGCGCCGCCTGTGCCGGGCCGCCGGCATGGCGCTCGGGGCCGACGAGACCAGCGTCGAGCGGCAGCTCAGGGACGGCTCGCGGCTCTGGGCCGCGGTGGGCGCCGCGGCGCCGGCGGGTCTGTTGGTGATCCAGAAGCCGCGCCGCATCGGCGCCAGCTTCGAGGAGCTGGTTCGCAGCGGCACCATCTCGCGCGCCATCGCCACCTTCCTGGGCCAGTGCGTGGCGGCGCGCCTCAACGTCTTGGTCGCCGGGCCGCGGGACGCCGGGACCAGCGCCGTGGTCGCGGCGCTCGCGGCGGCCCAGGGCGACTCGCGGCAGGTCGTGTTGTTCGATCTCGACGACGTGTCGCCCTCGACCGAGGGTGTCACGCGGCTTGCGCTGGGTCCGGGGGACGAGGCGGCGCGTGCCCTCGGCATCGCGGCCCACGTACCGGGTGCGCGGCTCGTGGTCGAAGTCGCCAACCGTGCGCTCGCAGCGGCGCTCGTCGACGTGGTCGGCGACGGTGTGTCCGGGGTCGTGGCCAGCGTCCACGCCACGAGCGTGCGCCGCGCCCTCGCGCGCTTCGCGGCGGACGTGTCCGCCGCGCGGCCGGCTGCCGGCATCGCGGCCGCACGCGAGTGGGTGGCCTCCACCTTCGACGTGGTCGTCGAGGTTGGACGCCTGCGCGACAGCCGCCTGCGCGTGCTGCGCGTCGCGGAGCTCGCCGGCGTCAGCGCCGACGAGATCAAACTCTCCGACATCTTCTCCTTCACGGTGGAGCGCACCGCCGCCGGCGGCGCGGTCGAAGGCACCTTCAACGCTGCCGGCTCGGTGCCCAAGGTGGCGGACGAGATCTCGGGTCGCGGCTTCCAGCTCGAGAGCAGCCTGTTCACCCGGCCGCCCTCGCGCTGAGCGGGGCAGAGTCGGGCTCCGTCTTCCCTCGCGCCCGGACGGCGCGAGCCGACTCAGGCCTCGGCGTCCTGCGACTTCTGCTTCTTGGCGAGCTTGCGCCCCATCATGCGCTTCTTCAGAGCGCTCAGCTTGTCGATCATCAAGACGCCGTTCAGGTGATCGTTCTCGTGCTGGACGGCGACCGCGAGGAGGCCGTCCGCGTCGAGCTCGAAGGGCTTGCCGTCCCGGTCGAGGGCGCGCACCTTCACGCGCTCGGCGCGCTTGATCTCCTCGCTCACGCCGGGAAACGACAGGCAGCCCTCGTTCCAGATCTGGGTGCCGTCCAGCGCGACGAGCTCGGGGTTGATGAAGACGCGGAGCTCGCTCGGCTCGTCCTCGCTCGCGATGTCGATGACGAAGACGCGGAGGCCCACGCCGATCTGCGGCGCCGCCAGGCCGACCCCCGGAGCGTCGTACATGGTCTCCGCCATGTCGTCGACCAGCTTGCGGATTTCGTCGTCGACGCGCGGCACGGGCTTGGCCACCTCACGCAAGCGGGGGTCGGGGTATTCCAGGATCTCGCGCAGAGCCATGCTGCCGCGAAACCTAACATCCGGCTCCGGACCCTGCCAGCCCCGCCCCTCAGCCGCGCGTGCTCCAGGCGCCCGCGTCAGCCGTGCGACGTCGTCCGCGCCGGCTTCTTCGGGTAAACGAGCGGCCCGGACACGTAGGCGTCGTTCCCGCACAGCTCCCACACCGGGGGGTCGATGCGCGGGGCGTCCGACGGCGTCTCCGGTCCGGCCCAGTCCACCGCGCCCGGCCGACCACGCGGGCCGAGCATCACCGGCGCGATGAACACGTGCATCTCGCCGGCCAGGCCGGTCGCGAGGAGGCTCCCCGCCAGCTCGGCGCCGCCCTCGCACAGCACGCTGACGACCTCGCGGGCTGCCAGCTCGCGCAGCGCCAGCCGCATGTCGCAGCGACCCTCCGCCGTGGCGGCGACCCGGATCACGGCGACGCCGGCCTCGATCAGCTCTTCTTCGGCGCTGCGCGGGCCCTCCGGCGTGGTCACCACGCAGGTCGGCACCTCCCGCGCGCTCTGCACCAGCTGGCTCGAGAGCGGCAGGCGTAGCCGGCTGTCGATGATGACGCGCACCGGGCTCCGGCCAGGGATGTCACGCACGGTCAAGCGAGGGTCGTCGGCGAGCACCGTGTTGATGCCCACCATGACGGCGTCGTGCCTGGCGCGGAGCGCCTGGACGCGGGTCCGCGACTCCGGGCAGGTGATCCACTTGCTGGCGCCGGTGCGCGTCGCGATGCGACCGTCCAGCGAGATGCCGAGCTTCACGCCCACGAAGGAAGCGCCCTCGGTGATGTACTTCGCCCAGGGGCGAATCACCGCTCGGGCGTCCTTCTCCAGCACGCCGACGGTGACCTCGACGCCTGCGTCCTTCAGCTTCTGCACCCCGCCGCCCGGCACGTTGGGGTTCGGGTCGCTGCAGCCGACCACGACGCGTTTGATGCCGGCGGCGAGGATCGCGTCCACGCAAGGCGCGGTCCGGCCCTCGTGGTTGCACGGCTCGAGCGTCACGTAGAGCGTCTTGCCCTTGGCGGCGTCGCCGGCCGCGCGCAGCGCGGCGACCTCGGCGTGATCGAGTCCGGCGGCCTCGTGGAAGGCCTCCGCGAGGATCGTCGCTCCGTCGGCGATGACGCACCCCACGTGCGGGTTGGGGGAGGGGTCACCGCCCTGAGCGAGCTCGAGCGCGCGGGCCATCAGCTTTGCGTCGACGTCGGCCACGTTCACTGCCCTTCCTTCGGACGCACCAGCACGCTCATCTCGCGCATGAACTCGTCGATGTCCCGGAAAGACTTGTACACGCTCGCGAAGCGCACGTAGGCGACCTGGTCGAGGCGCTTGAGCCTATCCATGACCTTCTCCCCGATCTCCAGCGAGGAGAGCTCGCGCTCCCCGCCCTCCGAGAGCTCGCGCTCCAGCGTCTCCGCCTCCTCCTCCAGAGTGTCCAGCGAGACGGGGCGCTTGTTGCAGGCGATGCGCAGGCTGGCCAGGACCTTCTGGCGGTCGAACGGCTCGCGCTGCCCGTCCTTCTTGATCACTACCGGGAGGCTCAGCTCGACCCGCTCGTAGGTGGTGAAGCGCCGCTTGCAGGCGTCGCATTCGCGACGCCGCCAGGTCACGGTCCCGCCGGCGACGAGCCGCGAGTCCACCACTCGGCTCTCCATCGAACGGCAGGAAGGACATTGCATGATCCGGCTCGGGGAGAGGCGTTCAGCCCTCGAACGCGGCGAGCACGAGGCTGGCGTTGGTGCCGCCAAATCCAAACGAGTTGCTCAAAGCGCGACGCACGCGGCGTTCCCGGGTCTCGTTGGCCACGAAGTCCAAGGGGCACTCCGGGTCTTGGTCTTCCAGGTTGATGGTAGGCGGGACGAGCCCCGTCTCGATGGCCTTGATGCACAGGGCTGCCTCGACAGCGCCAGCGGCACCGAGCAGGTGCCCCATCATGCTCTTGGTCGAGCTGACCCAGAGCTTCTTGTCGAGCGCGTGGCTGCCGAAGAGGTTGGCCACGGCCTTCGCCTCCTCGATGTCGCCGGCCGGCGTGCTGGTGCCGTGCGCGTTGATGTAGTCGATCTGCTCGGGGGCGAGCTTCGCGTCTCCGAGCGCGATGCGCATGGCGCGCATGGCCCCCGCGCCGTCCGGTGGTGGCTTGGTGATGTGGTAGGCGTCGCTGGTTGCGCCGAACCCGACGACCTCCCCGAGGATGCGCGCGCCGCGGCGCTTGGCCCGGGTCAGCGACTCGAGCACCAGCGTGCCGGCGCCCTCTCCGCACACGAAGCCGTCGCGTCCCTTGTCCCAGGGCCGGCTGGCGCGGGTCGGCTCGGCGTTGCGCCGGGAGAGCGCGAACATCGCCGAGAAGCCGGCGATGCCGATTGGGGTGATGGTGGCCTCCGCTCCGCCGGCGACCATGACGCTGGCACGTCCCTCTTGGATCCAGCGGTAGGCCTCGCCGATGGCGTGGGCGCTGGAGGAGCACGCGCTGGTGTGCGCGTAGCTCGGGCCCCGCAGGTTGAACGCGATGGAGACCTGGCCCGCGGCCATGTTCGCGATCAGCGAGGGGATGAAATACGGGCTGATCTTGCCGGGGCCTTTGTGCTCCAGCGTGAGGGTGCAGCGCTCCAGGTTCTCGAGCCCGCCGAGGCCGACGCCGATGAACACGCCGGTGGTGTCCCGCTCTTCTTCGCTGAGCTCGAGCGCGGCGTCCGCCAGCGCCATCTTGGTCGCCCCCATCGCGAAGGTGATGAAGCGAGTCACCTCCTTGATCTTCTTGCGATCCATGTGCTCGGCCGGATCGTAGCCCTTCACTTCGCAGGCGAAGCGCGTGGGATAACGCTCGTCCGCCTCGAACTGCGTGATCGGTCCGGCGGCGCTCTGCCCGGCGACCAGCGACCGCCAGGTGGGCTCCGTCCCGATTCCGTTGGGCGTGACCAGACCAATCCCGGTGACTACGACGCGCTCCATCAGGGCTCCACGGCACGTGCCCGGGCCGCCACGGTGACAGAGATCACGCAGCGACCCGAGCGACGAAACGTCCAGGCTCAGGCCGGGACGTGCTTCTCGATGTAGTCGATGGCGTCCTGGACGGTCCGGATCTTCTCCGTGTCTTCGTCCGGGATGTCGATCTCGAACGCTTCCTCGAACGCCAGGACCAGCTCGACCAGGCCCAGGGAGTCTGCCCCCAGGTCGTCGATGAACGTGGACTCCGCCTTGATATCCTTCTCGTCGACGTCCAGCTGCTCCTTGATGATGCGCTTGACCTCGGCCTCGATGTTGCGGCCTTCCGCCATGTTTCGTCCTCCAGAGGGGGCGCGTCCTACCTCGGAGCGCCCCGGGTTGGGTAAGGATTTCGTCTGGTTTGAAGAAAGTTAATGGTTACATGTACATGCCGCCGTTCACACGCAGCGTGTGTCCGGTGACGTAGCCGGCCTCGTCGGAGGCCAGGAAGACGACGGCCGCCGCCACGTCGGCCGCGGTGCCGGGGCGACCCAGGGGCACCGCCGACAGCATGGCCGTCTTGGCCTCCTCCGGCAGGTCCCGGGTCATGTCGGTCTCGATGAACCCGGGAGTGACGGCGTTGACCGTGATGTTGCGCGAGGCGTACTCGCGCGCGATGGACTTGGCGGCCCCGAGCAGGGCGCCCTTGGATGCGGCGTAGGCCGTCTGGCCGACGTTGCCCATTTCGCCGACCACGCTCGACACGAAGATGATCCGCCCGCCTTTGGCCCGCATCATCGGCTTCAGCGCTCCGCGCGCGCAGGCCACGGCGCCTTTCAGGTTCACCGCCAGCGTGCGCTCGAAATCCTCGTCTTTCAGCCGGAGCAGCAGGCCGTCGATGGAAATCCCCGCGCTCAGCACCAGCACGTCGAGGCGCCCCAGGCGTTTCGCGACCTCCGCCACGGCTGCCTCGGCGGCAGCGGTCTGACTCACGTCGAACTGGCAGAGCTCGGCCTTGCCGCCGGCCTTCTCACAGGCCGCCGCCGCGTCCCGGGCGGCGGCCTCGTTGCCCGCGTAGCCGATGACGACGTGGGCGCCGCGCGATGCCAGGGCCTCGGCGCACGCGCGTCCGATGCCGCGCGAGCCGCCGGTGACGAGACAAACCTTGCCGGTTAGATCGAACATCTTGCTCCCCTTCGGGCCGAGACCGTTTACCACGCAACGCCCGGTGTCGAGCGGGAAAGATCCTACGCACTCGTCGCGGCGAGCTCGACCAACCGCCGGAGCGATTCCGGGTCGCCGACGGACACCACCGAGATGCGCTTGTCGATGCGCTTGACCAGGCCGGCCAGCACCTTGCCCGGGCCGATCTCCAGGGCTCGGTTCACGCCGGCCGCCGCCATCAGCTCGATGCTCTGCTGGAAGCGCACCGCGCCGTCGATCTGGCGCACCAAGAGCTCGGCGATCCGGTCCGGGTCCTGGTTGGGCTGGGCCTCGACGTTGCTGACGACCGGAAAGGCGAGCGGGCCGAAGCTGACGGCCAGGAGCTCGACGCGCATGCGCGCCGCGGCCGGGGCCATCAGCGCGCAGTGGAAAGGAGCGCTGACCTTGAGCGGGATGGCCTTCTGCTTGGCCTGCTCCGCCAGCTCCATCGCGCGCTCCACCGAGGCCTTCTTGCCGGCGATGACCACCTGCCCGGGCGCGTTGAAATTCGCCGGCTGCACGCTGCCGTCGGCGGCAGCCTGCCGGCACAGCTCCGCCGCCGCCGCCGCGTCGCCGCCCATCAGCGCGGCCATGGCGCCTTCACCCTCCGGCACCGCGTCCTGCATCGCCTTGCCGCGGACGTGCACCAGGCGCACTGCGTCCTCCAGGCTCAGGGCCCCGGCGGCCACCAGCGCGCTGTACTCCCCGAGCGAGTGCCCGGCGGCGAAGGCCGGCGGACCGATGTCCGGCAGCGCTTCGCGGATTGCCGCCAAGGTCGCGATGCTCACGGTCACGATGGCCGGCTGCGTGTTGGCGGTGAGCGTGAGCTCCGCCTCCGGTCCCTCGAAGCACAGCCGAGTGAGCGACCAGCCGAGCGCTCGGTCCGCGCGCTCGAACACCTCACGCGCCGCGGGCGAGGCGTCGTGGAGCGCCTTGCCCATGCCGACGGTCTGCGTTCCCTGTCCGGGGAAGAGCCAGGCGGTGGTCATCGCGTCCCTCACATCCGAACGAGGGCGCTCGCCCAGGAGATCCCGGCGCCGAGCGCGCACATCAGCACCGTGTCGCCGGGCTTGATGCGGCCGTCGCGCACGCCTTCGTCGAGCGCGATGGGGATCGAGGCGCTGGAGGTGTTTCCGTAGCGCTCGATGTCGAGGATGAAGCGATCGAGCGGGATGTCGAGGCGCTGCGCCACCTGGCTGATGATGCGCATGTTGGCCTGGTGCGGGACCACCCAGGTCACGGCGTCGGTGCCGAGCCCGGCGACCTCGAGCGCCTCGCGGGACGCGCTGGTCAGGTTCCGTACCGCGACCTTGAAGATGTCGCCGCCGACCATGTGGACCTTGTCCCTACCGGCCTCGATTCCGGCCGGCGTGACCGGCTCCTTGCTGCCGCCCGCCGGGATGCACAGCGACTCGGCCAGCGTCGCGTCGGTGTAGAGGCGCGTCGAGAGCACGCCGCGCCCGTCACCCGCCGCGGGTGTGAGCACCGCCGCCCCCGCGCCGTCGCCGAACAGCACGCAGGTCGTGCGGTCCTTCCAGTTGAGCACCCGGGAGAGCAGCTCTACGCCGACCACCAGCACGTTCTCGTGGGCGCCGCTCTTGATGAACTGGTCGCCGATCGACAGCGCGTAGACGAAGCCCGCGCAGGCTGCCGCCACGTCGAAGGACGGGATGCCGGGGCAGCCGAGCTTCTGCTGTACGAAAGCCGCACAGGCGGGCAGCGGCATGTCGGCGCTGATGGTCCCGACGATGATCATGTCGAGATCCGTCGGCTTCAAACCCGCGGCTTCCAGGGCGCGGCGGGCCGCCCCCACGGCCATGTCGCTCGCTGCCTCGCCCGGGGCGGCGATGCGGCGCTCCTTGATCCCCGTGCGCTCCTGGATCCACTCGTCGGAGGTGTCGACGAGCTTCTCCAGCTCCGCGTTGGTCATCACCCGCTCGGGCACGTAGGCACCCGTGCCGGCGATCCGGCTCCGCGGTCCGACGCTGATCGTCATTCGGCGCTCGTACGATCTCCCGCGCGAGACGTCACCGCAAAAAGGTTGAACCACCGCGCTGCAAAGCGCGCTACGCGGCTGTCACTCGTCGCTGGCCGGCGCCTTGCCCACGGCCTTGCCCTTGTAGTGGCCGCAGGCCGGGCAGACGCGGTGCGACACCATCGGCGCCGAGCAGTTCGGGCAGGGCACGATGTTCGGTGCGGCCACCTTGTCGTGGTTGGCGCGCCGCGTGTTGCGTTTGCTGGAAGTGTTTCGTCGCTTCGGAACAGCCACGGAATTGCTCCTTAGTTCTTTCGCTCGCGCAGCCGCTCTGCGATCGCCGCGAGTGGGGCGAGGCGGGGGTCGACTCGCACCTCGGCCTCCGCTTCCGGAGCCGGGGGCGGAGCGATACCGGGTGCCTGGCCGCTTGGCAAGTCCTTATGTACGACCATCGGGAGCTCGAGCAGCAGGAACTCCCGCACGAACTGGTCCAGGACCACCTCTTCGCCGGAGTAAGTGTCCTGCCCGGCCTGGGCGTCGCTCAGCTCCGGGTCGTCGTTCCAGCCGCGTTTCGGCTTCTTGGGCGCGACTTCCCCGGGCTTTTTCGGGCGCTGCCGCCCACGCTTGGGGCCCACGTCGGTCGGGGCTGGGCCCAGCATCAGGAACACCTCGGACGTGAGCGTGACCTCGACCGGCTCGAGCGTGCGGGCGTCGGGGACGCTGACCCGGGCCGTGGCCTTGCCCTGCACCAGGACGTCCTTGCCGTTCTTGGTCAGGCGCGCCTCGAGCCGCCCCGGCCCGAGCGGGCTGGCGTCGGTCCCCTCGAGGGCGCGGCCGAGCCAGGCTTCGCCGATCTCCCACTCGACGTCGCGGGGCTCGCGCTCCAGGTCGGCGAGCGGTACCACGAACGAAGGCTTGGACACGCCGCGGAAGGTACACGAGTCCGCGCATTTGTCGACCCGGGCCCTGTGGTAGCTTGCGACCCCGATGTGGTCGAGGCTCCGCGACGACGGGCGCGCGCGACGCCTGACCCTCGCCCTCGGCCTGTACCTGCTCACCGCCGCGGTGTTCTTCGCCTGCGCTTCGCGGCAGACCCTCACGGAGCACACTCCGTTCAACCACTTCGCGCTCCTGGCCGAGGCCTGGCTGAAGGGCCGCCTCGATCTCGGGGGTCCGCCGCCGGGCTACGCCCAGAACAACGATTTCGCCCAGTACGGCGACAAGTGGTTCATCGTGTTCCCGCCCTTCCCGGCGGTGCTGCTCCTGCCCCTGGTGAAGCTCGGCGGCTCGGCCATCCGGGTTCAGGACGGCCAGTTCTTCATCTGGCTGGCGGGCATCGCGCCGGCGGTCTTGTTCCTCTGCCTGGAGAAGCTCCGGCGCATGGGCCTCACGGGGCGTGGCACCCGCTTCAGCCTGGTCTTGAGCCTGCTCTTCGCGTTCGGCAGCGTGTACTTCTTCACCGCCGAGCAGGGCACGGTCTGGTTCGCGGCGCACGTGGTGGGCGCGGCCATCGCCGCGCTCTACGTGCTGTGCGCCCTCGACGCCGAGCGGCCCATGCTGGCCGGCCTCTTGGTGGGGCTGGGGTTCCTCACCCGCGCGCCCCTGCTCTACGCGGTGCCGCTGTTCCTGTTCGAGGCGCTCCGGGTCTCGAGCGGCGCCAGCGCGAGCGAGGTCGGCCCGTCCCGGCGAGTCCGCGAGCTCTGGGCAGGCCTGGACAAGCGCCGCTTCGTCCTGCTCTTGGTGTCCTTCGGCGCGCCGCTGGCGTGCGTGCTGGCGATCGCGGCCTGGTACAACCGCGCCCGCTTCGGCGACGCCTTCGAGTTCGGCTACCGCTACCTGACGGTGCTGTGGCGCCCGCGCATGGAGAAGTGGGGGCTCTTCAACTACCACTACCTGGGCAAGAACCTGGGCGTGGTCCTGACCAGCCTGCCCTGGATCGCCAAGGCCCCGGCCGACCCGCGCTTCCAGATCAACGCGCACGGGCTGGCGCTCTGGGTGACTACGCCGCTCTACCTGTGGCTGCTCTGGCCGCGCAAATGGACCCGGCTGCACTGGGGGCTCACGCTGACCACGCTGGCGGTGGCGGTGCCCACGCTCTTCTACCAGAACACCGGCTGGGTGCAGTTCGGCTACCGCTTCTCCAACGACTACTCGGTGTTCCTGTTCTGCCTGCTCGCGATCGGCGGCTTCCGACTGGGGCCTCTGTTCTGGAGCGCCGCGGTGTGGAGCATCGTCGTCAATTCGTTTGGTGCGCTCACGTTCCAGCGGCCGAAGTACGCGAAGTACTACCACCAGGAGGGGACGCAGACGGTGGTGTACCAGCCCGATTAGGATCAGGGCGGGATCGGGATCAGGATCAGGATCAGGACCAGGACCAGGACCAGGATCAGGATCAGGATCAGGATCAGGATCGGGATTAGGCGGGATTGGGCGGGATCGGGCTCTTCGGCGCTTTCTCAGCTTAGCGCCGTGCTCGCGCACCTCAATGGTGCGCGCGGCTCTGGCCGCGCCTCGGGCTCGCTGCGCTCGCCCTCGCCATTGACCCGCGCTGTGCGCGGCGCGGGGGAGCTGTCGCTCTCGAAGAGAAAGCAGAACAGGAAGTGCGTCATGAGGATCTTGGACTCGCTCGAAGACATGGTGAAGAACGTCCATCGGCTCGCAGACCGCGTGTCGCGGCACGATCGCGATCTGGCGTCGCAGATGAAGAGCGCCAGCAACAGCGCGGCGCTCAACGGCAGCGAGGGCGTCTGGGCCAAAGCAGGTAAGCGCCGCTCGCGGCTGGAAGACGCGCTGAATTCCGCGCGGGAAACCCTGATGGCCTTGCGTATCGCGCGCGCGTGCGGCTACCTCCCCGCCTCGGAGGCGAACCAGGGCATCCAGGCCCTCGATGGAATCATCGCCGTGCTCTGGGTCCTCGCGTATCGGCGCTGACTCGGTGCACGCGGGCCCGCCTGGGCTGTCGGCCCGGGCGGGCTTCCGCACGGCTCGAGGGCCGCCCGGCCGCCGCGGCGGGCGCGGCCCGCCGCGCCGCCCTCTGCACGGGCGCGGCCTGGTCGCGCAGCCCGTCACTGCGGCCGTGTAATGGTGCCTTGGGCCTCGACGGCGGGAGCTCGGCGAGGCGCGGCTCGACTTACAGTCGTCCGCGAAGCGCAAAGAGTCTTGGTCTCGCCGGCGCAAGTAGAATCGCAGCCGATACTGCATCGATAGCCCCATTCAGGTCACCAGCTTCTTCCAGCGCGTCTGCCTCGCGATTGGCTTCTTCCACTCGGCCGTCCGTCGTACTCATTCGTAGTCCTCGTCGATCTGCCGTTTGCTGCGATCGCCTTCGCCGCGCTCGGTCACACTGCCCGTCACCCGGCGCGTCAATGCCACGGCGCGGGTCACGAGCTCTTTCACCGCGAACGGCTTCAGGATGAAGTCGTCGGCTCCCGCGAGGCGCGCGTCGCCACCGGCGGCGGCGTCCCCGGTCATGACGATGATGCCACCGGCAACGCCCCGACACCGTAGCGCCTCACAGGCTTCGACTCCGTCCCCGTCCAAGAGCCACCGGTCCAGCACCAGGAGGTCCGGCGGCGCGTGCTCGATCTGCGTGAACATCTCTCGAAGGCTCGTGCACACCTCGGTGGCGCAGCCCGCGCGCTCGAGGCTCCGCGCGACGATGTCCGCGAACTTCCGCTGGTCGTCCACGACGAGCACGTCCGGCGGATCCCGCGGCCAGAGCACGTCCCGGTACGGTCCATCGACCAGGAGCGTGAGCCCGCCACTCGGAGTATCGTCCGCTTGGTCCGCGCGCGAGCTCACGTCCGCCACCCGCCGCTCAGCATACCAGGGGACGGCGGCAGCTCGGGACAACCCAATCGCGCGCCGTGGGGTTTCATCGCGGGCCCCATCGGCCGGTCGTCGCCGAGGGTGCGCGCGATCTTCGCCCTCGGGCGCTCGAGTCCTCGCTCGGTGCGCGAGGAGCCCCTCGCTCAGAACCTCGGAACCTCCCGCCGTACCCGGCCCACGCGCGGCGGCGGGCCCCCGGGCCGTGCTTAGGTCTACTTCACTCGGAAGCCGTCGATCGCCTGATCGAGCCCGGCGCTGCCCTTTTCCATCAGCTCCTTCGTGCCGCCGGCCTCGAGCAGGAAGATGTAGTCCTCGGTCAGGAAGATCGTGACGTAGTAGAGGTGCGGCTTGCCGCTCTCGTCGTGGCCGAAGCGCAGCTGCTTGCCGTCCAAGCCGCTCTTGGTCTTCACGTCGCGCGTGCCGACCAGCGCGTAGCCGCCGCGCTGGCGCATGCGGTTCTCGATCGCGCGCGTCCAGAAGGCCATCTCGCCCTTGGGGTCGTGCTCGATCTCTCGCACCGCGATCACCAGGCCGTCGGCCGTGGTGGCGCGGTACTCGTAGGCTTCCTGGTCCTCGAGCTCGACGAAGCCCTGGGGCGTCGTGGTCTCGAAGTGGTGCCCGCAGCCGAAGAGGGGCAGGGCTGCCAAGACCAAGACTAGAGCGGTGATGTGGCGTTTCATGGCAGTCCTCTCGTCACAGACGCAACAGATCGCCGAGGCCGAGGCGATCGAGCCAGGGGAAGGGCAGGCGCACCTTCGAGTCGACGTGATCGACGGGGCGCGGCTGGAACTCCACGGTGATGGTCGAGAACGTGACCAGCTCCCGCAGCAGCTTGAGCCGGCCCTTGATGCGCTCGAGCTCGCCCGCGACGCGCTCGAGCTCGCGCTCGACGGCGAGGGCTTCTTCGACCTTGGCGGCCTTCTTCAAGAGCTCTTCCAGGCGCTCGCGCATCACTTCCAGGTTGCGCATCCGGATCGCCAGGTCGGTGTACTCCGCGGTGACGTCCTGCACGTTGACGTTGCGGTGCAACAGGTCGCCCATCTTCGCGACCTCGTCGAGGGCGCCGTCGAACTTGCCCGCGGGGACGCGCACCGTGATGCGGGTGTCCTCGCGCGACACCAGGTAGCCGCCGTTGTCCTTGGCGAGCTTCTCCACCGCGTCGATGGCCTTCTTGGTCTCGAACACGGCCATGTAGAGCTGGGCCTTGTAGATGAGCAGCGGACCCGCGACGCTCTTGCCGTCGCTTCCGGTGGCGACCGCGGCTTGCTCCTTGCCCGCGGTGGCGGCGTCGGGGACACCTGGCGGTGCCTCCTTCTTCATCGCCGGCGGACCCGGCGGCGTGGCCTGGGCCATCCCGCCGCGGGCGGGCATCGGCTTGGCTTCGCTCTCGCGGTAGAGGACCGCGTCGTCGGCGCTGAAGCTCGCGCCGGTGGCGGTGGCCTCCGGCTCCTCCATGGGCGGCGCGGGGGCCATCGCCGCCTCGGGCGCCTTCGCCAGCGATCCGCCGCCGCAGCCGAGCGCAAACAGGGTGATCACGCACAGCAAGGTCCAGCGCCACCAGCTGGCGAGGGGCCCGAGCGCCATCCGAAGGTCTTTCATGGCTGCACCTCAACGTCCTCCGCGCGTCACTGCTTACACCACTTTGCCGAGGGCCGTCACTTGGCGCTCGGGGCTGGCGGGGCCGGCGGGGCTGGGGCTGCGGGCTTCTGCCCGGCGGCCGCTGGGGCTGCGGCGCCGGCGGGCTTCGCCTGGCGCTTGATGGTGACCTTCTCGATCTTCGGCGGCGTGACCGCGCGCTCCCCCCGGACCGGGACGCTGGCCAGTGCCTCGATCACGCTCTCGGGCTCGCATTTCCCGAAGATGGTGTAGCCGCCGTCCAGGTGCGATGCGACGCCGTCCATCACGAAGAACTGCATGCCGTTGGTGTTGGGACCGCGGTTGGCCATGCAGAGCAGGCCGCGCTGGTCGTGCCGGGCGTCCTCCCAGACCTCGTCCGGGATCACGTAGCCGGGCTCGCCCGCGCCGCTGCCGGCGGGGTCGCCGCCCTGGATCATGAATCCCTTCACCACGCGGTGAAACGTCGTGCCGTCGTAGCCAGGCTTCTTCTCCCACTTGCCGGCGGGCGTCTTCCAGGGCCGGAGCCCGCGCGCCAGGCCGACGAAGTTGGCGACGGTGATGGGCGCCTTGTCCTCGTACAGCGTGCACGACAGCGTGCCCTTGTCGGTCTTGATCTCGGCGATGAGCGCGCCCTTTCCGGTCAGTCCTTTGGTCGCATCGGCGAGGGTGAACTTGCCCTTCAGCGGATCGTCCTCGCTCGGCTTCACCTCGGCGACGGGTTTGGCCGGAAGCTTCTTGGGCTCCGACGGCGGGGGCGGAGGCGGAGTGGGCGCCGCCGTGCGTTCGGCCTTGCCGGCCAGATCGGCGGGGGCCGGCGTGACGGCCGGGGACGCGGGGCGGGCGACGGGCTCGGGCTCCGGCGGCGGCTCCTCGCAGGCGGCGAGGAAGAGCGGCAGGACGAGGATCGATTTCGAACGGGTCATGTTTCGCATTCTTTCGAGATTCAAGGTTCGATGCGCAGGCGTTGGCCCGCGGTGATCCCGTGCGCGCGGGTCCAGCCGGCGTTCAGCTCGAGCACGTGCGCAGCGGGGCAGGGGATGGAGCGTGACTCGTCGTTCATCGTCGGCACCTGCTCGAGGATGCCGACGATGAACCCGCGGGCGTCGATGAACAGCATGTCGAGGGGGATGCAGGTGTTGTGCATCCAGAAGCTCCGAACCTGCTCGTTGGGCCACGAGAACAGCATGCCGGCGTCGTCGGGCATGCCCGTGCGGTACATCAGCCCGCGCTCGCGAGTCTCGGGGCGATCCGCGAGCTCGACCTCGACACGGGGGCTGCCCGGCGCGTCGGTGAACGTGACGTGCCCGCGGCCGAGCGGCAGGTTCCCGCTCGGATCGGCGGGACAGTGCTTCGCCTTCTCGGCCCTGGGCTGCGGTGTCGCGGGCGAGGGCACCACGCAGCGGGGCTTGTCGGCGACCGCGGATGGGGGCGGGGGTGGGGGCGCCGATGGCGCGGGCGTCGCGCGGGGCCCGGGCGACGCCACGACTACGGTGGCCGCCTTGGCCGGGCGCGAGCCCGCGGGCTCCTCGCTCCGACCGCAGCCCAGCGCGACGAGCGCCGCGCTTGCGAGGGCCAACCTGGACTTCATCGTCGGCACACCTGTGGCGTCGCCGTCACGGCGACGGCCGGACCGGTAACCCGCGCTCGGACTCCCGGCAAGCGCCGGCCGCACGACCGAGCGGATCCCGGCGTCAGGATCTGCACGGCAGTCCGGTGCTTTCGCCCATTCCGGCGGACAATTCGGCGTTCTAGCCGAGTGAGCGGTGGCACGAACCCTGCTAGCCTCGCGGGTATGGTTGGCTTGCGGGGCTCGAGCTGCATTCTCGCAGGGGTGCTGATCGCGGCGGGTTGTGGAGGCACGGTGTCGGGGGATGGCGACGGAACGGGCGGCGCCGGGAGCGGCGGGATTGGCGCCGCCGGCACCGGGGCCAGCGGCGGTTCCATCGGCGGCTTCGGCGGCACGATGATCACCGGCGGCACCGGCGGAGTCGGCGGCACCGGCGGCGTCGGGGGCAAGGGCGGCACGGGCGGCACCTACGTCGATCCGGGTTGTCCCGACGCGGCTCCTCCGCCGCCCATCAAAGACTGCGACCCCTTCGGTCCCAACACCTGCCCGGGTGGCGAGGCCTGCTACCCCTTCGTGCAGTACCCGACCAAGCCCTGCGACCACGAGCTCTTCGGCGCCATCTGCGCGCCGGTCGGCACGGGCAAGCAGGGCGATCCGTGCGGGGCGCAGAACTGCGCCGGCGGGTTCGTCTGCGTCGTCACCGGTCAGGGCACCGAGTGCGTGCAGCTCTGCGATCTCTTCGGAGCGGCAAAGTGTCCCCCCGGTCTGTTCTGCGTGCCCATCGACGTCGAAGGAATTGGCGGATGCTACTGATTCGTCGCGCGCTCGTCGCGCTCGGGGCGGCGATCGTCTGCGCCCCGGTCTTGACCGTGAGCTGTGGCAGCAAGAGCGGACTGCGCATCGGTGACACCGACGCCGGCCCCGACTCGGGCTTGGACGCGCCGGCGGACGTCATCACGCCGGATTGCACCTCGGACGACGACTGCGTGAGCGACGACTTGTGCCTGCGCAGCCAGTGCCAGGAGGGCAAGTGTACGGTGCCCGTGCCGCTCGAGTGCAACGACGAGGATCCGTGCACCGAGGACAGCTGCCTGCCCGAGACAGGGCTGTGCGACTTCCGCGAGCTCGCGCTCGATCAGGACGGCGACGGGTTCAAGGGGCCGCGCCCCGGGTTCGCTCCCGGAGCGCCCGGCTCCTGCGGCGACGACTGCGACGACACCAGCGCGAAGGCCTTCCCGGGAGGCACCGAGGTCTGCGACGGCGTGGACAACAACTGCAACGGCGTGATCGACGAAGGCATGAGCTACGTCCCGGCGGGTCAGGGCGACGTGCGCGTCTCGAGCCTCGACCAGATCCAGGCCGGCCACGGCGGCATCGCCTGGAACGATCAGTTCTACGCCGCGGCCTACGCGGGGCAGAAGGACGCCTGGCGCACCTACGTGAAGGGGCTCAACCCGGACGGCAGCACCAAGTTCGGCGACTCGCCCATCACCAACGTCCCGAGCGACACCTTCACCGGTCCCATCGTCTGGACGGGGAAGATCTTCGGCACGGCGTGGGAAGACCGCCGCGACAACGACTACGAGATCTACTTCAACCGCATCGACGCCAACGGCAAGAAGCTCGGACCGGATCTGCGCGTGACCAACGCCGACGGCTTCTCGCTGCACGCCAACATGATCTGGAACGGCGCGGAGTTCGTGCTGGTATGGGACGACCGCCGCAACGGCCCCAGCGACTACCGCGTGTACGGCCAGCGCATCGGCGTCGAGGGGCAGCTGATCGGCGGGAACGTCGAGCTCACGGGCCCGAACATCCACGCCGAGACGCCCCGCATCGCGGAGGGCGAGAAGACCATCGCCATCGCCTTCAACATGGTCAGCCCGATCAGCAAGAAGATCGGGATGCGCACGCTGGCGCCGGATCTGACGTCGCCAAGCGCGGTGATCACGCTGAGCGAGGACAGCGCGGTGGATCCGACCATCGTCTGGAACAAGGACCGCTACGTCATCGCGTACAGCAAGCGGCCGAGCATCCCCGGCAACGCGATCTGGGGCGCCGTGGTCAAGGAAGACGGCACAGTCCTGATCAAGGAGAAGAAGCTCACCTCGGGCGCCAACTTCGCGCGCACGCAGTGGCTTCTGCCGCTCGGGGACCGCGTGCTCATGCTCTGGGCCGACGACCACGACGGGAACTACGAGCTCTACAGCCAGATGATGTCTAACGAGCTCGAGGTGATCTCTCCGCGCAAGCGCATCACCAACGACTCGAGCGACACCATCGCGCCGGTGGCCGTGTTCGGGCCGGAGGGCGACGTCGGCGTCTTGTTCGACGACCGCCGCACCGGCAGCTGGCAGGTGTACTTCACGAGATTGACCTGCGTGGCCGGGAACTGACTCGGGAAGAGAATTCGCGCCACGGCGCCACGAGCGCCACGGGCGCCACGAATTCATATTGATGTGCTGTCCCGAGACGTCCGGCCAGGACCAGCGCGCTCAGGCCTGCGCAGGTGGCGCTGGAGGCGGAAGAGAGTCTGCGCCACGACGCCACGAGCGCCACGACGCCACGGTCTCTTGGTTTGTGCGCTGTCCCGAAACGTTCGACCACGACTAGCCCGCTCAGGCCTGCGCGCGGGCCCAGCGAGCCACGACAAGAGCTGGAATCCTCCTCGTGGCGCCCGTGGCGTCCGTGGCGTCGTGGCGAAAATTCTGGGGACACCCCGACGCCGCCGGCGAAGCGCGACCCATCCGGCCAGCGACGTGGTCGTCGAGCCACGCGACGAACTGAAATCTCTTCGTGGCGTCCGTGGCGTCCGTGGCGTCCGTGGCGTCGTGGCGAAAATTCTGGGGACACCCCGACGCCGCCGGCGAAGCGCGACCCATCCGGCCCGCGCACGTGGTCGTCGAGCCACGCGACGAACTGAAATCTCTTCGTGGCGTCCGTGGCGTCCGTGGCGTCGTGGCGAAAATTCTGGGGACACCCCGACGCCGCCGGCGAAGTGAGACCGCTCCGGCCAGCGCACGGTCGCCGGGAACGACACAAAGGGAAATTCTCTCCGTGGCGTTCTTGGCGCCGTGGCGTCCGTGGCGCAACTCCTCGGACGCGCCAGCCGATGCCGCTACTTCAGCTCGTCGGCGGCCTTCAGCACCTCGGGGTGCTTCTTCAGCTTCTTCTGCAAGAGGGCGACGTAGCCCTTGGCGCGCCGGTCCTTGGTGACCGCGAGCGCGCGGGCCGCGACCACGCGCAGGAGCAGCGGCGCTTCGTCCGGTGGCGGGTCGAGCTGCGCGGCCTTGGCACGGGCCTCCGGAGCGCGGCCGCCCTTCGCGTCCACGTACATCCGGAGCCAGCCGGCGAGCGGCCCGAGCAGGCTCGGGTACTTGGAGATCAGGTCCCGCGCCGGACCGGGCTGGTTCTTCGCCATGAGCACCCACACCCGCTCGGTCAGCACCGAGACCGTCGTGCTGCCCTGCTCCAGGGCGATACCCGAGAGCTTGTCGGCGTCGTCGAGCTTGTCCTGGTAGCGCCGTAGCCGCGACAAGCGCAGGGCGTACACCGGGCGACTTGCGCCTTCGCCCCAAGCGGTCGTGAGCTTTTCGGCGAGCGCGAGATCTCCGAGCGTCAAGGCCGCATCGACGGCCACCAGCTCTCCCCAGGGGATGGACGGCTGGGCCATGGGCTCGAGCTTGTCCGGGGTCGGCAGCTCGAGCCCCGTGACCACCGAGGGCATCGTGGCGAAGGAGATGTAGTCCGGGTGTTTCTGCGGCAGCTCGCCCATGGCCTCGATGGCGCTGCCGAGCTCGGAGCCGTCGAGCGTCTCGTACGCCAAGACGGCGCGCACCACCGCGACCTCGGGGGTCTTGGCGTCGAGCTCTTCGATGGCCTTCTTGGCCTCGTCCAGGCGCCCACCGAGCAGCGCCACGCGCGAGGCGAGCACTCGCGCCTGCGGGTAGAGCGCGGAGAACTGCAAGGCCCGCAGCGCTGCCTTGCGCGCGAGCTTCTCGTCCCCGGCCTTGATGGCGAGGAAGCCGAGCTCGGTGGCCATGGCGGGCGTGTCGGACAGACTGACGGCGCTGTCGATGGCGCTCACCGCCTTCTGCTCGAGACCTCCGGCGATGGACTGGATGGCCTCGACGACCGCCGGCACCGGCAGCAGCGGCATGACCAGGATCTTCCGGTCTTCTTCCGACAGGGTCGCGCTCTTCGGCAGCTCTTTCGGCCGCTCGGGATCCACCGCCCACGCCAGCGCCTCCAGCGCGCGGGTGGTCGCGGTCTCGCCGGTCTTCTTCTTGAGCTCCTCGATCACGGGCTTGCCCTTCGCCGGGCCGAGCTCGAGCAAGACGGCGCGGGCGAGCAGGATGTCCGCAACGACCAGCTTGGGGTCGAGGGCGCGCGCGGCTTCGTAGCGCTCGATGCAGCGCTGGTCGCCGGCGCGCTCCAGCACGGCGCCTGCCGTGAGCTGGTAGTAGGCGTCCTTGCCGGCGTCCTTGTCGTATTTCGGCAGCGAGGCGGCGGCGCCCGCCAGGTCGCCTTCCACCAGGTACGACGCGAGCTTGCCGAACACGACCTGCGCCTCCGGCACCTCGAGCGAACGCGCGCGGTGCATGGCGGAGTCGATACCGCGGGCCTCGGAGGGCAGGATGAGCGCGCTGAGCACGCGGTTCTGCAACCAGAGCCTGGCCGCGCGCGTGCTGCGCGAGTCCAGCTCGAAGATGCGGCTCATGCGGTCGTCGCTGGCGCGCAGCTGCGCCATCTCGCCGCTGTGGAGCATCACCTCGACCTCGTCGCTCAGGCGCTGCGCCAGCGCGGCGCGGTCCTTCTGGACCTTGCGCGCGTAGGCGAAACCGCCACCGCCCACCAAGAGGATGAGCAGCGTGGCGACGATCAAGACCCAAGACCCGCGGGTGCGCTGGGGCGTTGCCGCTTCCCAGGCCGGCGGCGCGCCGCCGCCGGGCTCGTAGATGCCCACGCGGGCCAGGCTCTCGAGCACTGCCTCGGGCGTGGGGTTCGCGACGTCCTCCCGCCGGACCGGCGGCGAGTCGTCCTCCTCCAAGGGCCCGCGCGGGATGGGTGCGTAACCCTGTCCCGAGATGGGTGAGGTGGGCACCTGCGGGCGCGCCGGCTCCGGCGACCAGGCAGGCGCTGGGTACGGCTCCGGCGCGGCTTGGGCGTACGCGGGCGGCTGAGGCGCGTAAGCGGGCGGAGGTGGAGCGTAGGGGGGCGGCGCCGGCGCCGGCGGCGGGTGTCGCGGCGGCGGTGCCGGCGGGCTCTGCACCTGGTACGCCTGCGCGGGCGCGGCCATGGCGGGCTCGTGCGTCTGGCGCCGAGTAGTGGTCCCACTCCCGCTTGGGAACATGTCGCGAGCGTCTGTCCCCGGGCTGTGGTGCACCGTGGTGTCGTCGTCGTCGCTCAGGCTTGGGGCCCGCGCTGCCGCAGGGATCATCGCGACGGGCAGTGGCGCCGGCGGCAGCGGCGGCGGCACCGAGCGCGGACGGGCGTTGGGCATCGCCGGTCGAGCTGCGGGTGGCGGCGCTTGCCCGACGGACTTGCGCATGGTCGGCGCTTCCTCCGCCCAAGGCGACGCCGAAGGCGCGGGCATGGCGACCTGCGGGGCCGCTGGCGCGGGTGCTCGCGCGGGGAGCGTTCTGGCTACCTCCTGCGCGACCGCTTGCGGGCCGACCCGCTTTTGCAGCGCGACGTAGACCACGGCGCGGTCGTGCCAGAGCTTCGCCTCCGGATCCGTCGCGCCGAGCTGCATGGCTCGCTGGAGCACCTTCTCCGCGCGCCCGGCGTCGCCGCGGCGCAGGAGGACCTCCCCGAGGTAGCGGAACGCGCGCCCGTCTCGGGGGTTCGCCTTCCCAGCGTTGACCAAGGCGCCCTGGGACTCCGCGAGCATCCCGGCGTCCAGGTACATGCGGCCGACGGCCAGCATCACGTCGCCGTCGCCGGCGTGCCACTGCTCGGCTCGAGCCCCGACCTCGCGGACCAGATCCTCCCGAGGCGACGCGCCGAGGCGAGCGCAGAGCGCGACGGTCGAGTCGGCGTCGGGGTTCGACCGCCAAGCCTCAAGGAGCTGCTCGAAGGCGCTCATCGGGGAGGCAAGGATAGTCACATGGTGTCAAAAGCTCTAAGAGTTTCGCGGTCCGCCCCGAAATGGGACGCTCCGGGGCGGGTGCGGGCCGGGACGCCCGGGCCGAGACCTCGGCAAGGCGGTGCTGGCAGAACCCCGGCCGAGTGTGCAGTATCCAGGCGGGCTCGCGCCCCAAGAGCGATATGTGCGGAGTATTCGGCATCTACGGCCACCCCGAGGCGGCCAATCTGACCTACCTCGGGTTGCACGCCCTGCAGCACCGCGGCCAGGAGTCCGCGGGCCTCGTAGCCAGCGACGGCCAGCAGCTCTTCTTGCACCGCGGGATGGGACACGTCATCGACGTCTTCCCGCCAGAGCAGATCGCGCGCCTGAAGGGGACCAGCGCCATCGGGCACGTCCGCTACTCGACGGCGGGAGGCTCGTTCTTGAAGAACGCGCAGCCGCTGGCCATCGACTACTCGCGCGGCTCTCTGGCCGTCGCTCACAACGGCAACCTGACCAACGCGGAAGCGCTCCGAGAGAAGCTCGAGGAGCGCGGGTCCATCTTCCAGAGCGTCAGCGACACCGAGGTCATCGTCCACCTGATGGCGATGAGCAAGGCGCGACAGCTCGAAGAGCGCATCGCCGACGCTCTGCGACAGGTCGAAGGCGCCTACTCGCTCTTGTTCCTGACGGAGCAGACCATGATCGCGGTTCGAGACCCGATGGGGATTCGGCCGCTCTGCCTCGGCGTGCTCCCCGGCAAACCCGACGCCTACGTCGTGGCCAGCGAACCCACCAGCTTCGATCTGATCGACGCGGAGTTCGTGCGGGACATCGAGCCGGGCGAGATGCTGGTGGTCGACCAACGCGGCCTCACGAGCTCGCGACCGTTCGAGAGCGTCCGGCGCCAATCGTGCATCTTCGAGTACGTCTACTTCGCGCGGCCCGACTCCAGCATCGACGGGATCAGCGTGTACGAAGCTCGGAAGAACCTGGGGCGGGCCTTGGCCCGCGAGCACGCCGTGGTCGCCGACGTGGTGATCCCGGTGCCGGACTCCGGCGTCCCGGCCACCATCGGCTACGCGGAGGAGAGCCACCTCGCCTTCGAGATGGGCCTGGTGCGCAGCCACTACGTGGGCCGGACCTTCATCGAGCCCCAGCAGAGCATCCGCCACTTCGGCGTGCGCCTGAAGCTGAACCCGATCAGCGACACCTTGCGCGGCAAGCGGGTGGTGGTCGTGGACGACAGCATCGTGCGCGGGACCACCAGCCGCAAGATCGTCAAGATGCTGCGTGACGCCGGCGCCCGCGAGGTGCACATGCGCATCTCCAGCCCGCCCACCGCCTGGCCCTGCTACTACGGCATCGACACGCCGACGCGCGGCGAGCTCATCGCTTCGAGCCACAGCGTCGAGGAGATCAACCAGTACATCACGAGCGACAGCCTCGCGTACCTGTCGCTCCCCGCCATGCTCGAGGCGGTCACCTCCGCGCGACCGCGGCAGACGGGCAACGGCTCCTCGCGCAGCCTGCCTGTCGTGGCGACCCGGCCCGACCAGGGGTCCTTCTGCCATGCTTGCTGGAGCGGCGAGTACCCCATCGAGTTCACCCCCCACCCGCGCCAGCGCCAGGTCCGGCTGCTGGAGAGGTGAGCAGAGAGTCGATGTTCCAGAGCCTCCCGGACATAGTCTCCATCTACGAGGTCTCGCCGCGAGACGGGCTGCAGAACGAGGCCACACCCATCCCGCTCGCCGCCAAGCAGCGGCTGGTCGAGGCGCTGCTCGGCTCGGGGCTCACGCGCCTGGAGCTGACGAGCTTCGTGTCGCCGCGCTGGGTGCCGCAGCTAGCCGACGCGGACGAGCTGGTTCGGAGCGTAAGCGCGAAGGAAGGAGTCACCCTGAGCGCCTTGTGTCCGAACGCCAAGGGCTTCGAGCGCGCGAAGGCTGTGGGCCTGCACGAGATCGCCGTGTTCATGTCGGCCAGCGAGACCCACAACAAGAAGAACACCAACAAGACGCTGGACCAGTCCCTCGACACGTTCTCTGAGGTGGTGCCGCCGGCGCTGGAGGCCGGCATGCGCGTTCGCGCGTACGTCTCCACGGTCTGGGGCTGCCCCTACGAAGGCGAGGTGGACCCGAAGCGCTCGCTCGCCATCACGAAGCGCCTGCTCGAGCTCGGCTGCTACCAGGTGTCGCTGGGTGACACGATCGGCGTTGGCACCCCGCTCCAGACGCGGAAGCTCGTCGAGATGTTCCTGGCGGAGCTCCCCGCGGACAAGGTCGCGCTCCACCTCCACGACACGCGGGGCACGGCGCTGGCCAACGCGCTGGTCGGGCTCGAGCTCGGCGTTCGCGACTTCGACGCCTCGGTCGCGGGCCTGGGGGGCTGCCCCTACGCACCCGGCGCCGCAGGCAACCTCGCCACCGAGGATCTGGTCTTCATGCTCCACGGCATGGGCATCGCCACCGGCATCGACCTCGACGCGCTGATCGAGGCCGGGCGCGTCGCGGAGGCCGTCACCGGCCGGCGCTTGCCCGGCAAGGTGCACCAGGCCGGGCCGTTCCGGCTGCGAACCTGAGAGCTTCCGACCCCCAGACTTTGCGCCACGGACGCCACGGCGCCACGGACGCCACGCAGAGAATTCAGTTTGTGACGTGGCTCGAAGGGTCTGTGCGCAGGCCGGAGCTCGCTTCGCTGGCGACGTCGGCGTGCCCAAGATTTCTTCGCCACGGACGCCACGGACGCCACGAGCGCCACGGACGCCACGCAGAGAATTTCAGTTCGTGTCGTGGCTCGACGGCCCGTGAGCACGGGGCACATGATTGGCCACATCTCTGCCAGTGCCGCCGCCGATCGGGAGCGAACCGCCAGGACGCCAGAGAGAACGCCAAGCTCGCCCAGGAAGAAGGAACCTCGGAGAAGCATCCGTCGGCGACGTCGGCGTGGCTAACGGCGCAAGATCCTCATCTCCTACCAACATCGCGTGCGCCAGCCGGAAGGTGCTGGCCTCGGCTGAACGTCTCGGGACACGAAAGAATGGAAATCGTGGCGTCGTGGCGCTCGTGGCGTCGCGGCGCAAATTCTCGTCTCCCGGCGCGTGGAGTCGGGCGGAGCGAGAATCAATTCGTCGTCACGACCACGCCCAGCGTCGTCGTGAAGAGCTTGCTCGAGCCGTCGCGGACCTTCTCGCGGAAGATCTCCTCGTCGGGTTCCCCTTTCAGCACGAAGTCACCGCGGTTCTCCAGGCGCAGGATCAAGTTCTCGGTCGGGCGCGCCTCGACGGTGAGCGTCGCGCTGGCGAGCTCGGTCTTGTCGAGGAGCGCACCGCCCGGCAGCGTGTAGCTCAAGGCGCGGCCGTCCGGATCGGCCAGGTATTCGCCGCGCACGGCGACCGCCCAGGTCTCGTTCAGCTGCATGCGGGCGAAGAGCGCCGCGCCGTACCACTTTTGGGCCTCCGGCTTGGCCTCGATGCTGGTGTCGTCCGGGCGTACGCCCTCCACGCCGTAGTCGGCGTTCAGCGCGATGGCCAACGTCTCCAGCGGCTGCACGGTCAGCGTCAGGTCGATCAGGTGGCGCCAGGAGTCGAAGTCGTTGGCGCCGCCGCGATCGACCACGTGCGTCTGCGCCGGCGCGCCGGCTTTTGCCGCGCAGGTGCCCGCGTCCGGGTCATAGGCCGTGCCGCTGGTGCAGGCGACCTCGGTGGAGTCCGTCTGCTCCGGGCCGCCGATCCAGGCCAGGCTCGCCGCGAACGAATCGCTCGGGTTCACGCTCAGGCCCAGGCCGAAGGTCTTGCCGACGTTGTTGTCGAAGGAGCGGTTCGTGCCATTGGCGACCATGGTCGTGAGCGTGAGCTCCGGCACCAGCTCCGCGGTGACGCGCAGGCCCGTGTGGAACAGCGGCTGCGCGAACGAATCCAAGAGACCGCGCGTGTAGTTGAAGTTGTCCTGGCTCTCCGCGACCTCCGAGCCGACGAAGGTGTCGAACTTGCCCAGCTCGAGCGTGACCGAGCCGGAGCCCGGCTTCCACGCCACGTAGGCCTGCTTCACGTACTCGAGCCCCGTGCCGGCGTCGGCGCTGGCGTGCAGGCGCGCGGTCGGGCCCAAACGCAAGCTCAGCACGCCGCCCACCGGCTCCGGCGAGAACGCTGCGTCGAGGCCCACCCAGGAGAGCGCGAAGCCCTGCGCGCCGTCGAAGGAACGCGTCGGCGGCTGGTAGGTCGCCGGCTTGGGGAACGCCCAGTTCGCGTTCGCGTAGGCGTCGGCGAACGCCCTGAGCTGCACCGCTTCGTACCAGGGCTCCGCCGGGGGCGGCGGCTCCGGAACCGAAGCCTGCGCCGCGCCGCCGCGCGCCAAGAGGAGCGCTGCCAGCCCCACCAAACCACCCAGCGAGCGCCCCGACATTCGATGCTGCGCCATGCTCCTCCGTTTCGACGGGCGTTTCCTACCAGCTTTTGCCTGAGCGATGGGCAAAAAGCTCCCGCGCCCGCCGGGGGTGCCGAGAAAATCCCGCTCGGTTCGGGCGGCGCCCGAGGTTTTCAGCGCGCCGAGCCCATCGGGGTGGCGGCCACCGGTGTCTTGCCTTCCAGCATCATCCGGAGCTCGTCGGGCTCGCTCGAACGGCCCATGCACTCGTCGAGCGTGATCAGGCGGCGCTGGTAGAGCGAGAACAGCGACTGATTCATGGTCTGCATGCCGTGCTTGGCCTGCCCGACCTGCATCTGGGAGTAGATTTGGTGGACTTTGTCCTCGCGGATCAGGTTGCGGATGGCCGGGTTCGGCGTGAGCACCTCCAGGGTGAGCACGCGGCCCGGGCCGTTCGCCCGTGGCAAGAGCAGCTGGGAGATGACGCCCTCGAGCACGAACGAGAGCTGCGCGCGCACCTGCGACTGCTGGTGCGGAGGGAACACGTCGATGATGCGGTTGATGCTCTGCACTGCGGAGTTCGTGTGCAAGGTCGCGAAGACCAAGTGGCCGGTCTCGGCGATGGTCAGCGCCGCCTCGATGGTCTCGAGGTCACGCATCTCGCCCACCAGCACGACGTCGGGATCCTGACGCAGCACGTACTTGAGGGCGTCCTTGAACTTCATCGTGTCGCTGCCGACCTCGCGTTGGTTGACGATGCAACGCTTGTGCGGGTGCAGGTACTCGATGGGGTCTTCGATGGTGATGATGTGCTGACGGGTCTCGCTGTTGATCTTGTCGATGATCGACGCCAGCGTGGTGCTCTTGCCGCTGCCGGTTGGCCCCGTCACCAGCACGAGCCCGCGCGGCTTGCTGGCCAGCTCGGTCACCACCGGCGGCAGCCCCAGCTCCTCGAAGGACAAGATCTTGAAGGGAATCGAGCGGAAGGCACCGGAGACCGCGCCGCGCTGCATGAAGATGTTGGCGCGGAAGCGCGACAGGTTCTTCACGCCGAAGGAGAGGTCGAGCTCCTTGTTCTTCTCGAACTGGATCTTCTGGTCTTCGGTCAGGACCGAGTAGCAGAGCTGCTTGGTCTCGACGGGAGAGAGAGGCGGCAGCTTCAGCGGCACGATCGCGCCGTCGATGCGCAGCAGCGGCGGCGAGCCCGTGGTGATGTGCATGTCGCTCGCGCCCTTCTCGATCATGGCGCGGAGCAGCTGGTGGAGGTTGACCTTTACGCCTTCTTCGCTGATGGCCATCGTCGTCCTTCTCAGTCCGCCATCGTGACGCGGAGCACTTCTTCAGGAGTGGTCATCCCCTCGATCACCTTGCTGATGCCGGCCATGCGCAGGCTCACCATGCCGCGCTTGATGGCGCCCACCTTGAGCTCGGTGGTGGACGCGCCTTGCAGCACCATCTCCTTGAGCTCGTCGCGGAAGCGCATGACCTCGTAGAGCGCGATGCGGCCCTTGTAGCCCGTGCTGTTGCAGGTGTTGCACCCGCGTCCCTTCATGACGCGCACGCCCTTGTCCATCTGCTCCTCGGTGACGCCCATGTCGATCAACGTCTGCGGGTCCGTCGGCACCTCGTATTTGCAGTCGACGCAGACCTTGCGGGCAAGACGCTGGGCCAACACCAGGTTGACGCTGGCCGTGATCAGGAACGGCTCGACGCCCATGTTGAGGAGGCGGCTGATGGTCGCGGGGGCGTCGTTGGTGTGCAGAGTCGAGAGCACCAAGTGGCCCGTGAGCGCGGCTTTGACCGCGATTTCCGCGGTCTCGAAGTCACGGATCTCGCCGACCATGATGATGTCCGGATCCTGGCGCAAGAACGCGCGCAGGCTCATGGCGAAGTTCAGCCCGATCTCGTCGTGCATCTGCACTTGGTTGATGCCGTGGAGGTTGTACTCGACGGGATCTTCCGCCGTGGAGATGTTCACTCCGGGCTTGTTCAGATCCGAGAGCGCCGAGTACAGCGTGGTCGTCTTGCCGGACCCCGTGGGGCCCGTCACCAGCACCATGCCCCAGGGCTGGTTGATGGCCCAGGCGAAGTCTTCGAGCGGGGCCGCGTCGAAGCCCAGCTTGGTCATGTCCAGCTGGAGGTTCCCCTTGTCGAGCAGGCGGAGGACGACCTTCTCGCCCCACATCGTCGGCAACACGGAGACGCGGAAATCCATCTCGCGGCCCTTGCCGAGCTTGAGCTTGATGCGCCCGTCTTGGGGCAGGCGACGCTCGGCGATGTCGAGCTGGCTCATGATCTTCAGGCGGCTCACCAGCGCGTTCTTGAGCTTGAGCGGCGGGCTCATCTCTTCGTGGAGCACGCCGTCGATGCGGTAGCGCACGCGCAGCCGCTTCTCGTAGGGCTCGACGTGGATGTCGCTGGCGCCCTTGCGGATGGCGTTCAAGAGCAGGACGTTGACCAGGCGCACGACCGGCGCGTCGGCGCTCTGCTTCTCGAGCTCGAGCGCGTTGACGTCCTCCTCGTCCGCGGAGAAGTCGATGTCCGTCTCGTCGAGCGAGAAATCGGTCATCAGCTCTTCGTACGAAGGGCCGGCGTTGTAGTAGCGCTCGATGGCGTTGGCGACCGCCGTCTCGCTCGCGACGACGGGCTCGACGTTGTAGTTGGTGAGGAACTTGATGTCGTCGATTGCGTGCAGGTTGGTCGGGTCCGCCATCGCGACGATCAGCGACTGGCCCGAGCGCGAGACGGGGATGATCTTGTGCTTTTCGCAGACGTCCCGGCTGACGAGCTTGATGATCTCGTTGTCGATCTCGTATTCGTCGAGGTTGATCGCGGGCAGTCGGTACTGGGCGCTCAGGAAGTTCGTGATCTCGCCGTCGGAGATGAAGCCGAGCTTCTGCAGCGTGTAGCCGAGGTTCTGGCCGGACTGTCGCTGTTCGTCCTGGGCGCGTCGGAGTTGCTGGAGGCTGATGAGCTTCTCGCGAACCAGCAGCTCTCCCAGTCGTGTCGTGCTCATTGTCGGGTGCGTCTCCTCGGGGCTCGTTTCGGAGTCGAGCAAGCTTACCAGGATTCGCCCCAGCAAAAAGCACCAGATGTTCCGGACTTTCCCCGAGGCGGCACCGACACGAGCCTTGAAACCGAGGCGGGATTGCCGGAGAACGACGGGAGCCGGATGGGTTTCTTCTCGAAGGTAGGTGAGCTCTTCGCCGGGCGGCGACGCGCGGGGCTCGCGCGCGCGCGCCGCCTCGAGGCGACGGGCGCACTGGAGGAGGCGACGGCCTCGTACGTCGAGCTCGACGAGCGGGAGGAAGCGGTGCGCGTGCTACTGCTCCGAGCGGAAGCGGCGCTGGACGTCGAGCGGCGGCGGCTCCTGTTGGGACAAGCAGCGGCCCTGGCGAGCGGCGAGCAGGCCAGAGAGGTCGAGGCGAAGCGCGCGCGCCTCACGCTCGACCTGATCGAGTCGAGCGCCTACGCGCCGAGTCGAGCCGAGCTCCAAGCGCTCGCCGCCCGGCTCGAACAGGTCGGGGAAGCCGGGCTCGCCGCGGAGGTGTACGCGCGGGTCGGTGATCGCGAGGCAGAGGCCCGCATGCTGGTCGAAGCCGGCGCCATCGACAGACTCGAGGCGGTGCTCGACTCCGAGCAGGCCCGCGAGCGCGCGGAACGCGAGCGCCTCGCGCTGCACACCCGGGTCGGGGACCTGGCGTTGAGCGGCGCGCGCCGCGAGGCGCTGGCGGTCGGAGGTGACCTACGAGAACCCGACGCTCGGGTCGCCGACCTGCTGAAGTCCATCCAGCTACGCCGGATCTCGCTGCCACGCGTGCGCCTCTCGCTCGGAGGCGAGACCCTCGACGTGATCTTCGGCGACGAGGTCACCCTCGGGCGTGCCGAGGCCACGCTGGTGATCGCTTCGCCGGCGGTGAGCCGGACGCACCTCTCGATCCGGCGCAGCCCGGAGGGGCCGGAGGCCGTGGATCTCGGCTCGCGCAACGGCACGCTGCTCGCCGGTGCACGGCTCGGCGCGCCCGTGCGCGTGGGACCGGGCCTCGAGCTCGAGCTGGGTGGTGAGGTGCGCGTAGAGCTCACCCCCTGGCAAAACGGCGGCGTGCGCATCGCCTATGCCTCGGAGGTGGTGCACGCGCCGCTCGGGACGCTCGAGCTCGACGGCTGGAAGCTCTCGGCGGCCGACGACGGCTGGCTGGAGCTCGAGCTGGGTGCGCCCGCTCTGCTCGACGCGCTGGCGGTCCACGGGGTGATCCAGCTCTTGCGTGGCGATCGACTGCGGCGCAGCGTCGACGGTCCCGTGCTGCTCGAGGTCGTCGAGTGAGCCTCTGGCAGCGTCTCAAGCGACGGCTCGGCGGAGCGCCCGAGCCAGCGGAGCACGCGCCACCAAGCGTCGAAGCGGCGCCGGCGCCGGCGCCACGGGTCGAGGCCGAGCTCCCCCCGCTCGCCGCGCTCGCCCGCGGCGACCAGGTCGAGGAGCGCGTCGCGCTCGGCGAGCTCGAGCGGGCGCGGGGCACGAGCGGCGAGCGAGCGGCGCTCGGGTTCGTGGAGGCAGCCGCCCAAGCCGGGCTCGCGACGGAGAGCTTGCGCACGCGAGCCGCGGAGCTCCTCCTTTCGCGCGGCGAGCCCGGGCGGGCGCTCGCGCTCCTCGGCGGCGCGAGCTCCGCGGCGGCGTTGCTGCTCGCGGCCGACGCCAGCGCGGAGACGGGTGAGGTGGCGCGAGCGCTCACGCTGGTGGAGCGAGTCCTGGCCCGCGACATCGACACCCCCGGGGCACGCGAGCGCCACGAGCGCTGGCGGCGCGCGCTCGGCGGCAGGACGCCGGCCCTGCGCTCGGCGCTCGCCGAGCCGACGCTGCTTCGGGCCGAGGCTCCCGAGACCTCGCTGCGCATCGTCGCCGAGGCGGGGCGCGGCGGCGCCGGCACGGTGTTCGAGGCCATCGACGACGCGCTGGGCCGGCGCGTCGCCCTCAAGATCTACCATCAGCCGGAGCGCGAGCGGGACAAGCTCGCGCGCGAAGCGCGGACGGCGGTTCGGCTCGCGGGCGCCGGCGTGGTGCGCGTCTTCGACGTGGATCTCGCGCGCGGCCTCCTGGTGATGGAGTGGCTCGCGGAGGGATCGCTCAAACAGCGCATCGCCGCCGGCGACGCGGCGTACCTCTCCCCGATCGAACGCTGGCTCACGCCGCTGGTGCGCGCGCTCGGGCGCGTGCACGCCGCGGGGCTCGTGCACGCCGACTTGAAGCCCGCCAACGTGATGTTTCGCCAGCCCGACGAGCCCGTGCTTTCCGACTTCGGGCTGGCGCACCGCGCAGAGGAGGTGGTGGTCGGCGGCAGCGTCGGCTACATGAGCCCGGAGCGAGTCCGCGGTGGCAGCGTCGGGTTCGCGGAGGATCTGTACGGCATGGGTAGGCTGCTCGAGGACGTGCTCTCGGTGGTGGAGGCGGATGCCCGCTGGCGGAGCCTCGCCGACCGGCTGCTCACCGCGGCGCCCGAGCTGGGCGATGCCCGAGCGCTGCTCGCGCTGCTCTGACGCCCTGGAGCCGTGGTAGAGAGCCGACTCGGCCGGGCGGCTTGACAGCCCCGGCCCAGCGCCAATACTTCGTCCTGATAATTGTCGCATCGGAATAGTGCGACATTTAGTGGAGTCCCCCGGAACCATGCCGAAAACCTACAGCGACCTGTTCTCCGAAGTGCGCTCGTCGATCCGCACCCTCGGCCTCGACGAGCTGCGCGAGAAGCTCGAGCGGCGCGCCGACTTCACCCTGCTCGACGTGCGCGAGAAGGACGAGGTGCGCGGCGGCTTCATCCCCGGCGCGCTGCACGTCCCGCGCGGATTCCTCGAAATGCAGGCGGAGCAGAAGCTTCCGGACAAGGGGCGCGAGATCGTCGTCTACTGCGCGGGCGGCATCCGCAGCGCGTTCGCCGCCAAGACGCTGGCCGAGCTCGGCTACACCAACGTGTGGAGCGCCAACCCGGGCTTCGTGCGCTGGAAGGATCTCTCTTATCCGATCGAAGAGCCGGCGCAGCTCAGCCCCGCGCAGCTCGACCGCTACTCGCGCCACCTGCTCCTGCCGGAGGTCGGCGAGCGCGGACAAGAGAAGCTCTTGAAGTCCCGCGTGCTCCTGCTCGGAGCCGGCGGGCTCGGCGCTCCGGCGACGCTCTACCTCGCCGCCGCCGGCGTGGGCACGCTGGGGCTGGTGGACGCCGACGTGGTGGACGCCTCCAACCTGCAACGCCAGGTGATTCACACCACCTCGCGCGTGGGCACGCCCAAGGTCGACAGCGCCGAGAAGACAATCAACGAGCTGAACCCAGACGTGAAGGTGGTCAAGTTCCAGGAGCGCCTGACCAGCGAGAACGTCGATCGCATCTTCGGTCAGGGCTGGGACGCGATCATCGACGGCTGCGACAACTTCCCGACGCGCTACCTGGTGAACGACGCCTCGCTCTTTCACAAGATCCCCGTCGTTCACGGCTCGATCTTCCGCTTCGACGGTCAAGTCACGACCTTCGCGCCCTTCGTCGGGCCCTGCTACCGCTGCCTCTACCCCGAGCCGCCGCCGCCGCACCTGGCGCCCTCCTGCGCGGAGGCCGGCGTGCTGGGGATCTTGCCGGGGATCATCGGCACCCTTCAGGCCACGGAGGCCATCAAGCTGATCCTGGGCAAGGGCGATCCGCTGGTCGGACGGCTGCTCACCTACGACTCCATGCGCATGAGCTTCCGCACGCTCAGGCTCCGCCGCGACAAGAGCTGCCCGGCCTGCGGCGAGTCGCCCACCATCAAGGGCTACGTGGACTACGAGGGGTTCTGCGCGAACGTGCGCTGAGCGCGACTTGGGCAGTCTTGCCATGATTTGCCGGACGGCGCCGGGTGCGTGCGCCGCCGGACCATTGCCTGTTGCCGGTTGCCTGTCCCCTGGCCCCGGTTGAACGGCGGGCTGCGCCGCCGTTTGCGGACGATGGCCTTCCCTTTCCGACAGGCGCCCAGGATCTGGGCCTGTAAGCTGCCGCGGCGTCGGGCGTTGTCCCGGGCATGACGCGCACTTTCGCCTTGGCCCTGTCCCTCTGTGTCTCCTCCACCCTCGTCGGCTGCAAGAAGAAGGGCGGCGAAGAGTCGAACCTGGGCCCCGGCCCGGCCCCACAGTGTCCGCCGGGGCAGGTCTGGAACGGCCAGGCGTGCGTCGCCCAAACGGCGCCGCCCCCCACCGCCACCACCTCGACGGCCCCGCCGCCTCCTCCAGTTCCGACCGCGACCGGCGGCCCCTCCGCCACTCCGCTGGACGCCGCCAGCGCAGGCGCTGCCGCCCAGGCCCTCGACGTGCTCGCCAAGCAGAGCGCGCCCGGCGCCAAGGCCGTCGGCGGCACGATGCTGGCCGGCAACTTCCAGCAGGGCCAGATCCTCGAGACGACCTTCAACGCCCAGCCAGGGAAGTGCTACTCGGTGGTCGGCGCGGGCCTGCCCAACGTGCAGAACCTGGACCTTCAGCTGGTCGCCCAGACGCCGCTGCCGGGGCTCGGCTCACCGGTCCTGGCGACCGACCAGACGGCCGCGCCCAACGCCGTCCTGGCGCCTCACCCGAACTGCTGGAAGTGGGCCTTCCCGATGGCCGCGCCGCTCAAGGTCGTGATGACGGTGTCCGCCGGCTCCGGAATCGCCGCCGCGCAGGTTTACGAGAAGTGAGGCTGGCTAGGCTTTCGTGCGCCGGAAGCGCGGCCAGGACTCCGAGAGGCCCGCCGCCGCGCGGCGCTCGAGCTCCCAGGCCGTGACCCGCACCGAGACCAGGTACGCGACTGTCGCGAGCACCAGGCCGGCGATCACGTCGATGACGTAGTGCCAGCGCAGGAACATGGTGGCGCCCACGATGTTCACCGCGCAGAACGTGGTCACGGGCCAGCTCGCCTTGAACGGCAGCTTGTCGCGGTGGCGGAAGCTGAAGAGCGCGAGAAACGTCGGCGCCGCGGTGTGCAGCGACGGGAAGATGTCCATCTGCGAGCCGCCGGAGGCCACCGTCGCCATGACCAGGTCGCGCCACATGCCGTGGGGCAGCGGGTTCGTGAGCTGATCGGACAAAGCCAGGTAAGGCCCGTAGCCGGGGACGAGCATGTAGACCACGTGCCCCACGCAGAAGACCACGAGCATGCCGAGGGCGAACTCGCCGAGCTGCCGCGCGCTGCGCGAGAACAGCAGAATCGGGATGACGTGGATGGCGAGCAGGAAGAAATAGCCGAAATAGAAGAAGGCGAACCACTCCGTCGTCACCGGGGTGACGATGGCGTCCATGGCCACTGCGGGCTCGAAGCCGAACAACCTCAAGTCGAGCTGGTAGAGCGGGTAGTCCACCGTGGTCGGGTTGACCAAGGGCAGCAGGCGCGCGAGGAAGAAGTAGCTGAGCTGGACCGTGCCGTAGAGGGCGAAGCGGTACATCAGCGGTGCCCAGAAGCCGTGCTTGAGCAGGCCGCCGCGCACCAGCACCAGCGTCACGACCATGAACGCCAGGAGCGAGCCCATGCGAATCGCCGAGACCCGTTGGTCGTGCGACGGCTCGCAGCGCAGCGCGACCGCGGTCAGGATCACCAGGAATACGAAGACCAGCCAGTCGTGTCCCGTGAGCTCGCGCAGCATGCGGCGCACGAAACCAGTGGGCTCCGTCGCGTCGGCGCGCGTCAGGTACAAGCTCTGGTGGTCGATGGCCATCGCTCGTCTCGGGCTCGCGTTTTCTACAGCGGATCCCATACCACCCGCCAGTCCGACGCGCCCGCGCCGACCTCGCTCGTTGAGCGCGCTTGCGCCCAGCCGCCGGCGCGAATTGGGCTACGCAGGAGGGAAGAGTTTTTCGCGGTAGGGCGAGCCGCTCTGGATTTCACGGCTTTGGTGCGCGCGCGCGGGCCAGCTCTTCCGCCTCTTCTTGCTCCGGCGGCGCGGCCTCTTCCTCCGGCTCCTCGAGCGCCGGCTCGACTCGCAGCCTGGACGAGTAGGCGATGTCGCCCTCGTCGGTGACCCGGGCGTGGATGAAGTCCTCCGCGCTCAGGTGGGCCAGGACCTGCTCCGCACGCTCCACGTCGATGCGCATCAGCTTGGCCAGGTCGTCTGCTTCGAGCTCCTTGCCGGTGTGCGTGAGCACGTCGGAAGCGACCAGGCTCCAGGCATCGTCGAGCAATCGGTCGCGCTCCTTGGCGTGACGCTTGGCTCTCTGCCAGGCCAGCGCCGCGACCACGAACGGGAGCAGGCTCATGCCGAGCATCGCCAGCGAGGTGAAGAGACCCGGACCGAACGCCACGACCAGGAGCGTCATCAGCAACGAGAGCACCCCGAAGCCGCCGACGACGCCCGCGGCGACCGCCCACGCCGCGCGGGCGAAGTGCGCCTTCTTCGCCTTCGCGAGCACCGGCACCTCGCGGCCGGTGCGGACGATCTCCCGGCTGTCCACCGGGATGCGCGGGCCGCCGCAGACCCGACAGCGAAAGCGCAGCGGCTCCGCCGGCTCGACGTCGGCGACCGAGCGACAGTGCGGGCAGCGGTTGGCCTCACCGTAGGCCGCGCCGCACTGCTCGCAGCGGAGAGAGTCGGACAGCGTACCTCCACACACCTTGCAGCGGCCGCCCGGGGCGGGTTTGCCGGCAAGCACGGGGTTTTGCGCGTTCTCTGGCTCTGCTTCTCGACTCATCGACGGCCGCGACAAGCCTAGTTCAGCGCGATTGTCCCCGCGAGGGGCCTCCAGGCCCCGGTGGCCCCGGGGCGGCTGGTTTGACGGGCCCGGGTGTGGGGCCTATCCTCGAAATCCGGTGGTCAACCCGCGACGCCTCCTCGCGCTCGCTCTCGGGGTGGCGATGCTCTGGATCGTCGCCTGCGCCGAGAACGTCGGTGTCGACGACAAACCGAGCGGCACGGGCGGCGATGCGTCCACGGATGGCTCAGCCGGCACGGGAAACAAAGACGGCGGCGTGGGCGCCAACGACGGCGGCTGGCCGACCGGCGGCTTCGGCAATCCCTGCACCAAGAACAGCGACTGCGGGACGGGGTTCTGCATCGACGTCGGCAAGAGCCAGCCCAAGCAGGTGTGCGTGGTGCCGTGCACCGCGGGCAAGGCTTGTCCCTCCGGCGGCTACTGCACCTTCCATGAGGAGCACGGCTTCATCTGTGTCCCGGACGCCGACAACCAGTGCGCGAAGTGTACCGTGGACGGCGAGTGCCCGCTGATCGGCGACAAGTGCACGCCGTCGCCCAAGATCGACCGCTTCTGCGCGCGCGACTGCTCCTTCGACGACCAGTGCCCCACCGGCTTCGAGTGCGTTGCGGTGGGCAGCTACCCGCCCGGCATGCCGCCGCCCGACGGGGGGGTGGCCGACGCGGGCTCCGGGGGCAAGCCGGCCAAGATGTGCGTCCCGAGCGGGGGCGAGAGCTGCCCCTGCAACAGCAAACGCGACGGGGTGAAGCGCCGCTGCACCCAGACCAACGGCTCGGTGACCTGCGAGGGGACCGAGACCTGCAACGGCGCGACCCAGAAGTGGGAAGGTTGCACCGCCAGCTCCCCGCAGCCGGAGACTTGCGACGGCGCCGACAACGACTGCAACGGCACACCCGACGACGGCACGGCCACCCAGCTCTGCCCGGGCACGGTGCCCCACGCCACGCAGAAGTGCAGCTTCGGCGCCTGCGAGATCGACTCGTGCGACACGGGATGGGCGGCCTACCCGCCGGGACCGACCACGAACGGCTGCGCCTGTCAGGTCGACGCTGCGGAGCCCGGCAACAACACCTGCAGCGCCACCGCCAGCTCGGCGGGCAGCGTCACGGACGCCAACACCACGCCGCTGACGCTGAAGGGCACGCTGAGCTCCGACAGCGACGTGGACTGGTGGAAGTTCGACACCGTGGACAGCGACGAGACGACCACCAACAGCTACCACGTCCACATCGAGTTCTCGGCCCCGGCCACCAACAACGAGTTCGTGTTCGACGTGATCCGGGGAGGCAGCTGCGGCACCCCCGACGCGAAGCACTCGGACTTGACCAGCTACGACTGGTGCGTGGATGGCACCGGCACCGTCGGCGGCAAGACCGTCGGGGAGAAGTCATGTGGAGCGACCGCGCCGATCCACTGCGGCCCCCACACCAAGCCCTACCTCTTGCGCGTGCGGCGCAAGTCGGGCGCCACCGCGAGCTGCACGCAGTACACGCTGACGGTGACGGCCAAAGGCGGCCCGGCCTGCGACTTCACCCAGGCCTGCGACCCGCAGATCAACGAGACGCCCTGACGCGTTCGAGCAACGAGTCGAGCATGCGGTACGTGAGTCCCCAGACCACGCGGCCCTCGACGTCCCAGGCCGGGAGCTCGAGCTTCTGGCCGTCGAGCACGTAGTCCACCTTGGCTCGGCCCTCGCCCCGGGCCAGACCGCTGAGCGGCGCCCACAGCGCCTCCACGACCTCGTGATTGGGGCGGAGCTCCACGCTGCCCAAGAGCTCGAAGACGAACGGCGCGATGGTCAGCCCGACTCGCCTCCCGCGGGCGACCGCCGGCAGCGGCTCGAGCGCGCCGAGCAGCTCCGCGGAGCGCTCGAGATCGAGCCCCACCTCCTCGAGCGTCTCGCGCCGCGCGGTGGCGAGCAGGTGGGCGTCCTCCGGGTCGAAGCGACCTCCGGGAAAGGCCATGTGACCGGACCACGGATCGCGCTCGTGCTCGGCGCGCCGGATGAGCAGGACCTCGGCGCCAGTCGGGCCCGCGCGGAGCACCGCAGCGACCGCCGCATGTTTGCCGTCCTGCCCCGGTCGGGGCGGTTCGGCGTCGGGCGACAGCGCGCGCCGGATGTGTGGAAGCTCGACTCGGGACAAGGGCAGGGGCTACCGGAGGATCTCGCGCGCGATGACCATGCGCTGGATCTCGCTCGTGCCCTCGTAGATGGTGGTGATGCGCACGTCTCGCAAGTAGCGCTCCACCGGAAACTCGCGGATGTAGCCGTAGCCGCCGTGCACCTGCATGGCGCGATTGCAGACGCGGTTGGCGGCCTCGCTGGCGAAGAGCTTCGAGATCGAGGCCTCCTGCGTGAATGGCACCCCCTTCTCCTTGAGCGCTGCCGCGCGCAGGCACAGGAGCCAGGCCGCGTCGAGCTCGGTCCGGCTGTCGGCCAGCATCCACTGGATGGCCTGGAAATCCGCGATCGGCCGGCCGAAGGCCCGGCGCTCCTTGGCGTAGGAGACGGCGGCATCGAGCGCCGCCGTGCCGATGCCGATGGCCTGCGAGGAGATGCCGATGCGGCCCCCGTCCAGGGCCATCATCGCGATGCGGAAGCCCATGCCCTCCTCGCCGAGCAGGGCGTCCTTCGGCACGCGGCACTCGTCGAAGGTGAGGGGCACCGTGTTGGAGCCGCGCAGGCCGTGTTTGTTCTCCGGGCGCCCGACCGAGAGCCCGGGCGTGCCCTTCTTCACCAAGAAGCACGAGATCCCTTTGGAGCCCGCGCCCCCCGTGCGCGCCCAGACCACGAACAGCCCGGCGTAGCCCCCGTTGGTGATCCACTGCTTCTGCCCGTCGATGACCCAGCCGTCGTCGGTCTTTCGCGCGGCGGTGCCGAGGCCGCCGGCGTCGCTGCCGGCGCCGGGCTCGCTGAGCGCGAAGGCGCCGGTCAGATACTCCCCGCCCGTGAGCTTGGGCAGGTGCTCCTGGCGCTGCGCCTCGTCGCCGAAGGTCTGCACGACCTCGCCGACCATGTTGGTGACGGCCATGGTCACGGCGGTCGAGGCGCACGCCCGCGCGACCTCGCGCATGGCCAGCGCATACGCGACCACCCCGGCTTCCGCGCCGCCGTAGCGGCTGGCTACGTTCACGCCCAAGAGGCCTTGCTCGGCCAGCCCTCTCACGGTGTCGGCCGGGAACACGCCGCTTCGGTCGAGCTCGGCCGCGCGGGGAGCCACCACCCGCGTCGCGTAGTCCCGCGCCGCCCCGGCGACCATGTCTTGCGTCTCGTTCAGCTCGAGGTCCATGCCGGCCGAGCTTCTACCACGGGCGCGTTGGGCTGGCAGGGCCGGAGAAATCCCGGTCGCTTGGCACGCCCTGGTGATTTAGGCTTCGCGCGATGCACAAGCTCCGTACCACCGTCGCTGCCTCGCTCCTCTCCGCTCTCTTCACGGCCAACCCGCCGAGCGCCCAGGCGTTTCCTGGTTTCTACGTGGGGAAGAAAGAGAGCGTCGGGACGGCGCACGCGGCACACGTCGCGGTGATGCCGAAGGGGGACACGACGATCGTCAGCGTGATGCCGGACTACGAGGGATCCCTCGAGCCCTTCGCGCTGGTGATGCCGGTGCCGGCGGACGTGACGGCGGACAAGGTCAAGACGCTCAAGCGCGAGTTCGTGGACCGCCTCGAGATGTTGACCGCACCTCGCTTCATGGAGTTCTGGGAGATGGATCCTTGCGATCCGGGTCCGCTCGAGCAGGAGTGGGAGCGCTCCAAGCTCGCCAGCGCCGATACCGCCTTCCTGGGCGGCGGGCAGGTCGGTGGCGAGAAGAAGGTGCCGAAGGAGATGCTCGTCACCGTGGAGTCGGAGTTCAAGGAGGGCGAGTACACCATCAGCGTGCTCGGCAAGGATCAGGCGGCGGACCTGGCCGGGTTCCTCAAGGGCAAGGGCTACGTGCTGACGGACAAGGGCGCCGCGGCCATCAAGCCCTACGTCGACGCCGGCATGAACGTGATCGTGGCGGAAGTGGACACCAAGCGCGTGGAGCTGGTCGGCGGCGAGCGCGCCTCGCTCTCACCGATCCGCTACGTCACCCAGACCGCGGTGACCAAGATCCCGTCCAAGCTCGGCTTGGTGAACCTGGACAAGAAGCAGGAGCTCTTCATCTACGTGCTCTCGCCGGACCAGCGCTACGAGGCGAAGAACTACGGAAACCTCTTCCCGCCCACGAACATCAGCGTGGACTTCGCGGTCAAGGAGCGCATGGGCGAGTTCTACGGCGCGCTCCACGACATGATTCAGCAGAAGGAGCCCAAGTCCTTCCTGGTCGAATACGCCTGGCCGGCGGAGGGTTGCGGGCAGCCCTGTCAGAACGAGCCGCTCCTGCCCCACGAGCTGTTGAGCCTGGGCGGCGACGCGCTCGAGGAGCTGGTGCCCGAGGCGGAGCGCAATCCGCAGCCACCCGAGCTCACCGAGGCGGAGAAGAAGGCGCAGGACGAGGAGCTCAAGGCGCTCAAGCCGGCGGAGCGCCCCAAGGCCAAGAAGCAGATGGAGGCCGACCGCAAGGAGCTCTATCGCCGCAAGGCGCTCCTGGCGCGACAGAAGTACGTGCTCACGCGCCTGCACCACCGCTACGACGCGTCGAACCTGCCGGACGACCCGGAGATTGGACCGGCGGGCCACATCGCTGGCGGCGCCACCATTCCCAAGGGCCAGAAGATGGAGATCTCGACCGAGGTGAAGCCGGCCGACAAAAGCCAGATGCAGACGCGCTACAACAACTTCCACCCCTGGAAGGGCATGATGAAGTGCGACCAGCCGGAGCGCTGGCGCTGGGGTAAGCCGCCGCGCGAGTACCGAGGTCTGCGCAAAACCTGGGTCGCCGCGGATCTGACGCGCAAGGACCGCAAGCAGATCGACCCGGCGAAGGTCGTGCTGACGCCGATCCAGTCCCTGGGCCTGACCGGCGCCCCGGTGGGCGGCGCGGAGGACGCGGGCGCGGACGCCGGAACCGCCGCCCCAGCCCCGAAGAAGGGCTGCGGCTGCAGCACGCCGGGCGCTCCGGAGACCGGCGCGCTCGGCACGTTCCTCGGCCTGGTGGCCCTGGGCGGCGTGGCGCGTCGCCGCCGCACCAATCAGCGCTGAGCGCGCGGACCGCGAGCCACGCGCGCTGCCGGGGCGGGGTCGGCGAAGGGATCGCTCACGCCCCGGCGGCCGTGCGCGTGGAAGTAGGCGCGCAGCATGTCCCGAGCCACCTCGTTCGCCTTGCGGCGCCAAGCACCGCCGTTCACGAGCAGCACGCTGACCACGACCTCGGGCTTCTTGCTGGGCGCGAATCCGGTGAACCAGCTGGTCGTCGGCAGCTTCGGGCTCGGCTGAAGGGTGCCCGTCTTCCCAGCGACGCGCATGTGCGGCAAATAGGCGCGGCCGGTCTCGTCGCTGAAGACCTCGGCCGACGTGCCTTCGCGAGTCGTGACCTCCATCATCTTGGTCAGCCGGCTCGCCGTCCACTCGTCGGTGACCCGGCCGAGCATCTCGCGGGTCTCCGGCGCCTCGAAGTCTCCGCTCTTCCGCACCAGCCGGAGGCGCATGCGCCGTCCACCGCTGGCGACCGTGTACGAGAGCTGTGCGGCGCCGAGCGGTGACAGGGTGCTGCCGGTGAAGCCAGCCGCCGTCCGCGCGAAGTCGAGGTCACCGTAGGGGAGCGTGAGCGTCCCGAGCGGCACCCGCGCGTCGAAGGGCAGCTCTCGATTGAAGCCGTAGCGTCGAGCCGTGTCGCCGAGCTCGTCCCGGGAGAGGTGAGCCGTCGCGAGCTGGGCGTAGGCCGCGTTGCGGCTGTGTCCCAGCGCGATCCCGAACGGGGAGCAGATCACGCGACCGGAGCGCGGAGGCTCCAGGTGGCGCCGCTCGATGCGGTGGGTGCCACCGGACGTGCAGACCTCGGTCTTGGCGTCCACGACGCGCTGCTCGAGCAAGGCGGTGGTGGTCACGAGCTTGAAGACGCTGGCCGCGGGCTGCCGCGACGCGAGCAGCACGCTGCCGGCAGCGCCGCCCTTGCGCGAGGACTCCGCGAACACGAGCAGGCGTCCGCTGCGCGCGTGGACCAACGTGATGGCGCCCTCGAGCGGTCGCGCCAGCGCGAGCAAGCGGCGCGCCGCGCGTTGCAGGTTCGGGTCCAGCGTCAGCTCGGCGTTCTCGCCGTTGTCGAGAGGAGCCGTCGCGGTGTCGTCGCCGAGCTGGAGGCGGCTCAGGTCGACGCTCGGGCGCGCGCCGTCGTCGGCGCGTACTCCGCGGGGGAGCAGCACCACCAAGCCAGCGATCGAGAGCACGCCGGCGGCACCAGAGAGCATCTGGCAGAGCTTCCTCTGCACGCTCGCACTCGTACGATTCGCGTGCGGCAGTGGCCAAGTTGTCGCAGCGCCAGCGCTTCTCGAAGAGGTTCGATAACCGGCAGCATGTGGGTGGATGTGCGTGTGAACTTGGCCCGTGCTGGGCCTGCGCCTCTACGATCCCAGCCGAGGACGGAGGTTTTTCATGGAACGTCGCGTGGGCCTACGAGGCCGTACGGATTTCGGGGTCATCGCGCACGACGGCATCCTGGTCTCGCGCTGCCGGGGGATCGAGATATCGCCGACCGGCATCATCGTGGATCGGGGTCGCACGATCGGAGCGCATCACCAGGGCTTGCTTCAGAGGCTGACTCTGACGCTGCCCGAGCGCATCCACCCCATCACCGCCTGGGCTCGCCCGATTTGGTCGCGGGGCAGTCAGCAGGCCTTCCGGTTCGTGCGCATGTGCGACGCAGATCGGCTCACCCTGGCGGAGCACCTGGACGTCCTGACGCTGCGCGGCGCCCTGGTGGCGTGAGGAGAATGCCATGAACCCGACATCGAACCTCGCGCTCGCAATGCTCGCGTCGCTCGCCCTGGGTGCCTGCATGGTCCCAGCCACCCGCTACGAGGAGGCGCGCTCGGCCATCCTGGTGGAGCAGGAGGCTCACCGCCGCACGCAGTCGCGCCTGAGCGACGTCAGTCGCAAGCTGGACGAGCTCCACGCCTCGCTCGCCGAACGCGAGAAGAAGCTCGAGCGCCTGGAGGCGGATCTGGCGGAGGAGAAGCTCGCGGCGGAAGTGGCTGGGACCGAGCGCCGCTTCGCGACGGAGATCGTCGAGCAGCTTCGCGGCGAGCTGGGCCGCACGGGCGATCACCTGCGGGAGCTCGCCGGAGAGAAGTCCAAGCTGGCGCTGGCGCTGGACGCGGCCGAGGAGCGGGCGCGCCAGCTCGGCCAGTGCGAGGCCGAAGCGGCCGACAACGCGGCCATCGCGCGGGACCTGGCCTTGGCCCTCGGGCCTCAGATCAAGAGCGGCGAGGTCGAGCTCGCGGTGGTCGAGGGCAAGCCGCTGATCCGGATTGCTTCGTCCGAGCTCAGCGGCGAGGTCGTGCAAGAGATCGGCCAGAAGGTGGTGGGCGCGCTGGCGAACGTGACGCAGCGTCATCGCGCGAGCCGGGTGAAGATCCGCGAGACGGGCGCCGACGTCGCGGCGGAGGAGTCCGCCAAGCGCTTGCGCGGCGTGAGCGACGCACTGGTGAAGGCGGGCCTGGGCTCCGCCCGGGTGGAGCTCTCGCCCGCCGCCGAGCCGGGCAAGGGAGCTGCGATGCTGGAGCTCAGCGTGTTCAGCGCCGACGACGCGCCGAGCGACTGACGCTCAGCGGGCCGAAGGCACGAAGCTCACGGCGATCTCGCGCACGGAGTCGGGATCGCCGCCCCGCGGCGCAGGCAGCGCCGAAAAGCGCGGGTGCGAGCGCAACACGCCGAACAGCGCGCGCACGAGCTCGGGCTCGAGCTCGCGCTGGAAGCGCTCGTACCAGGCGTAGCCGTCCTCGTCGCCGTCGTAGTCCGGGTCGAAGCTGGCGGAGAGATGGATGCGGATGGTGAGCTCGCGCTCCTCGAGGTGGATCATGGGGTCTAGAGCTCCACGCTCACCTTCGCCGGCCAGCTGCCCGGCGAAGGGAACTTCGTGCCCTTGATCACCTCGACCAGGCAGTCCACGGCCGCCTCGCCGGTCTCGTCCGGAGGCGTGACCCCGGCTGCCAGGACCTTGCCGGTCTGGCTGACGTACAGCGTGGCGGTGAACGAGCCCGCGCTGCTCCCCTTGCACTTCTCGATCTCGGTGCTGCGCGAGCCGAGCGCGCCGCTCGCTTTTTCCCCGTCCCAGTCCGTGGGCGGGCGCACGTCGTTCGGCGGATCGAAATCGAAGCCCTTTCGCGCCAGGCCCACCAGGCCGCCGACCGGCGCAGGCCACTCCGCGGCGCGCAGCGCGTCGAGCATGCACTTCTCCGTCTCCCGGTCGCCGAGCGACGACTTCTCCAGGTGCGCGTGGGCGACCTTGCCGTGTTGGTCGATCTTGACGAAGAAGGCCACCTGGCCCCCGATGAACTCCACGCGCTTGGCGCCGGAGTCCAGGCAACGCGAGAGGCTCTTCACGCGGCCCGCGAACGCCTTCTCGACCTTGCTCTCGTCGAGCGCGCCGATCTCGGCTGAGACGTCCAGGGTGCTGCCGGAAGGCCCCTCGCGGTCGTCCTCGACGGGCTTGCCCGCGGTCTTGGGCGGGGGCTCGCTGCCGCCGCAGGCGCCGAACGCCAAGATGAACCCGAGGGCCAAGGCCAGACTGTGCACGATGCGCATGGGAGACCGTCGGTTAAAGCAGCTTTCGTCCCGGCGGAAAAGGGGAGGAGCGCACCCGCTCAGGACAGGCCCCGGCGGCGCCGCATCCGCGCTTCCAGCTGCCCCAGCACCACGTTGTCGAAGAGCAAGCCCAGGACGACGATCACCAGCATCGCGGCCATCACCTGCGCCATGTCGTTCAGCTCGCGTCCCACGTGCATGACCTGGCCGAGACCTCCGGCGACGAAGAGCAGCTCACCAGCCATCAGCGCGCGCCAGGCGAAGCTCCAGCCGATGCGCAGCGCGGTGATGGTGCCGGGCAGAGTTGCCGGCAGGATCACCCGGAGCCACATGCTCGCGCCGCGCTCACCCATGCTGCGCGCTGCGCGCAGCCACAGGCGCGGCACGCCCAGGACCGCGTCCCGGACGGCGAGCGCCACGGTGCCGAGCGTCGCGATCACGACCACGAACAGAATGGCCCGCTCGTTCAGGCCGAACCAGAGCAGCGAGAGCGGCATCCAGCAGATGCTGGGCAGCGACTGCAGCCCCGTCAGGAGCGTGCCCAGCGAGCGCTCGAGGGGTGGCAGGCGGCCCATGGCGATGCCGAGCAGCACGCCCCCCAAGCTCGCCAGTCCGTAGCCCAGGACCAGGCGCCCGAGGCTCTTCGCCACGGCGGTCGGCAACACTCCGTTCAGGATGCCGTCCTTGATCGAGGCGCCGACGGCGAGCGGGCTCGGCAGCACGTAAGCGGGCCAGCGTCCCAGCATCGTCGCGAGCTGCCAGAGCAAGAGCAGCCCGACGATGGCGCTCGCGCGCTGCCAGGCGGTGCTCACGGGGCGGCTCCAAGCACGAGCCCGGTCAGGTCGGCGCCCTTCGGCAGGAAGCCTTCGGCTTCGGCGTCCAGAGCGAGCTTCGCCAGAGCTTCCGGCATTGGATCCGTGGTGAAGCTCACGCGTTCGAAGGCGGGCTCCGCCACGCCTCGGGGCGGGGCCTTGCCCAGGCGCCGCTGAATGCCTCCGAGACACAGCCCCAGGGCCTCGGCGCGGTGCTCTTCGACCCAGCGCGCCTCGGCGTCGAGCGCGGCCACCAGGCGTCGGACGTTCCCGGGGTGGGCGTCGAGGTAGCGCTTGCGCACCGCGAGCACGGTGGCCGGGTGCCGCCGGCCCGGCCATTCATCGCGCTCGTCGAGCAGCACGCGGGCGCCGGCGGACGCGACCAGCTCGGACGCCAGCGGCTCGGACACGAAGGCGCCGTCGATCTCTCCGCGCCGGAAGAGTTGGCGGATCTCGGCGCTGCCCATGGGCAACACCATCACGTCTCCGCCTTCGAGCGTGGTGACGAGGCCGTGACGGCGCAGGTAGGCTCGGAGCGCCACGTCTTGCGTGCTCGCGATCTGTGGTGTGGCGAGCCGCCGCCCCCGCAGATCCGACGGCGAGTTGATGCCCGCGTCGTTCCTCACCACGAACGCGGTGCCGCCGCTGGCGACTCCGGCGACGATGCGGACCTCACCGCTCGAGCGCACGAAGCCGTTGATGGCCGGGTTCGGGCCCAAGAGCGCCACGTCGGCGTCGCCGGCGAACAGCGCTTCGATGGCGGCGTTGCCGACCTCGAACAGCTGGGCGTCGATCTGCACGTCGGGCAGCGCCCGCCCGAGCCGGCCGCTGTCGAGGGCGGTCAGCGCCGGCGCGTGGGTGAGCCGGGCCATGTGCGCGATGCGCAGGCGAGCGCCGTCCTCCGGCGGGGCTCGGCAGGCGGCGAGCACTCCGAGCAGCGCTCCGAGCAGGAGCCGGACGTAAACACGCATCGGATATATGCGTGTATTGCACGTAAGTGCTCAAAGTCAATGGCGATTCAATCGCTCAGCCGGTGCCGACCGTGGTGAAAGACCAGGCTTTCCGGCGGCTTTCAGGCGTCGAGCACCACGGCGCGGCGGAGCGCGCGCAGGGCCATCAGCAGCTCCGGTTTGGGCTGGACGGCGACCGCGAGCTCGGCGGCCCCCAGCATTTCCAGATCGAAGCGGCTGTCGCCGAAGCTCGCGAGCCAGGCCGCGTCCGCGAAGAGCTGGCGCCCGAACTGCACCTTGCTCGGGCCGTAGGGGACCGGGTTCGCGAGGCGCGGCAGCACGCGACCCGACTCGAGCGCCGGGGTCGCGGCCGCGATGTCGGCGGGCGCGAAGTCCCAGCGCCGGCCGGCCTCCTCCACGATGAAGCGCGGCGACGCGGAGATGATCACGGCGCGGACCTTCTGGTGGCGGGCCCAGTCGATCACCGGCGCGAGGCCTCGGTTCAGCCGCGCGTCCAGCCCGGCCGCGTCCAGGGCCTGGCGCGCGAGGTCCCCGAGATCGTCGAGGGCGAGGCCCGCGAAGCACCATGTCATGAGCTCGTAGAGCGTGCGCTCCGCGAGCTGCCCCGCGAGATAGGCCTCGAACAAGCCGGCGGCCAGCTGATTGGAGTCTCCGTCGAGCTCGAGCCCGTGGGCGCGGGCCGTGTCGCGCAGACCGCGCTCCGGGGCGTTGGTCAGGAGCTCGCGCTCGATGGCCCAGTGGAACACGTCCTCCGCGACGTCCCCGCGCCAGAGCGTCCCGTCGCCGTCGAAGGCGAGCACTGCGGGAGACCTGCCTCGCCACAGCCGGTCCAGTCGGAGGACCAGCTCGTCACCGGACACGCGCTCCGGGCTCACGGGCGGTTCAGCCACCACTCCTCGGCCAGCGCGAGATCCTCGCGGGTGTCGATCTCCATGTAGCCCCCCCGGGTGTCCTCCCGGTGCATTTCGCTGCCGGCCTCCAGCATCTGCTGGAGGAGATCGATCAGGTAGGCCTTCTCGAAGCTCCTCCCCTCGCGGAAGACCTTGCCGCCGTACTCCGCCCGAGCGCGATCGAAGGCGTCCGTGAGCTCCAGTGCGCCTTGTCGGTCGAGCTTCATCACGCCGATGAACTCCCCGGTCGCCTCTTCGCTCGGGATGTGGCGGCTCAGGCGCTGCACCCGGCGGCCTTCTGCGATCAGCTTCTCGGCGTCGGTCTCCGGGTGCAGCGAGCGCTTCGCGTAGCGGCGCCGCCACTCGGTGTCGCAGCCGAGCGCGATGTGCTCCGGGGCGTTCACCAGCTTCTCGACCACCGCGCCTTCGTACACGATGTCGGCGTAGGTCGAGACGAAGCCGCCCGTCAGGTGCTCGCGCGCACAAAGCAGCGAGAGCAAAATGTTGTTGTTCTGCCAGTCGGCGTTCCTCACGTAGGTGAACTCGGGGTGACGCGCGCGAATCACGTCCTCCGCGTAGCCGCACACGAACACCACGTCGCGCCCGGTGAAGCCGGCGGCGCCGAGGGCCTCGAGGATCCAGTCGAGCATCGGTCGCCCCATGACCTTGACCAGGGTCTTGGGGATCTCGTCCGTCTCGGGGCCGAGCCGGCTGCCGCGGCCGGCGCCGATGATCACGGGGCGCATGGGCGGGGAGCTTAGTCCACCGAGGTTTCCTCGGCCACGCGCGGGATTTCGCGCGATCGCCAGCGCGCCCGTGGTATCGGCGAAAGCGTGCAGAACCTGGCTTTGAACGAACCTCGATTCCTCGGCCTGCTGTCGGAGCTCGTCGCCCTGGGTCCCCGGTTGGCGAACTCGCCGTCGGCGGGGTTGGTGCCGGAGGAGAAGCTGGCCGCCGACCGCGTGCTCGCGCGGCTCGCTCCCCACGTGGCGGCGGGGCGACTCTCCGCGGAGCTCTTGGCGGCTCCCGGCCACGAGGGCCGGCCGAACTTGGTGCTCACGCTCCCAGGCCGGGGCTCCGGCATCGTGGGCTTCGTCGGCGCGCACTTCGACGTCGTGCCGGCGGATCGGGAAGGCGAGGGCTGGCAACGCGACCCCTGGGCGCTCGAGGTGGAGGGCGACGTCCTCTACGGACGTGGCGTCACCGACTGCCTGGGTCACGTCGCGCTCTTGACGGACTTGCTGGTCGAGCTGTGCGAGCGCGGGATTCAGCCGAACCGCACCGTGAAGGTCGTGCTGATTTCCAACGAGGAGGAGGCGCCCATCCCGGAGATCGGCCTCGACTACGCGGCCAGCGTGGGGGCCCTCGACGACCTCGCGGCCGGGACCATCTACTGGCTCGACAGCGCCGACTTCGGTCCCACCGTCGGCACCGGCGGCATGGCGATGTGGCGGCTCGAGGCCACGGGGGTCGGCGGCCACTCCGGCTTCACGCAGAACTGCGTCAACGCCCTCGAGCTCGCGGGCGCCACCTCTCGCGCGCTGGTCGAGTGGTTCGAGCAGAAATTCCCCGCGCACCCCGACGAGGCACGTTGGGGGTTCTTGTCGAGCTCGTCCCTCAAGGCCACGCGCATGCACGTGCCGAACGACAAGGTCACGAAGATCCCCGCGCTGGCCGTGGTGGAAGGGGACATCCGGCTCACGCCCTTTTACGACATGGAAGCCGCGATCGGCGGCGCGGCGGCCTTCGTGGCGGACATCGACCGACGCATCGAGGCGGGCGATCCCCCGCGGGGCTTCCCGCGCACCCGCACCCAAGGCGGCGAGCGCGGTCGCGTGCGGCTCGAGCCCATCGGCCGCAGCATGGAAGGCATTGCCTGCAAGCTCGACTCGCCGGGGCTCGAGGCGCTCTCGCGTGCCATCGGCGCGGCGCGCGCCGGCGAGCCGCCGAAGGCGTACAGCATGACCGGCTCGCTCCCCCTGGTGCGCGACCTGCAACGCCGCGGCTTCGACGTGCAGATCACCGGCTTCGGGCGCAGCAACTACTACCACGCGCCCAACGAGCAAGCGGAGCTCGAGCACTTCCGGCAGGGCTATCGCATCCTGGTCGAGCTCTGCGGCTGAGGCTCGGGCGTCGCAACGGGTGCGGAACGGGCGCCCAGGGCCGCAGAGTGTGCGGCGGTGTGGGTGGCTTGGAACGCGGCTCGGTCGCGACTTGCCCGAGAAAAGCGGCGCGTCCGCGCCGTTGGCACGCCGCAAGCATCGACCCTTCGGCAAAACGACATCCGATCTCGAATGGAGGACGCCATGCGGACGAATCCCATGTCACCTCTCTGGTTGGTGTTTGGTTTCGTGCTCGCCCAGGGCTGCGGCGCGAGTAACGACTCGGTCAGCGTCGGCGAGCTTTCATCGGAGTGCGCCGAGGAGCCGAGCATCGGGGAAGTGATCAGCCGTTCGCCTCCCGACCCGCGGGCGCTTCCGGGGCCGGTCCTGGCCTACGACATCCTGAGCCCGACGCTCGGTCCGCTGGCGGACTTCCCGCTGGTCCCGCCTGACATCGGACTCCTGTGTCGCGGCGGCGCGGAGTGCCAGAGCGGTCACTGCTTCGACGGTGTTTGCTGCGCCTCGTCGTGCGGCGGCGTCTGCGAGGCCTGCAACCTTCCCGGGTTGGCGGGCTTCTGCACGTTCTTGCCGGAGGGCGCGAACCCGGAGAACGAGTGCGGCGCTTCGGCCTGCTTCGCCGGATCGCAGGAGGTCTTCTCGTGCGACGGCGCGGGCGCCTGCCAGGTTCGAGTGGACGCCTGCCGGCCCTACGCTTGCGGCGAGGTCGCCTGCAACGTGGACTGCAGGGGCGACGCCGACTGCGCGGAAGGCGCGCACTGCGTGGCAGAGAAGTGCGTGCTGTGACCCCTCACTCGTCGGGCGCGCGCAGCTTCGCGAGCACGTTCAGATCTTCGAGCGTGGAGGTGTCGCCCTGGGTCTCGCGGCCCGCGGCGATGTCCTTGAGCAGTCGGCGCATGATCTTCCCGCTGCGCGTCTTGGGTAGGCTCTCGGCGAAGCGGATGTCGTCCGGAGCGGCGAACTTGCCGATCTCCTGGCCCACGTGGTCCTTCAGCAACTTCGCCAGCTCCGGGCCGGCGCCGAAGCCGGGCTTCAGGGTCACGAACACCACCAACGCCTGACCCTTCAAGTCGTCGGGACGGCCCACCGCGGCTGCCTCGGCCACCGACGCATGCGAGACCAACGCGCTCTCGATCTCCGCGGTGCCGATGCGATGCCCCGAGACGTTCAGCACGTCGTCGATGCGACCGACCACGTGAAAGTAGCCGTCTTCGTCCGAGCGAGCGCCGTCACCCGTGAAGTAGTTGCCGGGGATTTCGCTGAAGTACTGCTGCACGAAGCGCTCGTCGTCGCCCCAGATGGTGCGCAGCATGCTGGGCCACGACTGGCGCAGGACGAGCAGCCCGCCTTCGTTCGGACCCACGGCCTCACCGTCGCTGGTCACCACCTCCGGCTTCACCCCGAAGAAGGGCAACCCCGTCGAGCCGGGCTTGCTGAACACCGCGCCCGGGAGCGTCACCAGCATGATCGCACCGGTCTCGGTCTGCCACCACGTGTCCACGATCGGGCAACGCCTGTCGCCCACGATCTCGTGGTACCAGATCCAGGCCTCTGGATTGATGGGCTCGCCCACCGTCCCGAGCAGGCGCAAGCTGGACCGATCGTGCTTCGTCACCCAGTCGTTGCCGGCGCGGATGAAGGCGCGGATGGCCGTCGGCGCGGTGTACAGGATGCTGACGCGGTGCTTCTGCACGATCTGCCAGAAGCGACCCCAATCCGGGAAGTTCGGCGCGCCCTCGTACATCAGGCACGTGGCGCCGTTCGAGAGCGGACCGTAGACGATGTAGCTGTGGCCGGTGATCCAGCCCACGTCGGCGGTACACCAGTAGAGGTCGTCATCGCGCAGGTCGAACACGTATTTGGTGCTGACGTGCGTCCCGGCCAGGTAGCCCCCCGTGGTGTGGAGGACGCCCTTCGGCTTGCCGGTGGAGCCTGAGGTGTAGAGGATGAACAGCGGGTGCTCGGCGTCCACGATCTCCGGCGCGCCGGCCGCCGGATCGGCGCTCGCGGCCAGCTCGTGCCACCACACGTCGCGCCCGGCCCGTAGCTCCACCGGGCAGCGCTCGTCGCCGAGGCGCCTGAGCACGACGACCTTCTCGACGCTGGGGGTGCTCTCGACCGCCTTGTCCACCGTGGTCTTGAGCGGCACCACCTGGCCACGACGCCAGGCGCCGTCCTGGGTCAGGACGAGCTTGGCCTGGCAGTCGTTGATGCGGTCCCGCAGCGACTCCGCGGCGAAACCCCCGAAAACGACGCTGTGGGCCGCGCCGATGCGGGCGCAAGCCAGCATGCCCACCACCACCTCCGGCACCATGCCCATGTAGATGGCGACGCGATCGCCCTTCTTCACGCCGAGCCCGCGCAGCGCCGCGGCGAAGCGGACCACCTCTGCGTGGAGCTCGCCGTAGGTCAGGGTGCGGACCTCCCCAGGTTCGCTCTCCCAGACGATGGCGCGCTTGTCCTTCCGCGCAGCGAGGTGCCGGTCGAGGCAGCTCTCGGTCACGTTGAGCTCGGCGCCGACGAACCACTTCACGTGGGGCAGCTCGCCGACGGTGACCTCGGTCCAGGGCTTTCGGAGGACGAGCTCACTCGTCTCGCGCTTCCAGAACGTGTCCGGTGACGAGAGGCTCTCGCGGTAGAGGCGCTCGTACTCTTCCTTGCTGCCGACGCGCGCCAGCTCGCGGAAGCCCGGGCTGGGCTCGAAGTGGCGGTTCTCCGCGGAGTAGGTGCCGATGGCCTTGCTGTTGCTCATGCTCCGTCCCCTTCTATCTGGGCTTCCACTCGCTCCAGCCGCCACGCAGGCCGATCCCGCCCATGATCAGCCCGCCGGTGTCTTCGAACGGCGTCCAGCTCTTGCCGTCGTCGAGCCTGCCCTTGGCGTTGCTGGCTCCGTCGATGAAAACGAGGCCGCACAGCTCGAGCAGGACGTGCCCCCAGTTGTACTGGGCGCCGACCTCGAGCAGAAAATACGGGTCCCAGCCCTTGGCGTTGCCCCCGCGCATGGCCTCGTTCGCCCCGGGCTCGGTCGAGTCGGGCGGGTCGAGGTCGAGCTCGTGGCGCACGGCTCCGGCGCCCACCACCGAGGTGAAGCGCAGCGACTCGCCGGCGCTCATGATCCGGAGGTTCGGTCCGAAGCGCACCGAGTCGAGGGTGAAGGAGCGCTCGAAGGCGTTCGACGTACCGCACTTGCGCGAGCTGACGCCGGTGTCGCAGGCCTTGTCGACCTCGTGCTTTCCGCCTTCCAGGAGCAACTCCACCGCGACCGGGGTCCACACCCGATAGCCCGCGCGCACGCCGAGCGAGCTGCCGGTGACCTGGCTCTGGTCGATCTCGAGGCCCCCGGGAGCGTTGCGCAGGCCGATGCCGGAGAGCGCGGCGAGCGCGTACCAGCCGCGCTGCTGCGGCGGCTTGGGGTCACCAGGTCTCGGCCCGGTCCGGTCGTCGGGGGTGAGCACCGCCTCGATGTCGATGTTCTTGCCGACCTCGACGATGAAGGCCTGCTCGAACTGCTTGAAGCCGTCGCGGTAGACCTGCACGTAGTGTCGGCCGGGGTCGAGCGGCCCGCGCCAGGACGAGAAGGCCAGGGCCTTGCCGTCGATGGCGATGGCCGCCTTTGGGTCCTGGCTGGTGATGGACACGAAGCCGGCGTTCGCCACGAGCGCGAACTCCACCGGCACGTCCTTCTGCGCGCCCGCGACGCGGATGGTGCGGGCGATCTTGGCGTAGCCGGGGGCCTCGGCGACCAGCACGTGCTCGCCGGTGTTCAGCTGGATGCTCGTCCCGAGCTCCCGCGGCTCGAGCGCGCGGCCGTCCAGGAACACCCGGGCCTCGGCGGGGGTGACTCGCACCACGATGCTGCCCACCAGCGAGCCGAGCTCGGTGATGGCCTCGCGCACCGACCGGCCCTCGTCCTCCGACAGCTCCTTGCCGTGGCGGTCGAGGAGCTTCTTCAGCGTGTCGACCGCGTCGGAGTAGCGGAAGAGCTCCTTCTGACAGAGCGCGATGTTCTTCAGCGAGCTGGGCCCCGGCTTCAGCTTGTAGGCCGCGTCGAACTCGGCGAGAGCGCCCTGCCAGTTCCTGCTGTTGAAGAGCTTCACCCCGTTCTGGAAGTGAGCGCGCGCCTCGCTCGTCTTCGGATCCTCCTGGGCGGCGGGGGCGGTCGCCGCGGGTTGGGCAAAGGCGGGGCTCGCCACGGCCGCGAGCAGCAGCGGGAGGCGCCGGCCGGGACGGCCGAGACGGGGGGCGATGCCGCGGGCGAGCACTCCCGCGGGTTTTGCCCGATCGCTCCGGCGGGGTCACGCGCTAGTTGTGCTACGGCCCCTTGGTGTCCAGGGTGAGCCCGGTCGCGACGCCGGCGGGCCCCGGTTTGACCGGGGTCGCGCTCGGGGTCGAGGCCGCGGGTTTTGCTCCCGGCTTGGCGGGGCGCACGGGCTTGTGCGCGCTCACCGCCGCATCCGGCACTTCGGGCGCAACGGAGAGCGAGGGCGCCGGGCTCGGCGAGCTCGGAAGAGCGGCGGCGGGTGCGCTGGCGGCCGTTGGCTGGACCGGCGGCGAGTCGGAGCCGCCCCCGCGGCGGGTCATGAGCAGCGCCGTCAGGGCGAAGGCGCCCAGGGCCGCCACGATCACCGCCACCAACGTGCGTCGGGCTTGAGCTCGCGCGTCGCCCGGGACGCTCGGATGAACGGCGGTGCCTTCGGCCGTCACCACCTTGGCTTCGACCGCGGACGCGGGCTTGCCGATCGGGTTCGTGTCCGCCCCGCTCGAGAGCGGAGCTCGCGGCAACCCGAGGCCACCGGTGCGGAGCAGGCCCGGCGCGGCCAAGGCCAGGCCGTCGTAGAAGTCGTTCGCGTCTTGCCAGCGCGCCTCGCGCTCGCGGCGGAGCGAGCGGGCGATCACCTCCGCCACGGGCTCGGGGACCTCCGGCACGAGCGTGCGGATGTCCGGCGCGTCCTTGGTGCAGATGTCGATCAGCACGGCCTCGTAGACCGAGCCGACGTGCGGCGGCCGGCCTGCCAGGGCCTCGAACAAGATGGCGCCGACGCTGAACAGATCCGAACGCCCGTCGATGTCGCGCAGCGCCTGGGCCTGCTCTGGCGACATGTAGAACGCGGTCCCGAGCACCACGCCGCGGCGTGTGAGCGTGTCCAGCGTGGTCTCGCGACGCGTGATCTTGGAGATGCCGAAGTCCACGAGCTTGACGAACGTGGGGTCGTCGTCGCGCCGGCACAGGAAGACGTTGTCCGGCTTCAGGTCGCGGTGCACGATGCCCGCCGCGTGGGCGCGGGCCAAAGCGCGGAGCACCTGCCCGGTGATGTGGATGGCGTCGGCCACCGGCAAGCGCCCCTCGCGCTTGAGCCGGGAGCGCAGATCCTCGCCGCTCAAGAGCTCCATCACCAGGAACGGGCGCCCGTCCTCCGAGCTGCCGGAGTCGAAGATGTGGACGATGTGCGCGCTCTCGACCGCTCCCGCGGCCTCCGCTTCGCGCTGAAAGCGCGCCACCGCGTCGGCGTCGCGGGCGGCCTCTCGGTCCAGGAACTTCAGCGCGACGCGCTTGCCGATGGCGACGTTGGTCGCCTCGTAGACCGCGCCCATGCCGCCCCGACCGATCAGGCGCTCGACTCGGTACTTCCCCGCGACGACCGTGCCGCAGAGATCCTCGTCGACGTCCTCCTCTCGGCGACCCATGAAGCTCTCGGTCCGCCTCCACGGCGGACGCGAGAGGATGGTAGCACGCGGCCGCTCGGGGCCGCGGCAAGCTCCCACTTTCGGGGTGCGGGCCTCAGCCGAGCTTGCCGAGCGCGGTCTGGATGCGCGAGGTCACGCGCGAAGCCGAGTTCTTGTGCAGGACGCCCTTCTTGGCGGCCTTGGCCAGCGCCGTGCTCGCGGAGGCCACGCTGGCCTTCGCCGCGGCTTTGTCACCGCTGGCGATGGCCGCGCGGGCCTTCTTCACGGCGGAGCGGACGGTGCTCTTGGCCGCGCGGTTGCGCTCGGTGCGCACGACGCGCTGTCGGTTACGCTTCTGTGCAGAGGGGTGGTTCGCCATGGGGATCTCTCAGGCGCTCTTCTTCTTGGCGTCCGGCGCTTTCGCGTCGTAGCCCTCGGGGTGGATGGGAAACTCGGGCGTCGCGGCCGCGACGCGCGCACGCTTCTGGGAACGCCCGTTACGGGCGGTGTTGATCGCGCGCCGGCGCCAGGTCTGCTTCGTGGACGAAACCATCGTCGGAATCCTCGAAAAAGCCACGGCCGCTCGGCCGAGGGGGCGGGAATATGCGGGATGGAGCCGGCCTTGTCAACGCGGGGGATTTCCCCCGAATCGTCACGGCCTGATCGCCGCGCCCACGCTGAAGCTCGGCCGCGCGAACGGCTGGACCCGGGCTTTGCCGAGGGCCGCCTTGATGCAGGCCTCGGCAGGCGTTCCCGCGGCCTTGCCGGAGACCGCCACGGACGACACCCGGCCGTCCGAACCGAAGGTGATGGTCGCCCGCGAGTCCTCGTCGTGCCCGGCGACGCAGGCGCGCGCAGAGCCCATGACCGAGCCGATGGCCGCTTGAACCGCGCCGGTGGAAGGCTTGTCCGGCAGATCACCGGCGGTCGCCGCCGGCTTCATCAGCTTGGCCGCCTCGTCGTCCTTCTTCTCCTCCGCCTTGGCGACGGCCGCTGGCGGCTCCGCCGGCTTGGCCTCCGGTGCCGGCGGCTCCTCGGGCTTCTGCCCGCCCGCCTTGGCGGCAACCTTCTCGCCGCTCGGCCGAGGTGCGGGGGCCGCGCCGGCGGCCTTGCCAGGCGAGAGATCGTCGAGGGCCACGATGTCCTCGGCGGTGGCGGTCGCGGTCGGCTGGGCCGCGACCGCGGCCGGGGCAGCGCTCGGGGGAGCTGCCGCGATCGGGCTCGACTCACCCTGACGCTGGGCACGGACCACGATCACCGCCGCGGCGGCCAGGCCCATGAGGCCGATGGCGGCCATGGCCAACGGTCCCGCCGCTGAGCGCTGGGGGCGCCGGACGGGCAGCGCCTGGACCGGAGCAGCGGCGGCCACGGGCTCCACGGCAGGTGCGCTCGCGCGCGCCGCGGTCTCGGCCTCGGCGATCAGCGGTGAGCTCGCTCGGGCGCCGTTGGCCAAGGACAGGCTCGCGAGCGCGAGATCGGTGGCGTCCGACTTCGGGGCCTCGGTCGCCAGGCTCATGCGGGCCAGCTCCGCCAAGCTCCGCGGCGGCGGCTCCTCCGCCTTCGGCGTGCGCTCGAACCCCGGCTCGCCGGCCTCGGCCGGCAGCGGCGGCTCGAGCAACGCGCTGTGCGCGGCGGCTTCGCCACGCGCAGACTCGAGTCGCTCGGTGATCTTCTCGGCTCCGTCGTCCCAGAAGGCGTCGTCGCGCTCGGCGACGGGCCAGCCGTCCAGCATCGCTTCGAAGGGCTTCGGGAGCCGTGCCTCTCGGTCCTGCTCGCTCATGATTTGCCCGAATCTTCAGGATGACCAACGCTCGCGAGGTGCGCACGCAGCTTCTTCCGCGCTTCGTGGACGCGCCACGCCACGGTGCCTTCGGGGCACCCGAGAACAGCCGCTGCTTCGCCGTGCGAGAGGCCGTCGACGCTGACCAAGATCAGAGTCGTGCGCAAGGTCTCGCTCAGCTGATCGATACCATCCGCCAGCGCCAGCGCAGCCTGGCGATCGGAGGCGAGGCGCGCCGGATCCGCTTCGACGCTCTTCCGGTCCGCCAAGAGCCCCTCGATGCGAGGATCGTCCGGCGTGGTCGCCTTGCGCCCCGACTTGCGGGAGCGAATCGCATTCAAGGAGAGGTTCACGGCGATCCGATACATCCAAGTGAAGGGCTCGCTACGTCCGTCGAAGCGGTCGAGCGCGCCATAGGCCCGCACGAATGTGTCTTGAGTCACGTCTTCGGCTTCCGCGGCATCGCGCAACAAATGCACCGCGAGTCGGTAGATGCGCTTCTGATGGCGCCGCACCAGGACGCCGAACGACTCGGCGTCTCCCTTCCGGGCCGCATCCACCAGCTCGCGGTCGCTCTTCTGAGACATGCCGGTCCCGGCGCGCGGCCCTGACCGATCAGGGAGCCGGCCGGGGTCGAATTCGACGGGTCACGATAGTTCAACACCAAGCGCTTGGACAAACCGGCGGCGCCGGGCCTTGGCCCCCCCGGTGTCTTCGCCCAAGCTGCCGAGATCACGCGAAAAATGTCCTGCAGAATTGCCGCAAAATCGGCGCTCCGTCCGGGTCCTGCCGCGGCGCCGCGGGTTCGGCGCTATACCCTGGGCGCTTTCCGCCATGAGTGAGGACGCCCAGAACGGCACACAACCCGGGGTCGTGACCGACGCGGTTCGCGACCTCGAGAAGCAGCTTCGCGCCGAGGGGGCTCGCCGCTGGGTCCGGCGCTTGATCGTCGTCGGCGTGATCGTGGCTGCCGTAGTCGGCTTCGCCAGCTATCGCCGCGCGACGCGGCCGCCGCCGGCCCCGCGCTTCAGCACCGAAGCCGTCGAGCAGCGCGACATCGTCGAGCAGGTGCAGTCCACCGGCAGCGTGAAGCCGCTGACGGAGGTGCAGGTCGGGGCGCAGGTCTCGGGGCGGATCGTCAAGGTGCACGTCGACTTCAACAGCAAGGTGAAGAAGGGCGACCTGCTCGCCGAGATCGACCCCACGCTGTACGGCGCGCAGGTGAGTCAGAGCGGTGCCCAGCTCAAGGCGGCGGAGGCCAGCCTGAAGCGCGCCCAAGCTCGCCTCGCCACCTCGAAGGCGAGCCTGAAGCGGCTGCAAGGGCTGAAGGCCGAAGGCATCGCGAGCCCTGCCGACGTCGAGCAGGCGCAGGGCGAGCACGACGTCGCCGACGCCGACGTGGCGGCCTCTTCGGCCCAGATCTCCCAGATCCGCGCGCAGCTCTCCGGCGCGCGGACGACGCTGGCGTACGCGCGAATCTTCTCGCCCATCGACGGGATCGTCGTGAACCGCGCGGTCGACTCCGGTCAGACCGTGGCCGCGAGCTTCGCGGCGCCGGTGCTGTTCGTGATCGCGCAGGATCTGTCCAAGATGCAGGTGCTGGCCGAGATCGACGAGGCGGACGTGGGCAAGATCGCCGAGCAGATGAAGGCGGAGGTCGTGGTGGACGCCTTCGTGGGCGAAAAATTCCAGGGCACCGTCACCCAGGTCCGCTTCAGCCCGAACAACGTCCAGGGCGTGGTGACGTACTCGGCGGTGATCGAGGTGTCGAACCCGGAGCTGAAGCTCAGGCCGGGGATGACGGCGACCGTGACCATCAAGACCCGCGAGGCCAAGAGCTCCCTCGCCGTGCGCAACGCGGCGCTGCGCTTCCGCCCGCTTCCCGAAAAAGACGAGGACGGCAAGCCGAAGCCCGTGAAGCCGCCGCCGCCCCTCGACCCGGGCAAGGGGCGCATCTACCTCGTCGCCGGTGGCGCTCCAGGCTCCGAGACGCTGGAGGACCGGGTGGTGGGCGTGGGCATCACCGACGGCGTGTGGACGGAGCTGAAGGACGCGGGCGACCTCGCCGCCGGTCGGCCCATCGTGGTCGAGCAGCGCGAAGAGAAGAAGCAGAAGCGCTTCGGCATGTTCTGAGGCAGATGTCGTCGCTCATCCGACTCAGCGGCGTGTGCAAAGACTACCTGACCGGCCCGGAGGTCGTGCACGCCCTCGCCGACGTCGAGCTCGAGATCGGCGCCGGCGAGCTGTGCGCCGTCGTGGGAACGAGCGGCAGCGGCAAAAGCACGCTGATGAACATCCTGGGCTGTCTGGACCGCCCCACCCGCGGCCGCTACGAGCTGGCGGGCATCGACGTGACCGAGCGCTCCATCGACCAGCGGGCGCTGGTCCGAAACCGCCTGATCGGCTTCGTGTTCCAAGGTTTCAACCTGCTCCCGCGCACCACGGCGCTGGAGAACGTCGAGCTGCCGCTGGTGTACCGCGGGGTGAGCGGTCGCGACCGGTTCCGCCGTGCCGCCCGCGCGCTGGCGCAGGTGGGCCTGGCGGATCGCGCGCACCACACGCCGGCGCAGCTCTCCGGCGGGCAGCAGCAGCGCGTGGCCATCGCCCGCGCGCTGGTCACGAACCCGCCGCTCCTGCTCGCGGACGAGCCGACCGGCAACCTGGATACGCGCACCAGCCACGAGGTCCTTGCGCTGCTCCAGGCGCTCTCCGAGGACCACGGCATCACCGTCGTGATCGTCACCCACGAAGCCGACATCGCGGCCTGTGCCCGCCGCATCATCACGGTGCGCGACGGCCGCATATTCCGCGACGAGAGGAACGAGAACCCCCGGGTCGCCGCCGCCGTGGAGAGCAGGCCATGAACGCGATCCTGACGTCGTTCCGCATGGCGATGCTCGCGCTGGTGCGGCAGCGACTGCGCTCGCTCCTCACCTCGGTGGGGATCTTGATCGGCGTCGCCGCGGTGGTGCTGGTGGCGGCCCTGGGCACCGGCGCGCGGAGCGAGATCGACAAGCAGATCCAGAGCCTGGGCTCCAACGTGGTCTTCATCTTCTCGCAGCCGGCGGCCAAGAGCGGCGCCAAGTCCCGGGCCAACATGGGCATGGGGCTCACCGAGCGGGACGCCGAGGCCATCCGTCGGGAGGCCACCGCGGTCACGGCGGTCACGGTCTACTCGGAGGTCAACGCTCAGGTCGTCAGCGAGCTCGGCAACGGGAAGATAGGCGTGATGGGCGTGGACGAGAGCTACTTCGAGGTGCGGGGCTACGAAGTGGCGACGGGGCGGCGCTTCAACGAGAGCGAGGCCCAGACCAAGGCGAAGGTCGCGCTGATCGCGCCGACGGCCCAGCAGAAGCTCTTCGGCAACCAGGATCCGGTCGGCCGCTGGGTGCGCGTCGGCAAGCACCCCTTCCAGATCATCGGCACGCTGCGCTCGAAGGGGCAGTCTCCCTTCGAGGACCAGGACGACCGGCTCCTGATCCCGATCGGCACTTGGCGTTCGCGGGTCGTCCCGACCCTGGGGGATCGCGTGCAGCTGGTGATGGCCTCGGCCAAGAGCGCCGAGCACTCCAGCGAGGCGGAGCGGCAGGTGCGGCAGATCCTGATGCAGCGTCACCAGATCGCCGAGGGTGAGGAGCCGGACTTCCGCATCGGAACCCAGCAGGAGTTCCAGAGGATGCAGGAGGGGATCTTCACGGTGCTGACCGTGCTGCTGTTGTCGGTGGCCGCGATTTCGCTCCTGGTGGGCGGCGTCGGCGTGATGAACATCATGCTGGTCGGGGTCACCGAGCGCACGCGGGAGATCGGCATCCGCATGGCCATCGGCGCCAAGCCCGGCGACATCCAGGCTCAGTTCCTGCTGGAGTCGATCGCGCTCACGCTGTTCGGGGGCCTGGCGGGCATCCTGACGGCGACGCTCTTGATGCTCGCGTTCGCCAAGGAGCTCGGCTTCCCGATGCGGCTCAGCCCCGAGGCCGTGGGGGTGGCGCTCTCCACCAGCGTGATCATCGGGCTCGCGTTCGGGTTCTGGCCCGCGCGGCGCGCCGCACACCTCGACCCCATCGAGGCGCTGCGCCATGAGTAGGATCTTCGGCGCCGCCTGGACCGCGCTCCTGCTCGCGATGGGCGCGCTCCGGCGCAGCCCGCTGCGCGCCAGCCTGACGGCCCTCGGCATCCTGATCGGCGTCGCCGCCGTCACCATCGTGGTCGCCCTGGGCGAGGGCGCGACGCAGCAGATCTCCGGCCGTATCGACAGCATGGGCGAGAACGCGCTGATGGTGATGCCGGCCGAGACGCTGAAGAGCGGCGTGCGCGACGAGCGCGCAGCCGGCATCCTCACCGAAGGCGACGCCGACGCCCTCGCCGAGGAGGCTCCGGCCATCGAGAAGGCGGCGCCGCTCCTGTTCAGCTCCGCGCAGGTGGCGTGGCGCGACGCCAACACGCCCACGATGATCGTGGGCAGCAAGCGCGCCTTCTTCGACATCCGCCGCTGGAAGCTCGGCTCCGGCACGCTCTGGACGGCCAGCAGCGAGACCATCGGCGAGAAGGTGTGCGTGATCGGTGTCACCGTGAAGGAGAGCCTGTTCGGCGCCGAAGATCCCGTCGGGCAGGTGCTGCGCATCGGGCGCCATCCGTTCCGCATCGTCGGCGTGCTGGAGCAGAAAGGGCAGGGCCCGTTCGGCAACGACCAGGACGACGTCGTGGTGATGCCGGTCGCGACCCTGCGCGCCAAGTTGCTCCAGACCCGTCCGGGCCAGGTGGGGCGCATCCTCTTGCAGGGCGCGACGCCGGACTCCGCCGCCGAGGTCGAGCGGCAGGCCACTGCGATCCTGCGCCAGCGTCACGGCCTGACGGAGGGCGCCGAGAACGACTTCCGCATCCGCAGCCAGGAGGACTTCCGGCGGCGGCAGGAGGGCATCCTGAGCACGCTGCGCACGCTCCTGCTCTCGATCGCGCTGGTCAGCCTGGTGGTCGGCGGGATCGGCGTGATGAACATCATGCTGGTCAGCGTCACCGAGCGCACGCGCGAGATCGGCATCCGCATGGCGATCGGCGCCCGCGAGATCGACATCCTGTTCCAGTTCCTGGTCGAGGCCGTGGTGCTGTCGCTCCTGGGCGGAGCGGCCGGCACGCTCCTGGCCGTGCTGGCGGTGCGCAGCATCGCCAAGGCCTTGGGCTGGGACATGGGCGTGTCCACCGACGCGTTGATGGTGGCCCTCGGTGTGAGCACGACCATCGGCGTGACGTTCGGCTTCTTCCCGGCCCGCCGGGCGGCGCGTCTGGACCCCATTCACGCGCTCCGGCGGGAGTAGCTCCCCGGCGCGGAGCGGGTGCTGGAGAGATGGCGCCACGACGCCACGAGCGCCACGACGCCACGAAGAAGAAGAAGAAGAAGAAGCAATCTTTGTCTCAGAGGCAGAGGCGCAGGCCTCAGCCGACGAGCGCTTGCCGCACCTGCAGGAGCGCTTCGGGCAGGGCGCCCAGCACGAGCTGTGCGTCGAGCCGGAGCACGCGGTAGCCGAGGCGCCGGAGCGCCCGTTCCCGCCGCGCGTCGGCGGCGACTCGCCTGCAGTGGTAGCCCCCGTCCACCTCGATGACGAGCCTCGCCGAGGGCACGACGAAGTCCGCGATGTAGTTCCCGAGCACCACCTGACGGCGGACCTCGACGCCGAGCTTCTTGGCCCGCAGCGCCTGCCAGAGGGCGGCCTCCGACCGGGTGGGCGCCGCACGCATCTCGGCGGCACGCTGCGAGAGGACTTGCTGGCGACGAAGCTGAGTGATGGGGCGAGCGGACATGGGTTCCTCCGAGGCCCGGCGTGGTGGGCGGGCTTCGCGACCCAGGGCGCACGATCTGTGACACGCCGCCTGTGGCGCTCTCAGCCTCGTATTCGTCGACACATTCGGCCCGTTGCTTCGAGTGATCGAGCGGCGTGGCGCAGAGCGTGCGCCGGTTGAGCGGAGCCCGACCACCGCGCCGGGCCGAGGACACCAGGCCGCTCGCAGCAGCGTGCGACGACGTGCCAGCTACGGAACACCGCACGTAGCGACGAGCGAAGACGCACCGAGCTCGGGACGACCCGTCTTCCCCATTCGCGCGAAGCGCGAATTTGGGGAAGACCGACGCCGCGCAGCGGCGGCGAGGCATAAGACGGGGGTGGCGGTTGGAACGCTCGGTTCAGCTGTTCTCAGAGTGCTCGCGCTGACTGTGTGGCTGAGCGCCCATCGCCTGGAACGCGTGCTCTGCGACCGGCGTCCTCCGGTGGTGGTACTGCCTCAAGTGCAAACCGAAACAGCCACCAAGGAGGACACCGATGGATCGCTATATAGGACTCGACGCGCATTCGCAAACCTGCACGTTCGCGGTGATGGGCTCGGCAGGCCGTCAGCTACGCGAGCAAACGCTCGAGACGAACGCGAAAGTGCTGATCGACTTCGTTCGCACCATTCCCGGACAGCGTCGCCTGTGCATGGAGGAGGGCACCCTCAGCGAATGGCTCTGCGAGGTCCTGGAGCCGCACGTGGCGGAGCTCGTGGTGGTCCAGCCCGACAAGCATGCCGGAGCGAAGAACGACCCATCGATGCCTGGAATCTCGCCTCGAAGCTCCGCAAGGGCGACCTCGAGAACGTCGTTTTTCAAGGCGCGCGGCCGCTTCACGCAGCTGCGCGAGGCGGTGCGAGCTCATCGGGTCACTACTGCCGACGTGGTCCGCACGAAGCTCAGGCTCAATGCGCTGTATCGCTCTCGGGGCATCCACGGCATGGGCAACGAGATCTACGACCCGGATACCCGAGATCAGTGGCTGCCGAAGCTGCCGCCGGCCCGAGCGCGCATGGCTCAGCTGCTGTCGACCGAGCTCGACGGTCTGTGCGAAGTCCGCGAACAGGCGGAGATATGGCTGCTCGAGCAAGCACGGGAGCATGCGGAGGTGCGCCGGCTGACGACGCTGCCAGGTATCGGCCCGGTGCGCGCAGCGTACATCGTCGCGATCGTCGTCACGCCGTTCCGCTTTTCCACGAAGCGCGACTTCTTCGGGTACTGCGGCCTCGGCATCGTCACGCGCAGCTCGTCGGACTACGAGCGCGACGAGCGGAGCCAGCGCTGGGTGCGCCGTCAGGTCGCCCACACCCGCGGCCTCAACCGCAACCGCAATCCCCTGCTGAAGGCCATATTCAAAGGCGCGGCGCTCAGCGTCATCGCCCAGACCGATCACCCGCTGCGCCGCGACTACGACCGGCTGCTGCAGAACTCAAGCCACCGCTCGCCCGCCTGACGATTGCGTCGCATCGCTTCGGCCACCCTGGCGATCTGGAAAAAAGGAGGAGTACGACCCGGCCAAGCACTGCACGACAGACGCGAAGTAGCTGCTCGCCACTCGCGCTCTCGGTGCAGATGGAGCGAATGCTCGCCGGCGGCTCCCAAAAACTTCGAGGACAAGCACCCATGCCCCAACTGGCCCCCTGTACGCGCAGCGGAGGTCCCCATGCGAGGTTGTGCGTCCTCGGAGCATCTACTGAAGCCATGGACCCAAGAGGCCCTTCCAGGAGGATCGTGCCGCCCTAATCGGACAGGCACGGACATCTACTTTCAGAACGCCATCAGCAGCTCATCGTCTCCGCACCGCGACACGCCGTCTCGATCAGCGCCGCCAGACTCGCGTACCTGGAAAGGCGCTAGCCCCGAGCGCTACTCCGTGACTGCTAGCCAACCGCCCGACGCGCGAACTGCGTCGTGGGCCCTGGCCACGCGAAGAACCATTCTTGACATCTCCCCCTCCAGGAGTTGGGGCAGGAAATGCGCCACGACGCCACGAGCGCCACGACGCCACGAAGAAGAGAGAAGAAGATCTTGGTGTCAGACCTGGGGGCTCGTCGCCCACTGCACGGGTCGGTCCTCCCCGGGCGCTGATCCCAGCACGTCATCCTGCTCGCCTCGGGGTTCCGATGCGTGGAACGTCCATCCCGCGGACATTCGGCGCGTCGCAGGCCGCTGCGCTGCGCGGAACGTCCATCCCGCGGACATCCGGTGCGTCGCAGTGGGTTTGCGCTGCGCGGAACGTCCATCCCGCGGACATCCGGTGCGTCGCAGGCGGTTGCGCTGCGCGGAACGTCCATCCCGCGGACATCCGAGCGCTCGCCGCCGTCGCGCTGGACGTCGACGGCTCGGTCCAGGAGAGATGAACCTCTCCGAGGGGAACTCCTCGCGGTCAGAAGGTCCTCGTCAGGTCCGCAAACAATGGTCGTGGCGTCGTGGCGTCGTGGCGCCGTGGCGCAACTTCTTCTGCTGCCCAACCCGGACAGGGTTCCGGGTCGGAAGGTGGAAGGTCCTCGTCAGCTCCCGCAAGAACGACAAGTCGTTGCGTCGTTGCGCAGATTCTTCGAGTCGGCGCCCTCGAGCGGGGCGGTCAGCCGCCGAGCTTCTTCTTGAGCAGGTCGCCGAGGGTGCCGAAACCGCCCTCTTTTTGCAGGGCCTGGCGGTACTCGCGGTGCGCGCGGCGCTCCTCGTCTTCGGCCATGGCCTTGATGCTGAGCTTCGGCTCGCCGCGGCGCGGATCGACCTCGAGCACTTTGACGTCGAGGATGGAGCCCATCTTGAAGTGCTTGCGGAGGTCGGTCCCCCGCGGCGTGCCGGTCTGGCCGGCGGGCAAGAAGCCACGCGCGGCGCGGCCGGTGACCCCCAGGATGCGCACGATCAGGCCCGAGGCCTCGTGCTTGATCACCTCCACCTTGACCACGGCGTTGCGCGCGACCTTCTGCGGCGCCTCGTCGGCGCGCTCCGGCGGGGGCGCGGGGTGCAGCGCGATCTTCTTGGTGCGCGTGTCGAAGTTGGAGACGACGACGTCGACGTCCTGACCCTCCTTCAGCACCTCGTTCGGGTGCTCGATGCGGGTCAGCGAGAGATCGGTGATGTGAATCAGGCCCTCGACGCCCGGCTCGAGCTCGACGAACGCGCCGAAGTCGAGCAGCCGCTGCACCTTGCCGGTGTGGCGCGAGCCCTGCGCGTACTTCTCGCGGGCCGCGGCCCAAGGGTCTTCGATCAGGGCCTTGCGGCTGAGCCAGATCTTGCCCTTCTCGTCGATCTTCAGGATCTTGACCTCGACCTCGGCGCCGGGGCGCACGAGGTCGGCCATGCGCGCGCGCGCGTCGTGGCTCGCCTCCGAGATGTGGACGAGGCCTTCCAGGTTCTCCGCCTCCGGCAGCGCGACGAACGCCCCCCACTCGACCACGGTGCGGACGATGCCCTTCAGCACCTGGCCCTCGGTGAGCAGGGTCAGCGCGTGCTTGCGGCGCTCGTGAGCCTCCGCCTCGAGCATCGGGCGCCGCGACACCACTACGTCGCGCCCGGCGTTCTTGTACTGGATCACCTTGAAATCGAGGCGCTGGCCCACCAGGCCCGTGAAGTTCGCGTTCTGCGGGTGGAGGTCCATGCCGGACGCCGGCGCGAAGGCGCGCAGGCCGGAGATGTCCACCTCGACGCCGCCCTTGATCACGCCGGTGACCAGGCCCTGCACCAGCGAGCCGTCCTTGGACGCAGCCTCGACGGCCGGCTTGATCTCTTCCTCACGCAGCGGTTTGCGCGTGAGCACTACCAGGCCACCGCGCACGCCGTCGTTGTGGATGCGGGCCACGAAGCGGTCGCCGACGCTCGGCACGAGGTCGTCGGCCTCCATCTCGGTACGGTCGAAGATGGCCAGGGCTTTGCCCGACAGATCGACCATCACGGCCGTGTCGAGCACCGCGGTCACCTTGCCGAAGACCTCTTCGCCGACGTGGAACGGCGCGCGCTCGGTGGCGGGGCGGTGGGGGCGGTGCTTGCTCGCGTCGTCGCGCGGCTCGGCACCGGAGCCTTCGGCGCCCTCGCCGGGCTTCTTCTTCTTGCGACGCCGGCGCTTCTTCTTCTTACCGGGCTCGCCTTCGCCGCTCGCGTCGGCACCCTCGCCCGCGCCGGCACCCTCGCCCGCGTCGCTCGCGTCGCTCGCGTCGCCCTCGCCCTCGCCCTCGACTTCGTCGCCAGCGTCGTCACCCGGTAGGTCTCCGGCCGGCTCGCCTTCGGCGGCGGCAGCCTGCGGCGCCGCGTCCTGCCCCTGGGCCGCTGCCACTTCGGCGGGAGCTGCCGGAGCCTGCCCGGAAGTGTTCTGCTCCTCACCTTCGGGCGCGGAGTCGGTCGTGGGGGATTCGGTCTCGGTGGACATGCGGGTACCAGTGCCCCCTGACTTGGGGGAACGGCCCTATAACGCGCCTTTTGGCGCCTGCCAATCAGCGCGAAATCGGCAAGTGTCGATTCACCCCGCCGCTCCTGTCGATGACCAGGCCTCCGGCAGCGGCAAGGTTGTCCCGTTCCAGCTGCTCGACCAGTCGATCTGCGACCTCCACGAACGCCTTGGCCATGGCGGAGCCGGGCGACGCCTGGACGAGCGGAGTGCCCGCGTCGCCCCACTCGCGCACGCTGGGGTGCATGGGGATCTGGCCGAGCAGGGGCGCGCCGGCCATCTCCGCCACCTTCGCTCCGCCGCCGGAGCCGAACAGCTCGTGGCGCTTCTCGCAGCCGTCGCAGATGAAGTAGCTCTCGTTCTCGACCACGCCGGTGATCGGAATGCCGACCTTCTGGCACATGCTCACGGACTTGTAGACGTCCATCAGCGCCACCTCCTGCGGGGTGGTGACGATGACCGCGCCGTTGGTGCGGAGCTGCTGAGACAGCGTGAGCGCGATGTCCCCGGTGCCCGGCGGCAGGTCGAGCAGGAGGAAGTCCAGCTCGCCCCAGTCCACGTCCTTCAGGAACTGCACGAGCGCGCCGTGCAACATCGGCCCGCGCCAGACGATGGCGCTCTTTGGATCTTCCAGCATGAAGCCGATGCTCATCAGCTTCACGCCGAAGCGCGCTAGCGGCGTGATCTTCTTGCCGTCCGTGGTGGGCTGGCCGGTGATGCCGAACATGGTCGGCACGCTGGGTCCGTACATGTCGGCGTCGAGCAGGCCCACGCGGTAGCCGCGCCGGGAGAGGGCCAGGGTCAGGTTGGCGGCGACGGTACTCTTCCCCACGCCACCCTTGCCGCTCATCACCAGCACGACGTTCTTCACTCCCGGCACCGGATCGCCCTCGGCGATGGCGCGGCCGGAGATGCTCGGGGTTTGCTCTTCGCTCGACATGTCCGCGCTGGCGTAGGGCCGAGGCGACGCCTTGTCAAACCCACAAAAGCCCAGCGCGCGCTCCCGAGACGGGAACGCGCGCTGGTGGCGCCTGACGCGCTCGGCGCTTACTTGGTGCTCACCTCGGTAACGATGCTGCCCGACACGCTGACCGAGTCACCCACGTCCTTCACGGCCTCGCCCGCGGCGGTGACCAGCGGCAGGATGCAGGCCGCCTTGATGTCCGCGACCGCCTCGACGTTGCCCGAGAGCTGTCCGGCGATCTTGGCCATGCCCTCGAGGCGGGCCTTGAAGGCGTAGACGACGCCCAGGTTCGCCTTCAGCGTGGCCTGGAGCTTGCCGGCCGCCTGCACGTCGGCCGCGCCGGAGAACGCCACGGTCACCTGCGGCGGGCGGCACTCGGCCTTGGCCTTGACGCTGGCGTCGCAGTTGGCGTCGCACTTGGCGTCCACTTGGCAGCCGCCCTTGAGCTCGCCACCCGAGCACTTGACGGGCTCGTAGTCGGCGTCGCAGCTGCCGTCGCACTTCACGCTGGCCGACGCGCTGGCCTTGCAGGCCGCCGTGCAGCTGCCCTTGCAGGAGCCGGTGCAGGTGGCGCTCGGCGCGGTGGCCGAGCAGGTGCCCTTGCAGCTGCCCTTGCAGGTGCCGTCGGCCTGCGGACCCGTGCCGCCGGCGGACGCTTCGCAGGTGCCATCACACTTGCCCGTACACTCCACGCCGCCCTCGGCCGTGCACTCGCCCTTGCACTCGCCGGTGCACTCGCCTTCACAGGCGACCTCTGCGCCGGCGCTCGCCGTGCAGCTGCCCTTGCAGGCGATTTCGAGCTTGCCGCCCTCGCACGTGGGCGGGTTCGCCTTGATGTCGCACTTGCCGTCCACCGAGCACTTGGCCTGGCAGTTGGCCTTGGCGCTGATGCTCGCCTCGCACACCGGCGGGGTCACGTTCACGGTGAGCGTGCCCGACGCCTTGCCCTTGAACGTGCCGATGGCGCTGACCGCGGCGCTGCACCACGCCTTCATCTTGCCGCGCTTGTCTTCGGTCGCCTCCGCCGCGTCCTGCGTCGCCTTGTCGACGTCCAGATCCTGGGCGATGGACCGGCAGGCGGCGGTGAGATCGCTGACCGCCGCCGAGGCGATGCCGGCGAAGTCCGCGATGGCCTGCGCGGCGACCTGGCCCTGGGCCCCGCCGCCGATGTCGGCCGAAATCGTCCCGCCCACCTGGAACTCGTCGCAGCAGACGGCGCCCTGCGCCTCTTCTAGCTTCTCGCAGCCACTCACCGAGAGCACGCCAGCGCCGAGCAGCAGCGCGGCGGCGAATACGTTGGATTTCTTCATGATCAAGCTCTCCCTATTGGTTCATCCCATGGCCATACGAAGCTGGCGCAGGCCGGACCCACCGCGTTGGACGGGGGCCGTGAGCGGCGCATGCAAATGTCGCCCCGCGGGGACTTCGCTACGACGAATCCCGCGGCGACACAACCGTGCGGCGTGTCACTCGGGCCAGCAGCCGGGTCGGGTGTAGGGCCACTTGGCGCCGCTGAGCGTGTCCGCACCATAGCACTTCTTGGCCAAGAGGCTGGTGGAGGGAACGGCCGAGCCGCCGTAGCAACTCATGTTGATGTTACCCGGGGTCTTCGGGCAGCCGCCGTCCAAGCACACTGCGTTCTGAGAGGTGGGGAAGCCGGCGCAGTCGCAGCTCGGTCCCAGGTCCACGCAGAAGCTCTCGCCGGTGTAGTCGGAGCGCGAGCAGAAGCCGGTGGGGCAGTCCGCGTCGTCGCGGCAGGGCTCGCAGCCCTTGCCGGTGCCGCTGCACGCGCCGAACTTGTGCGCGCAGGTCGGCTTGCCGAGGGCCGTGTCGTGCACGGCGCAGTCGGCGGCGCTGCCCCAGGAGCAAGCGTTCGACTGGTTCGGATCGCAGAGCTCCGTGCAGTACTTGTGGCCCTTGCCGTCGCTGGCGCAGAGCTGGTTGGGCTTGGCGCGGCAGTCGTCGTCGGTCTCGCAGTCGTTGCAGAAGGCGCGCTTCAGGCAGATGTTGCGGAGCAGGCTGATGCCGCCGCACGAGTACTCCTTGCCGGCGCCGATCTCGGCGGCGGTGACGCAGCCGCTGCCGGACGCGCCGGTGATGCCGCAGGCGTCGGCGCAGGGCTTCTTGCTGGTGCGGACGGTGGCGCAGGCGTAGCCGGCGGCGCAGTCGCTGTCTGCCAGGCAGCCCGCTTTGGTGCAGTAGGCCTCGATGTCACCGGGGCCGGCGCCCACGCACACGAACTTGTTGGCCTCGTCGCACTCCTTCGCCGTGGTGCCGCCCGGGCACTTGGTGCCGAACTGGCCGGTGGGGTAGGTCGTGCCCTTGACGCAGGCGAGCACGTCCTTGCCCTCCGCGTCCTTCGCCGCCTTGCACTCGCCCACCGTCGCGCAGTCCGCGTGGGTCGAGCAGCCGACGTAGCTGCACTCGCCGTTCACGCAGGCGAGGCTCTGGTCGCCGTCGCACTCGGCGGACTTGGTGCACTTCTCAGCGAGGCCGAGCGCCTTGGTTCCCTTCTCGCAGTAGCTCTTGGTCGGGTCGCCGCCCGGGTCCTTGACGCAGGAGCCGGGAACGTCGGCGCAGTCGGCGTTGAGCTTGCAACCGGTGAGCTTGCAAGTGCCTCCCAGGCACTTGTAGCCGCGGAGCTCGTCGCAGTCGGTGTCGACGGTACACGTCGTGTCGTACTGGCCGAGCACCGTGCCGCCCTTGGTGAACGGAGCCCAGATGCAGTATTGGCCCGGCGTGCCGTCGTCGGCGTTCACCGCGTAGCAGTGCTTGCCGGCGGGGCAGTCCTTGACCGGATCGGCGCAGGTCTGGCCGCAGGCGTTGAGCACGCACTTCATGCCGGTGGTGCAGCCGGTGTCGACGCACTTCTTTTGGCACTCGCCGGACGCGCTGACGACGCCTTCGCAGCCCTTGGCCTCCTCGTCGCCGCTGCACGCCGGCAGCGCGAGCCCGACCACCGCCACCACCCCGAGGACCGCGCCCAGGGCTCGACCCAGCTCGCCAAACGACCACTCTTTGGACCTGACCATGCTGAACCTTCCGTGCGCTCTCTCCGGCCCGCCCGGCCGGAACCCCAAGGATGACCGAGGGCTCGCCCTTACCGCGGCCCGGCGGGCGGGGGAAGCCTGCCGCGTCGCTTGACGGGATCACCGCTCCCGCTATGCTCCACGCGGGTTTAGCACAGTCCCGGGAGGCTACCCATGAAGACGGCCCTGTTCGCGAGCGTCGGTGTCCTAGCTCTACTTTCTACGGCATGCGGCTCCGACGCCGCCGATCCGCCCGCGCAGAAGGAGTTCGACAAAGGCACGGTGGTCAACACCGGCAGCGGCGGGGGCGGCAACGTGACCGAGCCGCCCTTCGACAGCTTCGTCTATCCCGAGGCTCCCTTCGGCACTCAGGTCGACTCGGTGATCGAGCCGCTGGCGTTGCTCGGCTGGAAGGCTCCGGCCGACGCTGCCTACGACACCGGCGCATTCGAGCCGGTCAGCATCGCTGAGTACTACAACCCCGACGGCACGAAGCCGTGGAAGCTGCTCTGGATCAACTCCTCGGCGGTCTGGTGTGGGCCTTGCCAAGCGGAGTACCAGCAGATGCGCGACGAGGACACCTACGAGCAGGAGATCAAGCCCAAGGGGGTGCAGGTCTTCGGCACGCTGATGGAGAACGGCGCCAACCCGCCCGGCCCCGCGACGCCGGCGAACCTGGCGTCCTGGGGCAAGACGTACGAGGTCGCGTTCCCGATGGGCGTCGATCCCGCCTTCAAGATCGGCGTGTACTTCGAGCAGGGCACCGTCCCCGGCGGTCTCTTGGTGGACACCAAGACGATGACGATCGTGAAGAAGCTCTCGGGCGGCGCCGTCACCGGGCCGAACGGCGTGCTGGCGGAAATCGACGACGCTCTGTCCAACCTGTGATGACGACGAAGCTCGCGGCGCGCGGCGCCCTGCTCGCTCTGTTGGCGTGCCTCGCGCCTGGCTGCGGCGGCGGCTCGCCCCCGGGTGCGTCCAGCGCCGAGACCGGCGGGGCGAGGCCGCCGGATTTCGAGCTCTCGACCCTGGACGGCAAGACCGTGCGGCTCTCGGACCACCTGGGCAAGGACGTGGTCCTGATCGACTTTTGGGCCACCTTCTGCGACCCCTGCCTGGCTTCCATGCCGCACCTGGACGAGCTCTACAAGAAGCACAAGGACAAGGGCTTCGTCGTGCTCGGCGTGTCCATCGACGGCCCGGACTCCATCGCGCAGGTGAAGAGCACCGTGCAGAAGCTCGGCGTGTCGTTCCCGATCTTGCTCGATCAGGAGACCAGCGTGGTGGCGCTCTACAACCCGAAGACCAGCGCTCCGTACAGCGTGTTGATCGGCCGCGACGGCAGCGTGCTGACGAAGAAAGAGGGCTACACCACCGGCGATTCGACGGCGGTGGATCGCGACGTCGAAGCGGCGCTGGCGAAGAAGTAGCCGAGCAAGCTGACCATCGCGCCCGCGGCTTCCGACCCAAGCGGGTGAGCCGCAGAAGAAATGCGCCACGGACGCCACGGGCGCCACGGTTCTTGTCTTGTGGTCCTGTTGGACCCTCCGACCTGGAAGTCCCGGATCAGGTCGGATGACGTGCTGGGATCAGCGCGCGGGGGAAGAGGAGCATCGCAGCGGACGAGGCGCGCTCCGGTTTGACACCAAATTCTCTTCTTCTTCTTTCGTGGCGTTCCTGGCGTTCGTGGCGTTCGTGGCGCATTTCCTGCCCCAACTCGCCGCCGCTGCGCGGCGTCGGTCTTCCCCAAATTCGCGCTTCGCGCGAATGGGGAAGACGGGTCGTCCCGAGCTCGGTGCGTCTTCGCTCGTCGCTACGTGCGGTGTTCCGTAGCTGGCACGTCATCGCACGCTGCTGCGAGCGCGCTAGATCGCGATCGGCGGGGCTAGCTCGGCCTGGCCAGCCGCGAGACGCGCAGGAAGCGCATGCCGAGCAGCAGCGCGGCGACGCTGAGCCCGGCGATCATGCCCATCCACATCCCCTTGGGCCCGAGCCCCGCGCCGAGCGCGAGCCAGGCGCCGAGCGGGATGCCGATGCCCCAGTAAGCGACGGCCGCGAGCAGCATCGGCACGCGCGTGTCCTTCAGACCGCGGAGCGAGCCGTTGGACAGGACCTGCGCCCCGTCGGGGAACTGGAACGCCGCTGCGTACAGGATCAAGCTCGCCGCCAGCGCGCCCACGGCCGCGTCGTCGGAGTAGAGCGTGACCAGCTGCTCCCGGCCGGCGAAGAGCACCAGGGCGGTCACGGACTGCGTCGCGAGCATGAGCAGGAAGCCGGCGAAGGCGGCGCGGCGCACGCCCGGGCGGTCCTCCGCGCCGACCGCGTGCCCGACGCGGACCGTGGTGGCCTCCGCGAGCCCCAGCGGGACCATGAAGCAGAGGCTCGCGACGTTGATGGCGATCTGGTGCGCGGCCGCCGGGACCTCGCCCAGGCGGCCGATGAGCAGCGCCGCCACGATGAACAAGCTGCCTTCCATCAGCACCGTGAAGCCGATGGGCAGGCCCACCGTGAGCAAGGCGCGGATCTCGGCCAGGCGCGGCGGGTCGAAGCGGGCGAACAGGCCGAGGTCGGCGAAGCGACGCGCCCGTACCAGGTACAGGCCCAGCATCAGCGCCTGCCACCACATCACCGCCGCCGAGGCGAAGCCCAGCCCGCGAGCGCCGAGCTCCGGCAGGCCGAGCGCGCCGAAGGTGAGCGCGTAGCCGAGCGGCACCAGGATCAAGAGCCCCGCGAACGACAGCAGCATCGAGGGAAAGGTGAAGTGCAGGCCGTCCGTCAGGTAACGCATGCACAGGAACAGCGTGAACGCGGGCAGCCCCCAGCGGATGCCGTGCAAGAAGCCCGTGGCCCCCGGCGCGATCTCCGGCGAGATGCCCCAGAGGCCGAGCGCCCGCGGCGCGAAGGTCAGGAACAGGAAGAGCAGCGGGCCGAGCCCGAGCGCGAGCCAGAGCGCCTGGCGGAAGAGCGGGCCGATCTCCGCGCGCCTTCCCGCGCCGCGCAGCTGCGACACGGCCGGGGGCACGCTCATCAGCGTGCCCAGCACCACCGTGAGCGGCAGCCACAAGATTGCGGTGCCGATGGTGACCGAGGCCAGCGTGCGCGTCCCGTGGTGGCCGGCGATCACGTTGTCCACGAAGCTGACCAGGCCCGTGGACAAGTGGCCGAGCACCAGCGGACCGGCCAGCGTCCCGGTGGTCCGAAGCTCGTCTTTGAGGGTCACATACTCCGGCCGTCGAACTCGCTCAGCTGGAGCTTCGACAGATCCACGTCGTCGAGGCAGCGCACGTTGACGGCCACCATCTTCGAACCGTCAGGACCTTCGCCGTTCGCGAAGGACTCGATGCCGCAGCTCGAGCAGAACAGGTGATGGATGACGTGTTTGTTGAACTGGTAGTCGGTGAGGGCTTCTTGTCCGCTCTCGAGCACGAAGGCCGCGGCCGGCACGAACGAGAGCAAGTAGCCCTTCTTGCTGCAGATGGAGCAGTTGCAGCTGATGGCCTTGTCCAGCGCCATGTTGACCCGGTAGCGGACCTTGCCGCAGTGGCAGCCACCCTTGTGTTCCTTTGCTTCCGTCATCAGTTGGGCTCCTCAGCTCTTTTCGTCGATGAACCCGTAGTAGCGGCCCATCCAATACGCAACCAGGTAGTCGGCGGGCGAGCGCACGTAGCGCGGGTCGGCCGTGCAGGGCTTGGTGGAGTAGGGCGAGCCCCACCACACGAAGCGGGCCACGCAACGCTCGGCGATCGGGCGCGGGTAGTCGGTCATGGGCTCGTCGAAGCGGTCCTTGCACACCTCCACGCAGCTCGAGGCAGGGCAGGTGAAGTCGAAGGGCAGCTTGTGCGCCGGGAACTGCCGCAGCATGCAGATGCCGTTCTCCACGGCTTGCTTGGCCGGCGGGTCGTTCGGCCCGATGGGCTTGCTGACCGCGTAGATGAAGTCGAAGAAGCTGTTGTTCTGCTCCGAGAGCGGGCGCGGGTAGTCCGGCGGGTTCCACATCTCGCCTTCGAGCACCAGCTGGGCCTTCTGGCGCACCACCGGATCCCGCTCCCCCCACAGGAGGCCGTGGAGCGAGAGCATGTACATCGAGTAGTTGTTCCAGTTCGCCTTGCAGCCCAGGTTCAGCCCGACGGGCGAGAGCACGTCGTCGTAGGGCTTGGTGGTCGCTCCCAGGTGGTGGATGCAGGCGTTCTCGCCGCTGCGCTGCAAGAGGCAGTCCTCGTAGAAGCTCTGGTACTTCTGGATGCCCGTCGCGAGCGCGATGGTCTTCATGAACGACAGGCTCATGGCGGCGTTGTAGCCGCCGAAGAAGGTGCCCGCCCAGATCTTGCCGTGCTCGGTCACGCGTCCGTCCCAGTCCACGAAGGTCAGCTCGTTTTCGATCATGTGATCGCCGACCTTCGTGAGCAGGCTCTTGACCGTGGTCTGCACGTCCGGGTCGTCCACCAGCTTGGCGATGGCGCCGAGGGCGAACATGTGGCCCGCGTATTCGTCCTCGCTCACGTTGTCGAGGAAGCACCAGCCGGCGTATTTGCCGAGCCCGCACACGCTGGACTTCTTCCAGGCCAAGGTCGTCGGGTCGGTGTTCTCGAGGCAGCCGTCGGCGGCCACCTTGACCCAATGGTTGCTCGTCTTCTTCTCGTCCGGCGCGTACTGGGCCGGATCGGTGGGGCAAGCGATGCCCGGCACTCCCGGTGGGATCATCTGGCGCGTGAAGATGCCCGGCACGCCGGTGATCTCCATGCGCTTCACCTCCGAGTCGAGCAGGAGCTTCAACATTTCGAGGGCCGCGGGGTCCTGGGTCACCGCCCAGCGGTAAGCCTGGGCGCCCATGTAGAGCGCGCTCCAGAGGCCATCGTTCTCGCCCGTGTCCCAGCTCTCCACGTCGTCGTAGGTCGCCGTCGTCTCGGGCACGCCCGGCTTGGTACAGTCGCTGCCGGCGCAGGGCAGGGTCACGTCAGCCATCCAGCCGAGCGCCGGGTGAACGTGCAGGCGCTTCGAGACGTCCTCGAAATACTCGGCCTTCTCCCGCAATGACTCGGCGGTCGCCTTCGGCTCGCCCGCGCACTGGTCGAACTTCGGGCTGCCCCAGCGCCAGGGCTCGACGCACCGATCGACGTCGCAGACCTTGCCCTGCTCGCGCATGCACTCGGTGACCTGCCACTTGCCGGCGTTGCAGATCCGCAGCGAGAGCGCGTCCTCCGAGCACTCCACGCTCTCGCCTTCGCACTCCGGCGTGGTGGAGGGCTCCGCGGCGTCGTCGCTCCCGCACGACGCGACCGCCACGATGGCGAGGCACACCCCGAGGACTCGAGCGAGCCGGCTCATGCTGGCGAGGTTAGCTCAATCACGAGCCCTTGATCGCCCCGAGCAGCTTCTTGGCCTCGGCCTCGTTCTGCGGCACCAGCACCTCCAGGATGGCGGCGCTCTCCCGCTCGACCGCTACGCCGAGCTTCTGCCGCAACAGGGGCTCCGTCTTCTTCGCCTCTTCGAGGTCGTCGAAGCGGTACAGGGTGACCGTGCCCTTGTCGGTGCCGCGCTGGATGGACATCTGCGAGCTGGTGAACGTGCCCTCGATGTTCTTGATCGGCTCGCCGACGACGTGCCAGCCCGCCGGCTTGATGCGCAGGCCGATGGTGGTGGCTCCGATGCCGTCGAAGCCCTTGCCGCTCCGCGCCCCGAGCTCGGTGGGCTCCCCGGCAGCGGGGGGCTCGCTGCCGGCGCCGGGGCCGGCGCCCGCGCGAGGGGTGGATGACGGCTGCACGAGGAAGAACGCGACCGCCGCCACCACGACGCCGGCTGCGCCCAAGGCGACGATGCCCGCGACCACCGCGATGGCGATGCCGGCGCCGGAACGCGTCGCCGGCGCCTGGGTGATCACCTGCACCGCGCCACCCGTGTGCGGCGGCGTGGAGGGCCCCGGCGCGTACGGCGACACCGGGGTCGGCGGCGCGAGGGAGCCGTGTCCTGGGAACGTGGCTGCGAGCGCTTGGGGGCCGGCACCGCTCTGCGCGCGCTCGAGGTCCATCAGCATCTCGGCCGCGGAGCCGTAGCGGAGCGCCGGCGACTTCTGCGTCGCGCGCTGGATGACGCCGCCCAACGGGCCGCCGAGCACCTCCGGCGGAAGCGCCAGAGGCTCCGCCGACGAGTGGGCGAGGAAGACGTCCATCAGGTTCCGCCCCTGCACCACCACGCGTCCGGCCAGGAGCTCCGCCATGGTCAACCCGAGCGCGTAGAGGTCGGTGCCCGGCCCAATGGCCTCGTTCCTCACCTGCTCTGGGGACATGTAGCTCGGCGTCCCGACCGGAGTGGCCCCGGCGGTCATCGTCGCGCCCGACTCCTGGAGCGTCTTGGCCACGCCGAAGTCGAGCACCTTCACGAAATCCGGCTCGCCGGGGAAATCCGTGAGCACGATGTTCGCCGGCTTGATGTCGCGGTGCACGATCCCGGCGGCGTGGGCCTCCATCAGCGCCTTCAGGATCTGGCGCGCCACGTGCGCCACGCGCGACGGCGGCATCGGCCCCTCGCGGGCGATCACCGTGTCCAGAGGCCGCCCTTCCAGGTGCTCCCAGGCGATGAAAGGCAGGCCATGGTCGGTGGTGCCGAAGTCGTAGACGCGGACCGTGTTCGGGCTCTTGAGCTGCTGCGCCAGCTCCGCCTCGCGCCGAAAGCGCGCCAGCGCGCCGTCGGTGACCACCAGGCCCGGGTGCAGCACCTTGAGCGCGACCGCACGGTTCAAGTTCAACTGGGTCGCACGGTACACCGCGCCGAAGCCGCCGCCGCCGATCGCGGCGTCCACGCGGTAACGTCCCCCGACGACTTCACCGACTCGCAGGCTCACGTTGTCCCTCGACCCGAGGGAGTGACACGGATGGCCTGCGAGTGCCAGCCTCCCGAGCTGGAAGTCCTGATAAGGACCATCGGTCGGGCAGCAGAAGAAATGCGGCACGGCGCCAACGGACGCCACGGCGCCACGGTTCTCGTTTTGTGGACCGGAGCAGGAGCTTCCGACCTGGGAGCCCTGAGCAGGTCGGATGACGTGCTGGGATCAGCGTTCGGGGGAACAGGAGCATCGCCCGGACGACGCGCATACAGGTTTGACACCAAAGTTCGTCTTCTTCGTCTTCTTTCGTGGCGTCACGGCGTCGTGGCGTTCGTGGCGCATTTCCTGCCCCAACTCGCCGCCGCTGCGCGGCGTCGGTCTTCCCCAAATTCGCGCTTCGCGCGAATGGGGAAGACGGGTCGTCCCGAGCTCGGTGCGTCTTAGCTCGTCGCTACGTGCGGTGTTCCGTAGCTGGCACGTCGTCGCACGCTGCTGCGAGCGGCCTGGTGTCCTCGGCCCGGCGCGGTGGTCGGGCTCCGCTCAACCGGCGCACGCTCTGCGCCACGCCGCTCGATCACTCGAAGCAACGGGCCGAATGTGTCGACGAATACGAAGCTGATGTGAGTTCCGGAAAATCTGGCCGCATCCGTTCCGGAAAATCTGGCACCCCCTTGAAGGGAGCCAGAGATGGAGCCAAGCGTAGCTGACGCGATGAAACGGCAGCGGCAACCGGAGGAGATGTTGCCGCTCCTCAAGAGACACGAGGTTCAGGTTCTCCGCCGTGCGGGGTTGAGCGCTGCGGACGTCGCGAAGCGGACGGGAGTGTCGCTCCGTCAGGTTCGCCGGCTCGACAAGGAGACGCCGCCGTCTGATGCGGACGATGCGCGCGAGCGGAAGGCGCGCCGGATCGGGCGGCCCTCGAAGGCCGAGCCGTTCCGCGCGTTCGCGCGACCCCGACCTCGCCAGGGCGATCGTCGACCGCATCCTCGAACGCGGCCGCATCGTTGTCCTCGACGGCCCCTCGGGTCGCACGCGCCACCTGCCGCACGACGAGCTCGACCCAGACGAGCACGCCGTGGCGTCACGCGGCCTTCAGGCGGCCCCCGCCGACGTGCAAGGAAGCGCCGTCCCAGTACTGCCCACCGGTGCCAGAGTTTCCGGAAAACCAGGGGCAGATTTTCCGGAACCTACAGCTGAGAGCGCCACAGGCGGCGTGTCACAGATCGTGCGCCCTGGGTCGCGAAGCCCGCCCACCACGCCGGGCCTCGGAGGAACCCATGTCCGCTCGCCCCATCACTCAGCTTCGTCGCCAGCAAGTCCTCTCGCAGCGTGCCGCCGAGATGCGTGCGGCGCCCACCCGGTCGGAGGCCGCCCTCTGGCAGGCGCTGCGGGCCAAGAAGCTCGGCGTCGAGGTCCGCCGTCAGGTGGTGCTCGGGAACTACATCGCGGACTTCGTCGTGCCCTCGGCGAGGCTCGTCATCGAGGTGGACGGGGGCTACCACTGCAGGCGAGTCGCCGCCGACGCGCGGCGGGAACGGGCGCTCCGGCGCCTCGGCTACCGCGTGCTCCGGCTCGACGCACAGCTCGTGCTGGGCGCCCTGCCCGAAGCGCTCCTGCAGGTGCGGCAAGCGCTCGTCGGCTGAGGCCTGCGCCTCTGCCTCTGAGACAAAGATTGCTTCTTCTTCTTCTTCTTCTTCTTCTTCGTGGCGTTCGTGGCGTCGTGGCGTTCGTGGCGCATTTCCTGCCCCAACTCGCCGCCGCTGCGCGGCGTCGGTCTTCCCCAAATTCGCGCTTCGCGCGAATGGGGAAGACGGGTCGTCCCGAGCTCGGTGCGTCTTCGCTCGTCGCTACGTGCGGTGTTCCGTAGCTGGCACGTCGTCGCACGCTGCTGAGAGCGGCCTGGTGTCCTCGGCCCGGCGCGGTGGTCGGGCTCCGCTCAACCGGCGCACGCTCTGCGCCACGCCGCTCGATCACTCGAAGCAACGGGCCGAATGTGTCGACGAATACGAAGCTGAGAGCGCCACAGGCGGCGTGTCACAGATCGTGCGCCCTGGGTCGCGAAGCCCGCCCACCACGCCGGGCCTCGGAGGAACCCATGTCCGCTCGCCCCATCACTCAGCTTCGTCGCCAGCAAGTCCTCTCGCAGCGTGCCGCCGAGATGCGTGCGGCGCCCACCCGGTCGGAGGCCGCCCTCTGGCAGGCGCTGCGGGCCAAGAAGCTCGGCGTCGAGGTCCGCCGTCAGGTGGTGCTCGGGAACTACATCGCGGACTTCGTCGTGCCCTCGGCGAGGCTCGTCATCGAGGTGGACGGGGGCTACCACTGCAGGCGAGTCGCCGCCGACGCGCGGCGGGAACGGGCGCTCCGGCGCCTCGGCTACCGCGTGCTCCGGCTCGACGCACAGCTCGTGCTGGGCGCCCTGCCCGAAGCGCTCCTGCAGGTGCGGCAAGCGCTCGTCGGCTGAGGCCTGCGCCTCTGCCTCTGAGACAAAGATTGCTTCTTCTTCTTCTTCTTCTTCTTCGTGGCGTCGTGGCGTTCGTGGCGCAGCTTCTCTCCCGTGGATTCACGGCAAGAGAGAGCGCTTCTCCCTAGAACAGCCAGCCCACGGTCAGGTTGAACCCCATGGTGCCGCGGGTGACCGGCGCGAGGAGCCCGCGCTCGTCGAATTCGTGGATCACCGAGAGCCCCACCGAGGGCGTGACCTCCTGAAGGCCGAAGACCACGAAGCGGTAGCCGAAGCGTGCGGTCTCCTCGACCTGCCAGTAGGCGCCCAGGGAGCGGTTCTGGCGCCGGCTCTCGAGGGACGTGCGGGCGGCCACGCTGCCGAGCGCGAGGTAGGGACCGGTCATGCCGCGCTTCTCCTTCAGCCACCAGCGGCCCTCGGCCTTGAGCACCCAGGTCTGGGAGGCGAAGTCGTCACGCGCCCCGAAGCGCGCGCCCACGCCGCCCACGAGGCTGAGCTCCGGCAGCACCAGGCGCTCGTATTGGATCAGCATGCCGCGCGAGAGCAGCGCGAACGGCTCCCAGGAGATCGCGTTGCGCTTGGGCTCTGCAGCTCGCGCACGGGCGCACCACGAGAGGGACAACAGCGCGAGCGCCAGCGCCAGCCCGACCCTCAAGGCTCACCCATGCTGCGCACGAGGAAGTCGGCGAGCGCGAGCCACGCCTCCGGGGTGGTGAGCGAGATGGAGATCTGCATGTCGCCGGGATCGGCGCCGGGGTTCAGCAGGTGTCCGCCGCCGGCGAGCGTCAGCACCTCGGCGGAGTTGCCCTGGGCGCGGAGCGCCTCGCCCATGTCGCGGGTGCCGTCGATGCCGACGAACCAGTCGGCCCCACCGGTGATCAGCAAGAACGGCGGCAGCCCCGGGCGCACGTGGGTGATGGGGGAGGCCTGACGGTAGCGCTCGGGCACCTGGCTCTCGCTGCCACCGAGCAACTCTTCGACGATGTCGTGGCTCTTGCCCTGAAGGTCGTACACGCCCGCGCCCGGGATCACCGCCGCCGGCGCCATGGGCACACCCGAAGCGCAGTCCGGCGCGAGCTCGGGGTCGTCCCAGGCGACGCCCAGGAGCGCGCTCAGGTGTCCCCCGGCGGAGTAGCCGGAGACGGCGATGCGCTCCGGGTCGAGGCCCCACTCTGCGGCGTTGTCCTGCAAGAAGGAGAGCGCGCAGGCGACGTCTTGGAAGTTCCGCGGGAACTCGCCGCCCGGGAGCAGGCGATAGTTGACGCTGGCCACGGCCCAGCCGGAGCGCGCCAGGCGCTGGGCCATGGGGCGCATCGCGCTCTTGTCGCCGTATTTCCAGGCGCCGCCGTGGATGAGCATCACCGTGGGCAGCGCGTCGCCGCTCTCCGGCAGGTAGAGGTCCAGCGTGGCGCGCCCGAAGCGCGCGTCGTACCGGACGTCTTCGATCTCGCGGGGCGCGGCGCAGCCGAACGCGAGCAGCGTGAACGACAAGGCACGCACGAGCCGGGAACGCGGGGTCACGCTCGGGGCGCAATTCGCGGCTTTTGGCATGTGCTGGAGGCGAGATCGCAGGGAGCGTGCCAGCTCCCCATCGACGCGCGCCTCCATCGACCTACACGGCGGCCACTCGGTGGATCAGAACCGCACCGTCGCGTCCAGCCGCGCGCCCTCGAAGGGCGGGTAGATGCGACACACGCCGCCCACGCAGCGGAGCGACCCCCGGCGCTGACCCACGAAGGCACCCACGCTGGAGGACTGCGTGATCTTGTAGGTGAGCTGGCCGTTGTAATACATGTCCGGCACCGAGGGGTTGGTGCTGTACTCGACGCCGAACGCGGCGGACAGGTGCGGGGACCAGTCCACGCCCGTGATGTGCTGGCCCTCGAACCACGGATCTTCCGGGCCGCCCACCACCTGGTGCCGGCGCCGGTGCCAGCCCTGGAGCTGGAGCGAGAACGGCCCACCCAGCCAGCGGATCACGTCGTAGCGCGCGTAGGTCTCCTGGTAATAGAGGTTGGTCTGGGCGCCGTTCGGCAGCGCGATGGCCTCCTCAGCCTCGTCGATGCGGGCGCCGACCGTCAGGTTCGCGCGGCTCTTGCGCTTCTGCGCCGTGATCTCCATGCCCGAGGCGAGATCCCAGACCCGGTTCAAGTTCGCGTCGCTGGTCTCGCAGCTCTCGTTCAGCGCGCGCTCCGCCCAGGTCCGGTAGTGCCCGACCCAGGCGAACACGCTCTCGTCCTTGCTCAGGTGCACGTCGCCCTTCAGCCGCCCGCCGGTCACGCAGGTGTTGAAGCCCTCGAACTCGGTGTCGATCCAGAAGGCCTCGGTGGTGGGCGGCGCGCTGTACTGCACCAACGAGAACTCCCTGGCGCGGGCCGTGTCCACGTTGGCCGCCAGCGCGAAGAAGCGCCGGTAGTGCTTGCCCTCGAACATCAGCGTCACCGGATCCTCGATCAGCGTCAGCGCGGCGTAGACCGCGTAGCCCTTCTTGCCGTCGAGCAGCTCCCGGTTCGAGCTGGTGCGGTCGCGGTCCGCGTCGTCCAGGCTCTGCACCGCGACCTCGACGTAGCCGTCCCCGGAGCCGTCGAAGTCGGCGATCTCCAGGGATTGGCTGCCTGTCAGGACGGTGTCGGCCTGGCGCACCACGTCGGAGGTCAGCGGATCCTGCCGGCGCAGGAACGACGCCTGAGTGCCGAGCTTCAGCCCCTTCGGCATGATCTCGATCTGCGTCGCGACGAGGCGGTCCGGCGCGTAACTCGGCGATGCTGGCAGGAAATCCGTCTCCACCGCCCGGGGCATGCCGGCCTCGGTCGCCGCGACCCAGCTCGGCGTGACGTCGCTCGTCACCCCGAGGTAGCGACCGCTCGACTCGTCGATGCGCAGCGGGTTCATCTCGCCGCCCAGGGCCGAGAGCCGGAGCTTCAGGGGACCCGCGTTGATGCGGCCGGTCACGCGCGCCCCTCGCACCGTGGTGTCGCTGGCCAGCTCGTCCATCTTGCGCACGCTGAGCACGAAGCCGCGGCCGAGCGCCGCGTAGAAGTCCCCGAGCGTGACCTCGACGTCCCGCGTGGTGTAGCCGACGTAGTACTTCGACGGGTAGACCCAGTTGATGTAGCGGTTCGACAGCTCCGCGCCGGCCTCGTTGAATTTTTGGCGGAAGAGCTGCGCGTCGGAGATGCCGCCGCCCGCCGGCCGCGTCTCCACCACGTCGAGCGCGATGGCCTCGGGGTAAGGCGAACGATAGAACCAGGCGTTGTCGATCCGCAGCCCGGCGGTGACCTTGCCCCAGGAGGCCTGGAGGTTCAGCCGGTTGTACCACATGCCCCAGTCGTCGTTGGCGCGCGTAGGCACGTCCAGCGGCCGAGAGTCGCGGTTGTCGAAGTTGTAGAGCACGCTCGTGGCGTTGGTGACGTCCAGGTGCACCTCGTCGTCGCCCAACTTGCCGGTCTCGATCGCGAGCGCAGACGAGGCGAGCGTGAGGACCAGCACTCCGCTCGCCGCGGCTCGAGGGATCCCGACGCGCATGCCGCTACTTCCCGCGCTTCTCGAGCTCGCCCTCGACGAACGGCCAGATCACCGCGCCTTTGTCGCCGGTGGTGCCGAACAGCACCTTCATGGTCTTGGCGTCCACCACCAGGTTGAGGGGCGCGGTCTGATCCACGCCGAAGGTGCCGCCCAGCTGATTCTCCGGGTCGAGCACGAACGGGAAGTCCGTCTCGTAGGTCTTGGCCCAGCTCACCAGGTGCTTCTCCTGGGCCGGGTTGAAGCTGCCGTCCTCGAACAGCGCGCTCAAGACCACGAAGCCGCGCGGCGCGAGGGCCGCCGCGTGCTCGCCGAGGGAGGGGTTGGAGCCCGTGCCCTCGTGCTCGTTCTTGCAGGCGCCGCACCAGCCCGCCGCGGTGTTGAAGAGCAGGATCTCGTGCCCCTTCGTTCCGTCCGGATCGTAGAAGTCCGAGAGTTTGATGGGCACGAGCTTGGCCGGGTCGTAGCCCTCCGCCTTCGGGTTCAACCAACCCTTCTGGAAGCTGATGTCGGCGATGGGCAGCGCGTCGCTGATGCTCTTCGCGTAGGGGCCGCTCGGGTAGCCCGCCGTCGTGCCCGCGTCGTCCTCGAGCAGGTAGGCCGGGATGTCGGGACGGTTGGTCCCGCAGGCGCTGCCCAGGAGCGCAACTGCAGCGGTGAGCACGAGCCGACTCGACCTTCGCTGTCTTGGTACGGGCAGCTCTCGGCTCGCCACCAAGGCCGAGACCCACGAGAATGCCGGCGAGGCCGGCGCACTCCCGTTGCCAGGTGGGACCGTTCGCGCGGCGCCCCCTGAGCGGGTATCAGCAAGGCCCCCTGGGAACGCGCCGCGCAACAGCCAGCGCGGGGCGCATCCGAGCGCAGATTGAGTCCACCGTCCCATCACTTCTTCTTGACGCCGAACACGCTGAGGGACGGGACGCCCTCGCCGTCGTTGGTCACCACGCTCTTGCCGTCCGCGCTCACCTTGCCTCCGCTGACCTTCGCCCAGCCCCCGTAGGGCGCCCACCAGCCCTCGCTCGCCGTCACGCCGTGGATCCAGAACTCGACCTCGGTGCCGGCGGGCCAGCCCGGGGTGTTCGGCACGCTCAGCGTGGCGTGGGGGCAGAAATCGCTCTCGATGGGCGTCGTGCCCACCAAGATCTCGAAGCCGGCGGCCGAATCCACCGCCGGCGGAGCCTTGGCCATGGGCAGCTCCACCGCACGGAATTTCTGGAGCTCCTCGGTGTCGAAGGTCAGCTCGTCGAACTTGATCTTGGTGCCAGCAGCCAGCGTGAGGGTCACCCCGTTGCTGGTGGCCGAGCTGCCGCCCGCGAGCGCCACACCCTGCGCGGGATCGGGCAGCTTGGCGGTGACGACGTCACCGAGCGCGTATTTGGAGACATTGGTCGGCAGGAGCTGCGCGAAGCGCACGTAGCCGATGCCGTCACCGTACTTGAACGCGGGGCGTTTGAAGGTGGTGCCCGCGTCCGGCAAGATCCCGGGAATGCAGAGCCCGCTCGTCTTGTCCGGGTTGCACACGACGCCCTGGTCGGTCGTGCTGCCGTACAGGCAGACGTCCAAACCGCACACCTGCGCGGGCACGCCGGCCGCAGGAGCCCCAGCGAGATCGAGCACCGTGCCGGTGACCTCCTCGATGGCATGATCGGTGTCGCTCGAGGGGAAGCCGGGCGCCTCCGCGCAGCTCGCGCCACCTCCGCTGCCCGCGCTACCGCCGCCGCCGCCGGCGCCGCCGGTGACCGTGCCGCCGCTGCCGCCGGAGCCGCCGCTGCCGCCGCTGCCGGCGGCGCCGCCGTCGTCGCCGCCGCAGGCGACCGAGCCGAGTGCGCTGAGAGCCAGGACTGCCGATGCGATTCGAAGCGAAGTCATGCTGATTCCCTTGACGCGCTCGCGCACGGACCCTTGCGCGCGCGGCCGCGCCGGATCTTTACCAGAGGCCCGACGCTTGACCAGGGCTGGCGGGGTGCTGCCGCCTGATTTCGGCTGATTTTCAGCGAGCCGGTCTGGTTTGTGGCTCCGGCTGCCGGGGGGTACGCTTCTCACCGTCGCATGAGGCTCTCGGTCGCACCCAACCGGCCGGCGCGCGTGCAGGCTTCGACCGTGCGCGTGCGTCAGGCGTTCGCCGAGGCGCGCTTCGGCGAGCACGCTCCGGAGCGGCTGCGCCGGGCAGCGAGCCCCGAGCTCCGGGCCCTGCTCGCGTCCAAGGACTCACCGCCCGGAGGCTGGGTCCCGTTTGCGCTGTTCGTCGAGGTCAACCAGCTCGTCGATCGCCAGTTCGGCAGCGGCGATGGCAGCTTGATCTGGGAGTCTGGGCGCTTCGCCGCTTCCCACAACGCGGGCGTGTGGAAGAGCTTGATCATGCGTCACGTCACGCCGGGCATGCTGGTCGGCCTGGCGAGCAGCCTGTGGAGCAAGCACTACGAAGGCGGGCGGCTGGTGAGCCGCTCGGCAGGCGGCAACACCTTGATGGTCAGCATCGTGGACTTCCCCGAGCCGCACCCGGCGCACTGCAAGGCCATCGGCGGCTGGATGCTCGGCTCCATCGAGCTAGGCCCGCGCAAGAACCCGGCGGTGCAGGAGCTCGCCTGTCGCGCGAACGGCGCGGCCATCTGCGAGTTCAGGTTGACCTGGACCTAATTTAGAACAAAACGCCCAAGTACCAGCGGAGGATCTGCGCCGTGCTCGTCTCCGTCGAGCCGGGGCCGAGTCCCTGCTCGATCTGCTGGGCCTCGACCTCCTGGTAACCCAGGCCGCCCATCGGGAAGAGCACGCCCCACTGCAGCATGGTGTAGAAGCCGCCGGGCTTGTCGTGGTTGTCGTTCAGCGAGCCGTCCTTCGACTGGTAGTAGAGCGAGAGGTCGAGCTCGATGCCGAGATCGCGCTTGTGTCCCGGCGTCTGGACGAACTCGCTGGCGCGCGTCCAGATCCCCGCGAAGCCGCCGCCGAAGCGCTGGCCGCTGGGCTCGCGGATGAAGTCGTACTCGACGCTGGGCCGGAAGTAGTAGGTGCCCTGCACCCGCGAGAGCAGGTTCCGGTGGAGGATCAGGTCCACCTTGTAGTTCGGGTGGAAGCGGAAGGTGCTGATGGTGTCGTCGCCCTGCTGCGGCTGCAGCCCGTTCCAGCCCGGTGAGAGGCCGCCCGCGCCGCTGATGGGGCCGAACACGTCTGGATCGCCCGAGGCCCAGCCGGTCTTGAACTCGAGCTTCAGTCGGTCTTCGACCAGCTTCTGCTCGATCTCCGCGGCGTAGCCCCACTGCTCGATCTTGCGGCCGTTCACCGCGTCGTCGGGCGTGCTCTCGATGGATCCCTGGATGGTGACCGCCTCCGCCTCGAAGCGGAACTTCTTGTAGAGGAGCTGGATCCACAAGTCGGGGATCCACGCCGAAGCACCGCGGCGCACGTAGCCGGCGCCGAAGTTCTCGGTGGGACAGCCCAGCGTCGGGGCGCCGGTTCCGCACTGGCCGGTTCCGCCCTCGTTGGCGATGAGCTGGCGGCGATGCACCACGTAGGCGCCGCCGTTCAGGACCAGGTTGCCCTGCGCCAGCGCCAGCTTGGTGAGCTCCGGGTTCTTGCGGCGCGCGAGGACGAACACGTACTGATCCACGTCGTCGAGCTGCCCCATGTCGTAGGGCTGGGCCTGCGGCTGGTTCAGCGAGTCGCTGGTCTGCCCTTCGTTGGCGAAGTCCCAGGCGGCGCCCAGGTACAGATCCAACGACTTCAGCCCCGTCACGAACATGATGCGGTCGTTCGTGGTCTGGTAGTCGTCGTCCGGCCCGTCGCCGGCGTTGGCCAGGATGCCCAGGCCCCAGTGGCTGGGCATGCGTCCGAAGCGCAGCTGGCCGACCGGCGTCATGTACTCCGCCCACACGCGCTTGACCCGGATGCTGTCACGGAAGCTGTTGCGCCCGTCGCTGGGCGGCGCCTGCGTGTTGTCGAAGGCGCCGATGGGGTTGTAGCCGCTGCGCTTGTTGACCACGTAGCCCGTCGCGCCCGGGGAGTTCGAGTAGCCCTCCGGCGTGGAGCCCAGCACCAAGTTGTCGAGCAGGTCGATCTGCGACAGGACGCGCAGGTTGTCCGAGACGTGCAGCTCCGGGTTCAGCCGAAAGCGCATGTTGGCGCCGGCCTGCGTCTTGTTCTTGCAGGGGTAGAGCCCCTCGCGCGGATCGTCGCTGGCCGACGAGGACTCGGCGGACTCGTCCCCGGTGCAGAGCGCCGGCCCGAACGAGCCGCCCGTCCGAGAGTTGTAGTGGTTGTCGCTCGGCAGCGGCCAGAGCGCGGTGTTCGGCGGGTCCACGCGGCCGAGCGAGAAGTTGTGGAACAGCTCAGCGCGCAGCCGGTAGTAGCCGTGGATCTCGAAGATGGGCCGCGCGTGGGACCACCAGTCTTCGGCGTAGATCTCGTCGGACGTCTTGGCGCGCTTCTGCGCCGCCGCCGGCTCCTTGCCTTGCTTCTCGAGCGCCGCAGCGTCCGTCGCCGGTTGCGGCCACATCGGCATCGGCCCGAAGCCTCCTGGCGCTGGCGTCGGAGTGACGCCCTCACCGCCTGGTCCCTTGCCGGTGGTGGGCGGCTTCGCCGGCGGCTCTTCTTCTTCCTCACCCTCGGGACTGGGCGGCGGTTCGGGCTCCTCCGCTGCGGGCTGCTCGGCAGCCGCGGGCTTGGCACCTGGCGGCTTCGGCGGAGCCGGCGCGGGCTTGGCAGCGGGCGCTGGCGCAGGCTTCGGTGGCGCTGGTGCCGGCGCTTGCGCTTGCGCCAGGGCGCTCGTCACGACCCAGCTCAGAGACAAAAGGAAGGCGGATCGCTTGAGCATTCGACGGCCGGCCGTGGCTATCGCACGCGCCCGGGAAGACTGTCAACGACGCACTTTTTCCGAAGCCTTTCGCGAGCCTCAGGCTCGGACTCGGGGCTCCGCCTCGTAGGCCTGCATCACGTCGGTGCGGAGCTGGTCGGCCTGCGTCTTCGGCAGGGGCGGGGCGCTCGATTGCGGCAGGCCGAGCTGAGAGATCGCCGCAGCGTTGTCGGCCAGGCGCTGCTGGGCCGACCAGCCGGCGCTCTCCGGCAGGCCGAGCGCGGTGCGGAACGCCTCGCCGAGCTCGATGGCCGAGTGGAAGCGGTGCATCGGGTCTTTGGCCAGGGCTCGGGCGAAGAGCAGGTCGAGGACCCTGGGCGCCTGAGGGATCTGAGCCGTGAGCGGCGGCGGCGACTCCTCGACCTGGGCGGTCCGCACCATGATCTCGTTACGGGTCGGCGCATCGAAGGGAGTGATGCCCGTGAGCATCTCGAACAGCACGATGGCGGCGCTGTACAAGTCTGCGCGCGCGTCGATCTCCTTGCCCAGCACCTGCTCGGGCGACATGTAAGCGCCGGTGCCCGGCGCCATGCCCCCGGTGTTCTTCGCGTGATCGGCGGGCAGCCGCGCGATGCCGAAGTCGGTGAGCTTCACCACGCCGTCCACGCGCACCAGCACGTTGCTGGGCTTGACGTCGCGATGGATGATGCCGAGCGCGTGAATGGCAGCCAGCGCCCCGAGCAGCTGCGAGAAGAAGTGCCACGCGCGCATGAACGGCAAGCACGGCAGCCCACCGGGGGTCGCGCTCCTGGCCTGGCGTTCGATCAGGGCGGAGAGCGGCTCGCCCTCGACCAGCTCGAGCACGATGGCGAGCTGCCCCTCGGGCTCGACCATGGCGAAGAAGTGGACGATGTTAGGGTGCGAGAGTCGGCTGAGCGCGCTGGCTTCGCCCATGAACAGGCGTCGGGCTCGCTCCCGGCTCTTGAGCAGCGGGTGCAGCACCTTGACCGCGACCGGATGTGCCGGCGTCCCGGCCTTGTCGCCGGCGGGGTTGTAGTAGAGCCAGCCGCGGTGCACGACGCCCATGCCGCCCTCGCCGATGCGCGGGCCCACCACGACCTTGCCCCAGCCGAGGTCGAGCTCGCTGTCCTCTCCGAAGCGCCGCGCCGCTTCGCGGGCAGGCTGCGGCGCGCCGCATTCGGTGCAGAACCGAGCAGCGTCATCGAGCACGTTCTTGCACACCGGGCAGAGCGCCACGGACGAGAGGATAGCGTGGACGGCTCCGGCCTCGAAAATCTCGGGCTTTGTCTGTCGATCATGGCCGTTGCGAAATGCTGGCGGGGTATGCGAGCCTTGGCTTCGCTGAGGGTGAACCCCCTCGGTGTCGGAGGATGATTCCGTTGCCGCTGCCCCTCGTCGCGCTCCCCGCTGCCCGCTTCCGCCCAAGCACCTCCCACCGCTCGCGCCGCATCGCCGGAGCGGTCGGAGCTGCCAGCGTGCTCGGCCTCGTCTTCGCTGCCGCACCGGCGCTGGCGCAGGACGCCGCCGACAAGGAGTTTTCGGTTCAGCGCTTCGACCCGGCGCCCGGGCCCCGTAACTACTTCAGCACGCGCGGCGTGCGGACCGACGGCAAGATGGCGTGGAGCGCAGGGCTCTTCGTCAACTACGCCTGGAAGCCCTTCGTGGTGCGCAGCTGTTTCAGCGAGACGAACTGCGACGACCCGAACGCCAGCGGCATCGACGACCTCAAGGTCATCGAGAACCTGGTCACGGGCGACGCGCTGGCCTCGTTGACCCCGATCCCGCGCTTGCAGGTCGGGCTCAAAGTCCCCGTCACTTGGGTGAACGGCGATGGCATCGACGAGGGAGGCGTCGCCAAGCAGGGCGGCATCGACGCCGTCGGCATGGGCGACGCCACCCTGGAGGGCAAGTACCGCCTCCACGGCGAGCTCCGGGACCCCTTCGTGGTCGGCGTCGGGGCATGGTTCACCGGCCCCCTCGGGCGGGCGACCGCCAAGGACAACTACATCGGCGACGCTACGCCGACCGCGGGCATTCGCGGCATCTTCGACGGCGAGCAGGGCCCGTTCTCCTTCGGCGGCAACCTGGGCGCCGTGTATCGCGGCGAGGGGCGCGTGGGCTCCACCACTCTCGGACCGGAGTTCCGATACGGCGTGGGAGCGGGCTTCAAGGCGAGCCCGGTATTCCGCCTCGTGCTCGACGGCTTCGGCGGCACGAAGTTCAGCGCCAAGAACGGCACCAACAGCCTCGAGGCGGACCTTGGCGTGCAGATCATGCCGCTCGACTCTCCGTTCGTGATCTCGGCGGGCGTAGGCACCGGCCTGATCCAGGGTGTGGGCGTGCCGACCGTGCGCGCCTTCCTCGGCGTGATGTACGTGCACGAAGGCGGGGACAAGGACGGCGACGGGATCCCGGACGCGGACGACCAGTGTCCGACCATCGCCGGCACCGCAGAAGCGCAGGGCTGCCCCGCGGGTGCGCGCGACTCGGACGGCGACACCATCCCCGACGACGCCGACAAGTGTCCGAAGCAGCCGGAAGACCCGGATGGCTTCCAGGACTCCGACGGCTGCCCCGAGCTCGACAACGACGGTGACGGCGTAGCCGACGACCAGGACCGCTGCCCCGACAAGCCCGAGACCAAGAACGGCTTCAAGGACGACGACGGCTGCCCGGACGAGCCCGATCGCGACAACGACGGCGTTCCGGACAAGCTCGACAAGTGCCCCGACGCTCCGGAGGACACCGACGGCTTCGAGGATACCGACGGCTGCCCCGATCCGGACAACGACAACGACGGCGTGCCGGACCAGCAGGACGAGTGCGGCGATCAGCCGGAGACCAAGAACGGCTACCAGGACGAGGACGGGTGCCCGGACGAGGTTCCCGCGGACGACAAGAAGAAGGACAAGAAGAAGAAGTGACCCAACGAAAGTGCTTCTCGCGTTGGGGGGGAGTGATCGTCGCCGTGGGGCTCGGCCTCGCGGCGATGGGCTGCGGCAAGATGGGACCGAGCCAGACCGGCGGCGCTGCGGAGCACTCGCTGGTCGGGGCTCCGGCGCCCCCCTTCGACCTCCCGGGCTACTCCGGCGGCGCGAAGAAGGTCGCGCTGTCCGACGGCGCCGGAAAAGTGATGCTGGTCGACTTCTGGGCGACCTGGTGCGAGCCGTGCAAGGACTCGTTCCCGCACCACCAGGCGCTGGCGGAAAAATATGCCGGGCAGCTCGTGGTGGTCGGCATCAGCATCGACGACGAGCCGGGTGGTATCGCGGACTTCGCCAAGAAGAACGGCGCCAAGTTCGCCATCGGCTGGGACGAGGGACAGTCCGTCTCCGGGACCTATTCGCCGCCCACGATGCCGACCGCGTACCTCATCGACAAGAGCGGCATCGTTCGTTACGTGCACGCTGGATTCCGCAAAGGCGACGAAGCCGAGATCGACGCGCATGTCGCCGACCTCTTGAAGTGAGGTAAGCCCATGTAGGCGAACGACCCATCTTGGGTCGGCGTCCTCACTGAGCTACGCTGACGTTCAGCGTGCGGTTCTGGCTCGGCCTCCGGCTGCAACGACTCGCGCTCGCCGTGGCGTGCGCGCTGGCGCTAGCCATTTCACACGGCAGCGCCGCGGGCGCCGGGTCAGTCGACCAGCTGATCGAGCGGCTCGCAAAGGGCGAAGACTTCCGCGTGCGCGTGCAGGCCGCGCTCGAGCTCGGCAAGACGAAGCACCCGGACGCCCGCCTGCCGCTCGAGAAGGCGCTGGACGACGACAACGCCGCGGTGCGGACCGCCGCCGCCGCCGCGCTCAAGGTGCTGGGCGACAAGCAGAGCATCCCGGCGCTCGAAGCGCACAAGAAGGACAGCTCGCAGGCGGTGCGGACCCAGATCCAGGCAACGCTGGCTTCGCTCAGGATGGTCACCAGCAGCAGCGTGAAGATGATCGTCAAGATGGGCCGGATGCGCATGGGCAAGGACGTGCGCGGCAAGTTGGTGGGCGACCTCGAGAGCGCGAGCCGCCAGAGGTTCGGCGAGCTGCCCGGCGTGAAGGTGATCGAGGAGAGCGAGAGCGCCGAGGCCGCCGACAAGGGCAAAAAGATGGTCATGGTGACCGGGCTCTTGCGCAAGCTGAACGAGTCGGCGGAGGGCTCGGAGGTGGTGTACTCCGCGAGCGTCGAGTACGTCGTGCACCGCATGCCGGAGCAGGCCATCGCCGGCACGGTCACCGGCTCTGCCAGCACCCGGGCCAGCAAGGCCGAGGCCAAGAAGCGGGCTGGCGAGCTTCAGAAGCTGGTCCTGGCCGCGGCAGTAGCCAGCGCCGTCAAACGCGCGCCGGAGGCGCTGGCGGCGGCGACCCGGTAGTAGCGCGATTGACGGGGGCCGGCAGGTCGGCCGATACCAGGGACCCGTGCCCACGCCGCCGCGCGTCCTGTTCGTCTCGAAGCCGGTGGTGCCGCCGTTCCATGACGGCACGAAGTGCCTGGTGCGCGACGTGGCCCAGAACCTGGAGCAGGTGCACCCGGTGGTGATGGGGGCGAGAGGCGCCGAGCCCCTCCCGGGTGTCGAGAGCGTCGAGGTCTACTCGGATGCCGGCGCCCACGCGCCCGCGTTCATCGAGAACGCGCGCGCGGCGTCGTTCTTGGCGGTCTCCGCGCGGGCGCCGCTCTGGCACTTCGTGTTCGCGCCCAATCCGCGCACGAGTCGCGTCGCGCGCTTGCTCCGCGCGGCTCGACGCACGCGCGTCATGCAGACCATCGCGTCACCTCCGCGGGACTTCGCGGGCGTGGCGCGCTTGCTCTTCGGCGACGTCGTGGTCGCCCAGAGCTGCGCCACCGCGGCCCGCATCTCGGAGCAGGCGCCGGGGCGACGCATCGAGGTGATCCCACCGCCGGTCGCCGAGCTCGCCCCGCGCGCGCTGGCGGCGCGGCGCGCGCTCCGGCAGCGCCTGGCGCTCCCCGACGACGCGCTGATCCTGGTCTACCCAGGGGACATCGAGCTGTCCGCCGGGGCCGAGAACGTGGCGGCGCTGGTCGAGCCGCTGTGCCGGGAGCTGCCGAACCTGGTGGTGGTGTTCGCCTATCGCGAGAAGACGCCGCGCGCCCCCGAGGTGGCGCGCGCGCTGGAGCGCCGGCTGCCGGAGCGGCACACGCGCTTCACGGCCGCGCTCCCCGACGTGCTGGCGCTGATCGAAGAGGCGCGCGCCGTGCTGTTTCCGGTGGACGACCTCTGGGGCAAGGTGGACATGCCGATCGTGCTGCTCGAGTCGATGCGGCTCGGCGTGCCGGTGCTGGCGCTGGACCAGGGACCGCTCCGCGAGCTGGGCGGCACCGTGCAACTGCCGGCGGGGGACCGCGCGGCGTGGGTCGGAGCGGTGCTCGAGCTGTGCCGGGATGACGCGCGGGTGCGCCAGGTCGTGGAGGCGCAGCGCGCCCACATCGCCCGGGAGCACGACGCCAAGGTGGTGGCGCGACGCTACGAGAGGCTCTACTTGGAGCTGCTCGAGAGGAGTGGGCGATGAGCGTGCGATTCGAGTCTCGGGGGCAAGTGGGCGTGGTCAGTCTGGACCGACCCGAACGCAGGAACGCGGTCGACCGCGCGACCGCCGCCGCGTTGCTCGACGCCTACCGGCGCTTCGAGGCGGACGCGGCGCTCCGGGTGCTGGTGGTCACCGGCAGCGGCGGCACGTTCTGCGCCGGCGCGGATCTGAAGGCCCTCGACAACGACGTGGACTCGAGCGAAGGCCCGATGGGCTTCACCCGGCTCAGGTCGGAGAAACCCTGCATCGCCGCCATCGAGGGCCATTGCGTGGCCGGCGGCCTCGAGATCGCGCTGTTCTGCGATCTGCGCGTGGCCGGGCGCTCGGCCCAGCTCGGCTGCCTCGAGCGGCGCTGGGGCGTGCCGCTGATCGACGGGGGCACGCAGCGCTTGCCGCGCATCGTCGGGCTCGGGCGCGCGCTCGATCTGGTGCTGACCGGCCGCCTCGTCGACTCTACCGAGGCCGAGCGCATCGGCCTGGTCGATCGCGTGGTGGAGGACGGCAGCGCGCTCGAGCGAGCCGTGGAGCTCGCCGGCGAGCTCGCGGCGTTCCCCTGGGCCTGCCTGCTCGCGGACCGCGCGTCCCTGCTCGACGCCCAGGGCCTGCCGCTCTCCGAAGGCATCGCGCGGGAGGCCGCACGCGGCCGCGAGGTCTTGGCGGAGGCCGCGCTCGGCGCCAAGGTGTTCGCGGACGGAGCGGGCCGGCACGGTCAGAGGCGCTGAGCCGCGACCAGCCGCGCGTAGTCGTCCGACAGGTAGAACGAGAGCAGCGCGGCGATGCGCACCGCCAGATCCTGGTGCGCGAAGTGTCCCTCCGGCGTGCGCTCGCGTAGCACGGCCAGGGCGCCGTCGCGCTCTCCGAGCGAGAGCTCCGCGCGCTGGTCGGGTCGCACCAGCAGCATGGCGCGCAGCGCCGCCGGCAGGTCGCGGCACGCCAGGAGCCCCGCGCGGTCTGCCGTGAGCTGCATCACGCGGGCGGTGGCGACCAGATCTTCGTGCATGGCGGAGAGCACGTCGTCGCTCTCGTGGGGCATGCCAAGATCGGGGCGGCTCTTGAGCCGCTTCCGCACCGCGCTCGCTCCGCCGACGACCCGCTGGATGGTGCTGGTGGGGATCTTCTGCAAGAGCGAGTACGCCCGCTCGGCCATGCGGTAGCTCTTGAACAGCGGCAACAGGCCCAGGAGCAGGTCGAGGCCTTCGCGGCTCCGGTCGAACAGCCCGCGCCAGACCTCGCTCGAGGTGACGCGCGCGTGGCCGTAGGCGACGTGGGCGATCTCGGTGGCGACGGCGAAAGACAGCTCGCTCGCCGTCATGCCGTACTCGGGATCGTCGTCCAGGTGGCGGCCGCCCACCAAGACGAAGGCCGGCGGCCCCTCGTAGGCGCGCAGCCCGATGCCCTTCTTGCCGCGGGAGACGAAGCCCTGCACGCGTTCGACCCCGAGCAGGCGCGCGGCGTGCATCAGCGCGCGGGCGGCTTCGGGTTGGCGCGCCACGCTGATGGGCTCGACGTACTCGAGCAGCATGCCGTGGTCCGGCTCGGGCACGGCGGCGAGCAGGCTCTGAATGCGACCGAGCACCGCGCTGCCCTCTCGGGCCGCCGGGTGGGGGAGCACGTCGCGCAAGAGCTCCTCGGTCAGCGCAGACGTCTCCCGCTCGCCCCCGGCCAGCTCTCGGCGCGCGAGTCCGCCGGGCCCGAGCGCCGCGAGCACCACGGAGGCGCGCTCTCGGAGCTCGCCTTCCGCCACCGAGTGAAGCGCGCGGACGCGTGCCTCGACCAGCGGCTGCAAGCGCGCGAGCTCGGCCAAGGCACGAACGCACGGACCTTGTGCGGTGCGGCGCGCGTCCGCCAACAGCTCGAACACGCGGATGCGCAGCACCTGTCCGCCGGCGCCCGCTGTCAGATCCGCGTCCTGGCTCGGCAACAGATCGAGCAGCTCCTCGCTTGGCAGCGCCGCCAATCGAGCTTCGAGCAGCACCCGCGCGCGCTCGCGCTGGCCCGACCGGATCAGGTGCTCGGCGAGCTCGACGTCCGCGCGCGCCAGTCGCTTCGGATCGTGGCGGAGATCGAGCAAGCGTGCGTGCAGGCGCTCGTGGAGCGTGAGCGCCCAAGGCTCGGCGGCGTCGCCGTGGCTCGTCAGGCGGTCGAGCAGCACCACCGCCGCCTCCGGCGACAGGCGGAAGTCCTTCCACACCGCGGCCAGCGCGTCCGGTGGCAGGCGATGCGAGGCGAGCGCGGAGACGAGGCCGTCGACCTCGGGGCCCAGCTCGAGCGGCTCCGAGGTGTCCACCGAGACCATCACCGCCGCGGCGATGGCCAGCGGGTCGCCGGCCTTCACGCAGCGGTCGAGCAGCCTGCGGGCGAACCCGAGCGAGGCCGGATCCGCGCGCCCCAGCCAGTTCCAGCGCGCGAACACCCGCATGCGCGCCGGTCCCTCGTGCTCGAGCGCCGCGAGGAGCTCGCGCCACAGATCGAGCTCCGAGCGCGGCACTCGCCAGCGGAAGCGCCCCGCCAGTACCTCGGACTTTCCCAGGCTCTCGTCCAGCGAGAGGCGCACGCCGTCCAGCGCCTCGACGCGCCGGTCGCCGAGCTCGGAGAGCACCACGCGGGCGATCCGGCGCTCGCTCGCGAACAGGTAGCCGGTCCCACTCTGGCCCGGGCAGAGCGCCGACTCGACCGGCGCGCCCTTGTCGGTCTCGCGGAACGCGAGCAAGAGCTCGCCGGGCTCGATGAACCCGCCGAGGAACGCCCGAACGACTGGGCTGAGCGCGGCGACGTGCCGGCCGAGCTCCTGCAAGCGTTCCTGCGAGCCGCCGCTCAGGCGCGCCAGGGCCAGCGCGCGACGCGCGTCACGTCGCGCAGTCGTGGGGACCACGACCTCCGCGTCCCCGACCACGATGCGATCGCCGAAGGAGCCCGGCTCGTAGCGGAAGTCGCTGCGTCCGAGCAGGTCGATGGCGACGCCCTCGGAGGCGCTCTTCGCCGCGACCAGGTAGAGGCCCTTGGTGGTGCGCACGAGGCTCGCCGCCCCGCGCGCGCCGGCGCCCAGCGCGAGCTTACCGCGCAGCGCGACCCGGTCCTCGACGCGGCCGAGGTCCTTGGCCTCTACCAGGGCGAGTGCGGCGTCGGCCATGCGGGTCCGGCTCGGGATGCTACTCCAGCCGCGCGCAGAGCGGGGGCCTGTGCTAGACCCCCGCCCTGCCATGTCGAAGACGTCCCAGGAGCTGCGCCGAGCGTTCCTCGAGTTCTTCCGGAGCCGCGGGCACGCGGTCGTAGAGAGCGGTGCTCTGGTGCCCCCCAACGATCCGACGCTGATGTTTGCCAACGCCGGGATGGTGCAGTTCAAGGACTGCTTCACCGGTCGCGAGAAGCGCGCGTACACCCGCGCCGCCAGCAGCCAGAAGTGCATCCGCATCAGCGGCAAGCACAACGACCTGGAGAACGTCGGCCCGAGCCCGCGCCACCACACGTTCTTCGAGATGCTGGGCAACTTCAGCTTCGGCGACTACTTCAAGGAAGAGGCCATCGTGTTCGCCTGGGACTTCCTGATCAAGGAGGTCGGGCTCGACCCGTCGCGCTTCGTCTTCACCTACTTCAAGGGCGAGGAGGGCGTGCCCGCCGACGCCGAGGCGCGAGAGCTCTGGCGCAAGGTCACCGGCATGGGGGACGACCGCGTCCTGGGCCTGGGCATGGCGGACAACTTCTGGGCCATGGGTGACACCGGTCCCTGCGGTCCGTGCAGCGAGCTGCACTACTACGTCGGTCCCGAGGTGGACCTCGGACGCTTCGGGCAGGAGCAGACCGCCGAGGGCCACGGCTGGATGGAGATCTGGAACCTGGTCTTCATGCAGTTCGAGCGCAAGCAGAAGGACTCCGCGCTCGAGCCGCTGCCGGCGCCCAGCATCGACACCGGGATGGGACTCGAGCGCCTGGCCGGCATCGTGCAGGGCAAGACCAGCAACTACGACTCGGATCTCTTGCGCACGCTGGTGGAGCGCGCGGCAGAGCTCTCGAAGAAGCCCTACGCCGGCGGCATGACGCCGGACGAGGTCTCGATGCGCGTCATCGCGGACCACGCGCGCACCACGGCGTTCTTGATCGCCGAGGGCATCATGCCGGACCGCACCGGGCGCGAGTACGTGCTCCGGCGCGTGATGCGGCGGGCCATCCGTCACGGGCACCGGCTCGGCATCGCGGAGCCGTTCCTGCACGACGTCGCCGATCTGGTCGTCACCCACATGGGCGAGCAATACCCGGAGCTCCGCGAGCGTCGGGAGATGATCCGCTCCGTGGCCGAGGCCGAGGAGGTGCGCTTCCGCCAGACCATCGAACGCGGTCTGTCGCTGCTCGAGCTCGCATTCGACGCGATGAAGCGCGCCGACTCGAAGGAGCTCTCCGGCGCGGACGCCTTCCAGCTCTACGACACCTACGGCTTCCCCCTGGACCTCACCCAGGTGATCTGCGCCGAGCGGGGCTACGCGGTGGACGTCGCGGGGTACGACGCGGCGCTGGAGGAGGCGCGCAAGCGCAGTGAGTTCCGCGGCATGGAGCAGGCGGTGGAGAGCGTGTACCGCGACGCGCTCGGCAAGCTGCCGAGCGGCGCCGTCGCCTTCAGCGGCTACGAACGGGACGTGGACAAGAGCCGAGTCGTCGCCATCGTCAAGGCGGGTACCTTGGCGGAGTCGGCCGAGGCCGGCGACGCCGTCGAGCTGGTGACGGAGCGCACGCCGTTCTACGGCGAAGCCGGCGGCCAGGTGGGCGATCACGGCAGCATCGTGATCGGCGCCGCACGCTTGCGGGTGACCGACACGCAGAAGCCGGTGCCGGGCCTGGTCGTCCACCGAGCCACCGTGGAAGAGGGTGGATTCCGCGTCGGCGACGAGGCGGAGCTCCGCATCGACGTGGCGCGCCGCGACGCCATCCGGAAGAACCACTCCGCGACGCACCTCCTGCACTGGGCGCTGCGCCAGGTGGTGGGCAGCCACGCCCAGCAGAAGGGCTCGCTGGTCGGCCCCGAGCGGCTGCGCTTCGACTTCACGCACGGTAAGGCCCTGAGCCCGGAGGAGCTCACCAAGATCGAAGATCTGGTGAACCAGCGCACGCTGGCCAACGCGCCGGTGCGCACCGAGGTCTTGAGCATGGACGAGGCGAAGAAGCGCGGCGCCATGATGATCTTCGAGGAGAAATACGGCGACACGGTGCGCTTGCTCAGCATGGCGGAGAGCGTCGAGCTGTGCGGCGGCACCCACGCCCGGGCCACCGGTGACATCGGGCTGTTCAAGATCCAGCTCGAGCAAGGCATCGCCGCCGGCGTCCGGCGCATCGTGGCGACGACGGGAGAGGGCTCCCTCGCCCACCTGCGCACGCTGGAGAGCGAGCTCGGTCGCGCTGCGCAGGCGGCCAAGGCGAGCCCGGCGCAGCTCGTGGACAAGATCGAGAAGCTCGTGGCCGAGAGCCGGAGCCTGGAGAAGAAGGTGGAGGAGCTCCAGAAGAAGCTCCTGACCGGCGGCGGAGGCGGCGGCATGGACGCGCTCCTCGGCAAGGCCCGGGACCTGGGCGGGGTGAAGGTGCTGGGTGTCAGGACCGAGGTCACCGATCGAGGCGCGCTGCGCGAGCTCGCCGAGCAGCTGCGCGACAAGCTCGGCGACAGCATCGTCCTGGTCGGCTCGGAGGTGGACGGCAAGGCACAGCTGGTGCTCACGGTCGCCAAACAGCTCACCGATCGGTTCAAGGCCGGCGAGCTGATCCGTCCCATCGCGGCCATCGTCGGCGGCTCCGGCGGCGGTCGCCCGGACATGGCCCAGGCCGGCGGCACCGACCCCGCAAAGCTCGAGCAGGCCATCGAGGCCGTGTATCAGGGCATCGGCGGCTGAGCGAAACCCCAGAACACGGGCTCGGGCTCGAGGCGAACGCCGAAGCGTTCCAGCACGGTCCTCTGCACGCGCGCGGCGAAGCGCACGATCTCGTCGGCGCGCGCCCCCGGGTGAGCGACGATGCAGAGTGTGTGCTTGGTCGAGAGGCCGACGTTGCCGTCGCGGGTGCCCTTCTCGAGGCCCGCGCGCTCGATGAGCCAAGCGGCGGAGAGCTTCACGCGTCCGTCGGCCTGCGCAAAGCGGGGCATGCTCGGATCGGCTGCCCGTGCGCCGACCTCATCCGCCAGCGCCGCATCGACGATGGGGTTCACGAAGAACGAGCCGCAGCTCCGGCCGTTCTCGTCGCTCGGGTCGAAGAGCATGGACTTTCGCCCGCGCAGCGCGAGCACTACCCGCCGGACGTCGGCCAGGCTCGGCTCGCGGAGCCCGCGTGCGGCGAGCTCGCGCTCGAGCTCCGGGTAGCGCACCGCCGGCGCGCCGCCGGGGGTCAGGCGAAACTCCACCGCGAGCACCACGAAGCGCCCCGGCGCGTGGCTCTTGAAGTAGCTGTCGCGGTAGGCGAAGCGGCATTCGCCGTTCCCGAGCTCGACCACGGCGCCGCTCTCTCGGTCGAAGGCGCGCACCCGCGCGATGCGCTCGCTCACCTCCTGGCCATAGGCGCCCACGTTCTGGATCGGCGTCGCACCGACCAGGCCGGGGATGCCGCTCAAGCACTCGAGCCCCGCGAGCCCGCGCTCGACGCTGGCCGCCACGAGCGCGTCCCAGGGCTCACCGGCGGCGGCGGTCACTCGGCCGTCCGCGCGCCACTCCACGCCCCGGAGCGAGATGGCGAGCGTGAGACCCTCGACCCCCGCGTCGGACACCACGAGGTTGCTGCCGCCTCCGAGCACTTGGAGGGGGAGCTTCTGCGCTCGGGCGCGCGCCACTGCTTCGGCGACGTCCGCTTCGCTCCGGGCCACGGCGAGCGCTGCGGCGGCGCCACCGACCCCGAGGGTCGTCTTCGGCGCGAGAGGGACCGAGGGTTCGAGCTCCACGTTCGGGGCTCTTATCACGGACTAGCTCACCGCGGTCGCGCACGGCGTAGCGGCTTGGGTCGCGCCAGGACGCGCACCTGCCGCGCGCGGCTCTCGCCGGCGGCGGCGCGTCCCTCGCGCTTGGCGCGCGCGGCCTCGAGGAGCTCGCGGGCCTCGGAGGTCAGCTCCGCGGGCAGACCGTGGACCGCCAGAGGAGCGATGGCGTCCGCCAGGGTGAGCACCCGGTCGAAGAGCGGGCTCTTGGCGTCGAGCAACACCAGCGACTGGCCGTTCAAGCGGATCATGCCCCCCGAAGCGTGGTGCACTGCCACGCGCAGCGGCTCGATGCGCACGGTGACCCCCAGCGCGCGGGCCACCTTGACGAGCTCCTCGAGAAGGCGCTCCGGGTCCACCCACGGAAGCATACGGCACAAAACGGGCTGCCGCCGAGGCGGGCTTTACGGCGGGCACAAATCCTCTTTAGTTTCCGCCATGCACCGCTACTCGCTGGGGGAGGCGAGCCTGGAGCTTCGCCGCGGGAACATCACCGAGTCCGACACCACGGCCATCGCCAACGCCGCCAACTCGCTGCTCATGGGCGGCGGCGGCGTGGACGGCGCCATCCACCGTGCCGCGGGCCCCGAGCTCGCCCTCGCGCTGCGCGAGCTCAAGCGCGACCTGCCGGGCGGCGTGCTCGAGACCGGCGGTGCGGTCATCACTCCGGGGTTCTCGCTCCCCGCTCGATGGGTGATCCACTGCGTCGGCCCCATCTACGATCGCGAAGGCGAGCGCGCGCCGAAGCTGCTCGCGCGCTGCTACGCCAAGGCGCTCGAGCTGTGCCGAAAGAACGGCATCGAGTCGATCGCCTTTCCGTCGATCAGCACCGGGGTCTACGGCTACCCCGTGGAGCTGGCGGCGCCCGTGGCTCTGGAGGCGGTCCGGCGCGGCCTCGGCAGTGGCGGCGTGCCGAAGCTGGTCCGCTTCGTGCTGTTCGACGAGGCAACGCTCCAGGCTTATCGAACCGCGGCGGATGCGCTCTGGGCGTGAATTCCGGTTTCCCGGCCCAGAGCCGCCGTGCTATGCGCCAGGCCGCGTGTGCGCATTGCCGGAGGTGGGAGCGATGATCGCTTCCCAGGCGTGCCACCCGAGAGAACCCAATGTTCTCCACGAACCAAGAGACTCAGAATGACCTTTACGGAAGCTGCGGCGCAGGTACTGCGCCTCGTGGGCAAGCCCCTGCACTATAAGGAGATAACGGACGTCGCGATCGAGAAGAACCTGCTGAGCCATGTCGGAAAGAGCCCCGAGGTGACGATGGGGGCCCGGCTCGCAGCGCTCGTGAAGAAGGGGGACAAGGAGAACCCCCTCGTCCGTATCAAGCCTGGCGTCTTCGCGCTCCGCGAATGGGACCAGTCGACCATCGACAAGGGCCTGGCGGATCGCACGCCGGCCCTCGAGATCGCCAAGAACGCGAAGCTGGATCTCTCCCAGCTCGAGCACGGCGGCAAGAGCGACGAGGAGGAAGAGGACGAGCTCCTGCACTCGGCGCCGGGCAACGTGCTCGACGACGAGGAGGGCGAAGAGGCGACCGTCGCGAAGACCGACGCCGAGGAGGTCGCGCGTCGCGAGCGCGCTGCCGCGGCCAGCGATCTCTTCGAACCGGAGGCCGACGACGACCTGCCGATCTTCGGTCGCCCGGAGGAAGAAGAGGAGGGCGAAGAAGAAGGCGAGGGGGAGGAAGGCGAGAAGGATGCCGGCGGGCGTCGTCGCCGTCGCCGCCGGCGTCGTGGGCGTGGCAACGAGCGCGACGAGGTGCGCACAGGCGGGGACGATCTGCCGACCTACACCGTCTCCGATGCGCCAGCCGACGTGCCCATCGATGCCATCCGCGAAGGTGAGCCGTCCGAGGAGCCGCGCGACCGCGGTGGTGACCGTGACCGTGACCGTGACCGTGACCGCGACCGCGGCCGGGATCGGGATCGTGGGCGTGGTGACCGTGGTGACCGTGGTGACCGTGACCGTGACCGTGATCGCGACCGCGACCGCCGCGACGAGGGCGGCGCTCCGCTCGACGAGCTCGCCGCGCGCCCCCTGGCCGACGCGGTGGCGTCGCTGCTCTCGACCTTCGACCGGGGCGGCGGGCCCGTCGGCGCGCAGAAGCTCGCGGACGCCGCTCAGCGGCGCGGGCGGCTGACCGGGGACTTCCAGCAGGCCCAAGGCCAGATCCTGGCCGCAGCGCGCGCGGACAACCTGCGCCGCGAGGCAGCCGGCCAGCGCGTGCGCTTCCGCATCAGCGGCGGTCGCCTCGCGCTCACGGACTGGGCGCTGGACCCCGAAGCGCTGCGGATGGAGCGGGAGATCGCGGCTCTGGCCGAGCGCTACCGCGAGGCCGTGAGGCGTACGCTGCTCCGACGCATCCAGGACCTCCCGCACCGGGCCATGGGCGAGATCGCCTGCCTGTTGCTCGAACGCATCGGCATGACCGACGTCCAGGTCGTGCGCCGCCCCGGCTCGCCGGGCTCGGAGCTGCACCTGTCGGCGGTCGCCCGCGGACCGGGTGGCAACGTGCCGACCGCGGTCGTCGTGCGCCGCGACGGCCGCGAGATCGGCCGCGAGCGCGTGACCGAGCTGCGCGGTGCGCTGCACCACTACGGGCCGGCTGCCGCCGGCTGGCTCGTGACCACGGGCCAGGTGCTGAGCGGCGCTCGGGAAGAGGCCGCCGCCACCGGGGCCGCGCCGGTCACCTTGGTCGACGGCATCGGGCTCGCACGCCTGTGCGAGGAACAAGGCGTCGCGGTGCTCCAGACGCGTCTGACCCTCCCGGTCCCGGACGTGGAGCTCTTCGAGGCGCTTCGCGGCTCATGAGCCCGGCGCCGACAGCGCGTGACCTGGCGGCGCTCGCTCTCGCGGGCGCGCTGCTCGGCTGCTCGCGCTCGCCGCCGCCGTCACAGTTCCCCAACGCGCACGAGGCTCTCGAGCGCATGCACGCGACCTACGCCTGCAGCCGCGGCGTGCAGGGCGAGGCCAAGCTCGACTACTTCGGCGAGCGCGGGCGCGTGCGCGGCAACGTGATGTACATGACGATGCTGCCGGAGGAGCTGCGCTTCGACGTGTTCAGCCCGTTCGGCGTCACCCTCTCCACGCTCACCGCCGACGGTCGAGACTTCGCGCTCTACGACCTGAAGGAGAAGACCTTCCTGCGCGGTCCGGCGAACACCTGCAACGTCGCCCGCTTCACCCAGGTGCCGGTGCCGCCCTTCGCGCTGTCGCAGCTCCTGCGCGGGGAGGCGCCGGTGCTGGTGCACGAGCCGGCCGCCGCGTCGCTCGGCTGGGAGGGCGGCGAATACGTGCTCAAGATCACCAGCAAGCACTCGGCCACACAGGAGATCCACCTCGAGCCCCACCCGGGCGACTGGGCGGAGCCCTGGCAGAAGCAGCGGGTGCGCGTGCTCGAGGTGCACGTGGCCCAGCACGGCATGGACCTCTACCGCGCGTACCTGGCCGATCACGAAGCGGTGAAGACCGCGCCCCCGCGCAAGGACCCGGAGGGCCTGGAGCCGACGATTCAGCCGAGCGGGCCGGCGTGCGGCGCGGAGGTGCCGAAGCGGCTGCGGCTGGTGACTCCGGACACGGACCAGGAGCTCGTGCTCCGGAACAAGGAAGTGATGCACAATCCTCCGATCCCCGAGGGAGTGTTCCGCCAGGTTCCGCCGCGCGGCGTGCGGGTGCGACACTCGGCCTGCGCGGATTGACGATCCGTCCGGGCGGTTTTTCCGTATAGTTCGGCTCCGAGATGGCCAAGAAGCGCAAGGCCCGGGCGGCCCTGGTCGACGCGGCGCGCGCCGAGCGCCTGGCGCTGGCCAAGCAGCGTGCCGAGCAGCGCGGCCGAGCCCAGAAGACCAAGGCGGAGCGCGAGAAGGCCGCCGCCAAGCGCGCGGCCCGCCAGGCCGAATCCGCCGAGAAGCGCGCCGGCTCGCGTCCGACCCCGACCGAACGCCTGCCGCGTTTCGCCGGCGTGCCGACGTTCCTGCGTCTGCCCGTGGTGCAGGAGGCGGGCAGCGTCCCGGACGTGGACGTGCTGCTGTGCGGCGTTCCCTTCGACGCCGGCTCGAGCTACCGGCCGGGCGCGCGCCTCGCGCCCCGGGCGGTTCGCGACGCCTCGGCGCTCGCCCGGGGGTTCTCCGCGGCGCTGGGCATCGACGTGTTCGACGAGCTCCGGGTGGCCGACGGCGGTGACGTCGCGGCTTCCCCTCACGACATCGACGCGGCCCTCGACGCGATCACCGCGCGGGCCGAGGCCATCGCCCGCTCCGGGGTGATCGGCGGCTACGTCGGCGGCGATCAGACCGCTACGCTGGGCGTGCTCCGCGGCATTCACCGCGCCAAGCTCAAGGCCGTGGGTCTGGTGCACATCGACGCGCACAGCAACACCGCGGGCCCGGCCTGGGGCCGCGACATCCACCACGGCAGCGTGGTTCGACACGCGGTGAGCGAAGGCCTGATACGCCCGGACTGGACCGTGCAGATCGGCCTGCGCGGGCCGTATTCGAGCTCCGGCGACCTCGCGTTCGCGATGAGCCATGGTTTCGAGATCGTCAACGTGGACGAGGTGAAGTGGGATCTCCACTCGGCCGTCAGCACGCTGCGCAAGATCGTGCGGCAAGGTCCCGTCTACGTCAGCGTGGACATCGCCGCGCTCGACCCTTCGCAGGCTCCCGGCGTGGGCATCCCCTGGCCGGGAGGCATGACCTCGTGGGAGCTACAGCAGATCCTGCGGGCGCTGGTCGGGAGCGAGATCGTCGGCTTCGACGTGGTGGAGATCTGCCCGCCGTTCGACGTCTCGGAGATCACGGCGCACGTCGGCGTGATGGTGCTGCAAGAGATCCTGGCGGCCATCGCGGACACGCGCCGCAGCGCCCGCCCGGCCCCGAGCACCCGTGATGCCCGCGGCGGCCGCATCTCCGCGTGAGTGTGCGGGTTGGGCGGCAGAAGAAGAAGTTGCGCAACGACGCAACGACGCCACGACGCCACGATTTTTGCTTTGCGGAGCTGACGAGGACCTCCTGACCGGGGCGACTTGTCCGGGTTGGCGGCAGAGCACCGGAAGAAGTTTCGCCACGACGCCACGACGCCACGACGCCACGATTCTTGTTTTGCGGAGCTGACGAGGACCTTCTGACCGGGGCGACTTGTCCGGGTTGGGGAGCGGAAGAAGTTGCGCCACGACGCCACGACGCAACGACGCAACGATCTTCGTCTTGTGCAGCTGACGAGGACCTTCGGACCGGGGCGACTTGGCGCATCGGAGCGGGCTCTGGCGCACGGGACGTCCGCGGGATGGACGTTCGGCGCATCGGAGCGGGCTCTGACGCGCGGGATGTCCGTGGGATGGACGTCTGGCGCATCGGAGCGGGCTCTGACGCACGGGACGTCCGTGAGATGGACGTTCGGCGCATCGGAGCGGGCTCTGGCGCACGGGACGTCCGCGGGATGGACGTTCCGCGCATTGGAAAGGGCGGGTCCCCGAGGCGAGCTGGATGACGTGCTGGTTCAGCGCCTCGGGGCAGCCGAGCGCTGCAGTGGGCGACGCGCTCCCAGGTCTGACACCAAATTCTTCTTCTTTCGTGGCGTCGTGGCGCTCGTGGCGCCGTGGCGCAATCTCAATCCAACGCCTTCGCGATCGCGCCCGGCACGTCGCTGATCAGCGCGTCCACGCCCGCCGCCGCCAGGCGTCGTGCCTCGGCGGGCTCGTTCACCGTCCACACGTTCACCAGGGCGCCCTGGGCGTGCCAGCGGCGCACGCGGGCGTCGGCCGCAATCGCAAGCTCCGGGTGCACCCCGACCGCGCCCAGGCGGCGATACCCGGGCGCGGCGGAGAGCACGCGTTGCTTCGCGTGGACCAGCCACGCGCTCGGTACCTCCGGCACGAGCCAGGCGAGGGCCCGCACGAACAACGGATCGAACGAAGACAAGAGCACGCGCTCGCGCGCCGCCGGGTGCGCCCGGAGGAGCTTCGCGACGCGCCACACCAGCGCGCGGCGCTCGCTGACGTCGCGCTTCAGCTCCACGTTCAGGAGGTGGCCGCCGCTCACCGCCCAGTCGAGCACCTCCGAGAGCGCCGGAACGCGTGCGCCCCCCGCGAGGGAGACGGCGTCGAGCTCGCGCCCCGAAAGCTGCTCGACGTCCCGCGAGTCCGCGCCCGAGGTCACGCGCTCGAGCGTGCGGTCGTGGAGCACGATCACGCGGCCGTCGCCGTCGAGACGCACGTCGAGCTCGACGCCGGCGGCGCCCTGCTCCACCGCCAGCTGGAACGCCGGCAGCGTGTTCTCCGGCGCCTCGCGCCGGGCGCCGCGGTGACCGAGCACCCAAGGGGGTGCGCCAGCGTGGCGACGAAAGTGGCGGAGCGCCGGCGGTTCGCGGCGGGGGCTCACGCCAGCTCTTCGGCGATGGACCGCGCCACCTCGCGCGCTCGGTCCACCTCGTTCGATCGGAACGAGATCGCGCCGACCACGGGGTGCCCACCGCCGCCGTAGCGCGCGCAGATCGCGCTGATGTCGGTGTCCAGCGGCTTGCCGCTCCACGGGTTGTATCCGACGCTCACCTTGGCGCCGCTCTTCAGCACGCCGACGATGACCGAGTAGACCGAGTCGGGGAAGAGCGCGTAGGTGACGAACTTGCCGACGCTGTCGAGCACGGAGCTGGTCAGGTCCACGAACACGACTCGACCCATGCGCTGGCCCGCCTGGCGCACGCGCTCGACGAAGCGCGCGTGTTTGTCGCCCAAGGGCTTGAAGCGGTCCTCGATGGCCTTGGCGCGCGCGACCTCGGCCAGCGGCTTCTTCAAGAGCTCCGGCACCATGCGCTCGAGGAATTTGTCGTCACCGTAGTGCTCGACCACGCTGACCATGCGCAAGATGGGCTCGGTGCGGCTGATGGCCTGCTCCGGCGAGTCGAAGCGCGCGGCGTCCACGATGTCGGCCCAGTGGACCAGCTCCTTGAGCCCCGGGTCGTTGATGGCGAAGTGTCGCCAGGCGACGTCGGCGATGAGCTTGGTGCAGGAGCTGTAGTCCGGATCGTAGAAGTAACGGCCGTTGCCCTTGTGCGCTTCGAATACCCGCTGTTCCTCGCTCGTCTGAAATGCCGTCCGATGGTGATCGAAGAACCAGGTCACCTTCCCCGTCGCCGAGTAGCGGTAGTCGAGGATGGCGTTCTCGTCGCCGCTCAGGATCTCGGCGTCCGCGCGGGTCTGCCCGTTGCCGTAGCCGCACGCCCGGTACACGCACTTGCGCTTCTTCTCGTCGAGCGCGCCCAGCAAGCGCGTGAAGAGCACGGCGCTGGCGAGCCCGTCGAAGCAGTGCCCGTGGGTGGCGACGACGACCTTCACCCCGACCCTGTTACCACAGGTCCTGGTCCTGTGGGGCGATGTGGGTATAGACTCCAGCTCGCCGATTTCAGCTGCCAGAGGGAGCTTCGAGCATGCATTCCATGACCTCACGAACGGCCATCAGCGTCGCCCTGCTGGGTGCACTTGCGCTCACGCAGTGCAAGAAGAAGGACCAAGGCCAGGACGCTCAGTTCCAGCAAGGCCAGTCCGGCGGTCAGTATGGCCCCGGCCCCGGCCCCGGGCCGGCGCCGGTCGGGCCGGACGGCGGCACCGGAGCGCCAGGGGCCTGCCAGCCCGGGCAACCCTGCAACCCGCAACCCGGGCAGGTTCCTGCGCTCGGAACCGTCGGCAGCGACCCCAACGCGCTGCAGGCCATCATCGCCGGGGCGCTCTCCGGAGGCGCGGCGACCCTCGGCCTGCTCACCGGCGGTGAGACGGGTCAGCTCGAGGCGGGCATCAAGATGAAGGCGGGAACCGACGCCAAGGGCAAGAAGGCCGACGGCCAGCTGATGAGCGCGAAGCTCCAGCAGGGCGGGCACGCCCAGGCGGACTTCACGCTCCAGCCGGGCAGTTGCTACACCTTCATCGGCTTCGGTAACCCGGGCGTCTTCAACTACCAGATCAACATCCTCACCGCGCCGCCCATGCCGCCGCAGGTACTGGCCCAGAGCGACGCCGACAGCGTGGATCCGACGGTGGGCCCGAACGAGCAGTGCGTGAAGAATCCCTACCCGACGCCGCTGGCCGTGAAGATCGACATGCACGTGCTCAAGGGCCAAGGGCTGGTCGGCGCCCAGGCCTTCAAGAAGTGATCGCGCAACTCCGGCGCTGAGCGACCGATGGGGGCGAGTGCCCGAGCTCCCCGTCGAAGTGTTGAGTGGCGCGAAGCTGCCGTCGCGCGCACGTGAGCTGCCCAGGCCTCCCGAGCGCCTCTACCTGTGCGGCGAGCTGCCCCGCGTGCCCTGCGTGGCGGTCGTCGGGACGCGCTCTCCCACCAAGGAAGGCGTGGCCTACGCGCGCCACCTCGCTGGTGCGCTGGCTCGGGCGGGCGTCGCCGTGCTCTCCGGAGGTGCCGAGGGCATCGACACCGCAGCTCACTTGGGCGCGCTCGACGTCGGGGGCGTGACGGTGGTGGTGGCGCCGTCGGGCTTCGAGCGGCCATTCCCCGAGGAGAACGCGGAGCTGTTCGAGCAGGTGGTCCGCGCCGGCGGCGCGTTCCTCTCGCAGCACGCCCCGGATGTGCCAGCCCGGCCGGACGCGTTCTTCGCGCGCAACGCGCTCTTGGTGGCGCTGTCCCACGCCGTGGTGGTGGTCGAAGCGCCCTGGCGCAGCGGCGCCCGCAACGCCGCCAAGCAGGCGCGCCGGATGGGCCGGACCCTCTTCGTGGTGCCCCATGCTCCGTGGAACCGCCGCGGCTCCGGCTGGGCGCTCGAGCTCGCGCTGGGCGCTCGGCTCTGCAACGGCCCCGAAGACGTGCTCGACCGGCTCCGCGAACAGAACCTCCACCCCCTCGCGCGCGTAGGCGCGCCCGCCCCGGCGCCCGCGCCCGTGCCCGCGCCCGCCCGCGAAGAAGGGTCCGAGCCTCCGCCTCCGCCACCGGCGCGGCCCGTCCCCACCCACCCGGACCCCGAGCTCCGAGCGGTGCTGGCGGCTCACGCTGCGGGGGCCACGCATCCCGACGAAATCGCTCAGCGAACGGGCCTGAGCATCCCGCGCATTCAATACGCGCTCTTGACTCTGAAGCTGGAAGGCGTGTTAGTAGCGGCCCCCTCGAACCCGGGCGGGTCCGTAAATCGGCGAAAGCATTGACTATTGATGCGGTATCGTCGGGGAACGGCCTTGCACGTCGTCCTCCGGGATCGCATCAAGGGGGATTCGGGCAGCCCAATGGAGAAGACCCTCGTCGTCGTCGAGTCACCGGCCAAGGCCAAGACCATCAAGAAGTACCTGGGTCCCGGGTACGAGGTCCTGGCCAGCAAGGGCCACGTGAAGGATCTGCCCAAGCGCATGGGCATCGACGTCGAGAACGGCTTCCGTGAGACCTACGAGGTCATCGAGGCCAAAGCCAAGGTCCTCACCGAGCTCAAGACGCACTCCAAGAAGGCCGAGCGCCTGCTGCTCGCCACCGACCCCGATCGCGAGGGCGAGGCCATCGCCTGGCACATCTTCGAGGAGCTGAAGCGGCCGAAGCTCGAGGTGGTGCGCGTCGAGTTCCACGAGATCACCAAGAAGGGGGTCGAGAAGGGGCTGGCGTCGCCCCGCGCTTTGGACGAGCACCTGTACGACGCCCAGCGCTGCCGGCGCGTGCTCGATCGCATCGTCGGCTACGACGTGTCGGCCCTGGTCTGGAACAAGCTCGCCTTCGGGCTCTCGGCGGGCCGCGTGCAGTCCGTGGCCCTGCGCCTGATCGACGAGCGCGAGCGCGAGATCGAGGCCTTCGTCTCCGAGGAGTACTGGAACGTCGGTGCTGCCCTGAAGAGCAAGACCTCGGCGCCGCTGGTGGCGCGCCTGACCCGCCTCGGCGGCGAGAAGGCCGAGGTGAAGAACGCTGAGCAAGCGAGCGGGATCCGCGCCGATCTGGAGAGCGCGAAGTTTCGCATCGCGACCGTCGTCAAGAAGGAGCAGAAGCGTAACGCGCCCGCCCCTTACACCACCAGCAAGCTGCAACAGGACGCCACGGGCTACCTGCGCTTCACCGCGAAGCGCACCATGAGCGTGGCCCAGAAGCTCTACGAAGGCGTCGATCTCAAGAAGGACGGCGGCCCGGTCGGGCTCATCACCTACATGCGTACCGACAGCATGCGCGTCAGCCAGGACGCCATCGACGCAGTGCGCGAGCACATCGGCCAGAAGTACGGCGCCGACTTCCTGCCCGCGAAGCCCAACGTCTTCCGCGCCAAGAAGAACGCGCAGGAGGCCCACGAGGCCATCCGCCCGACCTCCCTCGAGCTCTCTCCGGACGTGGTGATGAAGCACCTCACCGCCGAGGAGTACAAGCTCTACAAGCTGATCTGGGATCGCTTCGTGGCCTCGCAGATGGCGCCGGCGGTCTACGACCAGACCGCGGTGGACATCGAGGCGACGCCGACCCGGAAGGGTGCCGCGCACGCCTCGCTCACGCTGCGCGCCAACGGCAAGGTGCTCAAGTTCGCGGGCTGGCTCGCCGAGTACGGCAAGGGCACCTTCGGCGAGGGCGAGAAGCTGGCCGGCGAGGATGAGGTGAGCGACGGCGAGGCGCGTGACAGCGTGCCGCCGCCGCCCTCCGGCGAGACGGTCAAGACCCTGGGCTTCGACAGCGACGACGGCACCCTGCCGGAGCTCCACGAGAACGAGGAGCTCTCGCTGGTCACCCCGCCCGGCGTGCTCACCGAGCAGAAGTTCACGCAGCCCCCGCCGCGTTACAACGAGGGCTCGCTGGTCCGCGAGCTGGAGAAGCGCGGCATCGGCCGGCCCAGCACCTACGCGGAGATCATCAGCAAGGTGCAGGCCCGCGACTACGTCGAGAAGCTGCCCGGCGGGCAGATGAAGCCGACGGAGCTCGGCAAAATCGTGGTCTCCGGCCTGCTCGGCACCCAGCTGGACTTCATGGACCCGGACTTCACCGCCAAGCTCGAGGAAGAGCTCGACGAGGTCGAGGCCGGGCGGCTCGAGCGCGTGAAGCTGCTCGGGCGCTTCTACAAGCGTTTCCGCGAGGTGCTCGACGTCGCCAAGAAGCAGAAGCGCTGGACGCCGGAGCCGGAGAAGACCGAGGAGAAGTGCCCGGAGTGTGGCTCGTTCCTGCTCAAGCGCTGGAGCAAGAACGGCTGGTTCATGGGCTGCGAGGCCTATCCGAAGTGCAAGTTCACCCGCGACCTGGGCAAGGACGGCGCCCCGGCGGCCGAGCCGAAGGTCACCGACGTGATCTGCGACAAGTGCGGCAAGCCGATGGTGATCAAGACCGGGCGCTTCGGGGAGTTCTTGGCGTGCAGCGGCTACCCCGCCTGCAAGAACGCCAAGCCGGTACCGCTCGGCGTGCCTTGCCCGAAGTGCGGCGGGGACATCGTCGAGGTGCGCAGCAAGAAGCGCGGCGGCAAGACCTTCTACGGCTGCACCAAGTACCCGGACTGCGACTTCAAGCTCTGGCAGCGGCCCATCAACGAGCCCTGTCCGCTCTGCAAGCACCCGTTCTTGACCGAGACCGGCGGCAAGAAGAAGAAGATCGTATGCCCGCGCGGCAAGGACTGCGGCTACTCCCGCGAGGTCGTCGTGCCCGAGGAGGGCGCGGCCCAGCCCGACGCGGAGGGCGCGCCGGAGTCCGGCACCACGCTCTCGGCGCGTGGGGCCAGGCAGCCCGTCGAGTCCGCGGCGCCGTGACCGCCACGGTCACGGTCGTCGGCGCGGGTCTCGCAGGCTCCGAGGCGGCGCTCCAGCTCGGGGCGCGCGGCATCCGCGTGCGCTTGCTCGAGCAGAAGCCCGTGCAGCGCACCGAGGCCCAGTCGAGCGACGCGCTCGCGGAGCTGGTCTGCTCGAACTCGTTCCGCGGCGCCGCGCTCGTGAACGCGGTCGGGCTGCTCAAGGAGGAGATGCGGCGCCTGGGCTCGTTCGTGATGCAAGCGGCGGAGAAGACGCGCGTGCCCGCCGGCGGCGCGCTGGCCGTCGACCGCGAGCGCTTCGCGGCGGAGATGACCCGGCGCCTCCGCGAGAGCCCGCTCGTCGAGCTGGTGCCCGGCGTGGTCGAACGCATCCCGAGCGAGCGCCCGTGCATCATCGCCACGGGTCCCCTCACCGGAGCCGCGCTGGCGGCAGACATCGCCGCTCGCGTGGGCAGCGAGCACCTGGCCTACTACGACGCCATCGCGCCCATCGTGGACGCCGACAGCATCGACTGGGACAAGGTGTTCGTCGCGTCGCGCTACGGCAAGGGCGAAACCGCCGAAGACCAGCAGGCCTACGTGAACTGCCCGCTCGACAAGGAGCAGTACCTAGCCTTCGTGCAGGCGGTGCGCGAGGCCCAGAAGGTCGAGCCCAAGAGCTTCGAGGAGGTGCGCTACTTCGAAGGCTGCCTGCCCATCGAGGTGATGGCGGCCCGCGGCGAGATGACGCTGCGCTACGGACCGATGAAGTCCGTCGGTCTCGACGACCCGCGCACCGGGCGCTGGCCTTTCGCGGTGGTGCAGCTGCGCAAAGAAGACGAGGCGGGCACGGCCTACAACCTCGTGGGTTTCCAGACGCGCATGACCTGGCCGGAGCAGCAGCGCGTGCTCCGCACCATCCCCGGGCTCGAGCAGGCGGAGTTCCTGCGTCTGGGCTCGGTGCACCGGAACACCTTCATCCACGCGCCCAAGTGCCTGGGCCCCACGCTTGAGCTCCAGGGTGAGCCGGGCCTGTACTTCGCGGGGCAGATCACCGGCACCGAGGGCTACGTGGAGAGCGCCGCGGGCGGCTGGCTGGCTGCCCATTTCGTCGCCGAGCGCCTGGCAGGGCGCACGCCGCTGCCGCCGCCGGCCACCACGGCGCACGGTGGCCTGCTGACGCACCTGTCGCGACCGACAACCGACTACCAGCCGTCGAACATCACCTTCGCGCACCTGCCGCCGCTGGAAGGCACGCGCCTGAAGAAGCGCGCCCGCTACGAGGCCCTGGCGGCGCGCGCGCTCGGGGATCTGGAGACCTGGTGGGCGTCGGCGCGTCGGGCGGCGTGAGCGGAGAAGAGAGTTGCGCCACGGCGCCACGAACGCCACGAACGCCACGAAGCAGAAGAGATTTGGGTGTCAGACCGGAGAGCGCGTCGGACTGAGCTTGCGCAACGACGCAACGACGCAACGACGCAACGACTTCAAATTTCGGGAATCGTTCACGGACGAGGGGTGGGTGCGGCGAGCAGCACTCGGCGGACGCCGCGTTGCAGCCGATGCACGTTGAAGTTGACCAGCAGTCCCAGCCGGCAGCGCGACGCACGCAGGTAGGAGATGACCTGCGCGAAGTGAACCGGCGCGAGCGCCTCCACAGCCTTGACCTCCACCACCAATCGCTCGCCGACCAGCAGATCGAGGCGGCACTCGCCGACGGCGAGACCGCGGTAGCTCAGCGGGATCGAGACTTGACGCTGGAACGGAATAGCGAGGCGGCGGAGCTCGATGGCCAAGGACTCCTCGTAGACCGACTCGACGAAGCCCGGACCCATGGAGCGATGCACTGCGAAGGCCGCATCGAGCACGACCGTAGCGAGTCGGTCCAGATCCGGGTCCGGCTCGGTCACGAGGTTGGGCGATCTCCAAGCCGTGGGCACGACCAACTCATCGGTTTCCTGCCCCAACTCGCCGCCGCTGCGCGGCGTCGGTCTTCCCCAAATTCGCGCTTCGCGCGAATGGGGAAGACGGGTCGTCCCGAGCTCGGTGCGTCTTCGCTCGTCGCTACGTGCGGTGTTCCGTAGCTGGCACGTCGTCGCACGCTGCTGCGAGCGGCCTGGTGTCCTCGGCCCGGCGCGGTGGTCGGGCTCCGCTCAACCGGCGCACGCTCTGCGCCACGCCGCTCGATCACTCGAAGCAACGGGCCGAATGTGTCGACGAATACGAAGCTGAGAGCGCCACAGGCGGCGTGTCACAGATCGTGCGCCCTGGGTCGCGAAGCCCGCCCACCACGCCGGGCCTCGGAGGAACCCATGTCCGCTCGCCCCATCACTCAGCTTCGTCGCCAGCAAGTCCTCTCGCAGCGTGCCGCCGAGATGCGTGCGGCGCCCACCCGGTCGGAGGCCGCCCTCTGGCAGGCGCTGCGGGCCAAGAAGCTCGGCGTCGAGGTCCGCCGTCAGGTGGTGCTCGGGAACTACATCGCGGACTTCGTCGTGCCCTCGGCGAGGCTCGTCATCGAGGTGGACGGGGGCTACCACTGCAGGCGAGTCGCCGCCGACGCGCGGCGGGAACGGGCGCTCCGGCGCCTCGGCTACCGCGTGCTCCGGCTCGACGCACAGCTCGTGCTGGGCGCCCTGCCGGAAGCGCTCCTGCAGGTGCGGCAAGCGCTCGTCGGCTGAGGCCTGCGCCTCTGCCTCTGAGACAAAGATTGCTTCTTCTTCTTCTTCTTCTTCTTCGTGGCGTTCGTGGCGTTCGTGGCGCGTGAATCTGCACCGGTCAAATCAACGAAGCGATCGTCCCGTCCGCGAAGAGCCACGCGCTCTTCGGGATCCTGAGCACGTCACCTTCCAGCGCGAGCCGACCCCGCTCCAGCAGCTTCTGCGCCGCCCTGCGGCGCTGGTCCGTCCACGCCGCCACGCCCAGCTCCTGCGCAGCGGCTCCCAGATCCAGGCCCTCGGCCAGGCGGAGCCCGAGCAGGATGCGCTCGCGAAGCGCCGTCTCGGCGTCGATGGGCTCGTGCTCGGGGACCAGGGCGCTCTCCCGCGACAGATCCACCCGCCTCCAGTCCGCCCCGAGGTAGCGCTCCACCGCGGGCGTGTTGCGGTAGCGCACGCGGCCGAGCGTGCCCCAGGCTCCCGTTCCGAGGCCCAGGTACTCGCCCCCGAGCCAATAGCCCAGGTTGTGGCGGGAGCGAGCGCCAGGCCTGGCGAAGTTGCTGATCTCGTAGTGCTCGAAGCCGAGCGTCGCGAGCGCCTCGTCCACCGCGACGAAGGACTCGGCGATGACCTCGTCGGGCAGGAGCGGCAAGCTCTTGTGCCGCGCGCGCTGTCCGAACTCGGTGCCCGGCTCGATGGTCAGCGCGTACGCGGAGAGGTGCTCGACGCCGAGCTCTGCGACTCGCCGCACCTCCGCCGCGGCCTCCTCCGGAGTCTGTCCGTGTACGCCGTAGATCAGATCTGCGGACACCCGGGGCACGCCGGCCGCGAGTGCGTCGCGCACCGCGCGGAGGCCACCGGCGGCGTCGTGCAGGCGACCCAGGAACGCCAGGCGTTCCTCGTTCAGGCTCTGAACGCCGATGCTCACCCGGTTCACACCCAGGTCGAGCAGGGCGCGCGCCCGCTCGGCGTCGAAGCTCGAGGGGTTGCACTCGACGGTGACCTCGACGTCCCCCTGGTGCGCAAAGCTCGCGCGGATACTGGCCAGCACCCGCCCGAGCTCCCGCGGCTCCCACAGGCTCGGCGTCCCGCCGCCGAAGAACACGCTCTCGAGGCAACCCTCGGTCAGGGCCTCCCGTCGACGTTCCAGCTCGGAAATCACGGCGTTCGCGTAGGCCGCATGGGGCAGGCCTTGCCGTTCGTGGGGAATGCTCAAGAAATCACAGTACGGACACTTCTTCAGGCACCACGGAAAGTGGACGTACACCCCGAGCGGTGTGAGCCGTTCGCCGTTGTTCGGGCGTCCATGCGGGCCCAACGCGGGTTTTGCGAGGGACATGCCGTGGTGATACTTTCCATGCGCCCGAGTCTTTCGCTCGGTCATCTTCCGTGCTCGACGTTCAACAGCTCGTCCAAAGAGTGCAGGGCTACCAGCCTGCAGCGGACACCGATCTGATTCGGAAAGCCTACCACTATTCCGAGTGGGCTCACCGCGAGCAGATGCGGAAGAGTGGCGACCCGTATTTCATCCACCCCGCCAGCGTCGCGGAGATCATCACGCAGCTCCGGCTCGACACGGCCAGCGTCTGCGCCGGATTGCTCCACGACGTGGTCGAGGACACGGGCGCCACCCGTGACGACATCGCGCGCGAGTTCGGCGACGAGGTCGCGCACCTGGTGGATGGAGTCACCAAGCTCGGCAAGATCAACTTCACCAGCAAGGAGGACCGCCAAGCCGAGAGCTTCCGCAAGATGGTGGTGGCCATGGCGCAGGACATCCGCGTCCTGCTCGTGAAGCTGTGCGACCGGCTGGACAACATGCGCACCCTGCAGCACATGAGCGCGGAGGGGCAGGAGCGCATCGCGCGCGAGACGCTGGAGATCTACGCGCCGCTCGCCAACCGCCTCGGTATTCAGCTCTTGAAGAGCGAGCTCGAGGATCTCTCGTTCCAGTTCCTGGACCCGGAGTCCTACCGCGACATCATGCACAAGCTCTCCAAGACCAAGAAGGAGCGCGAGCGCTACATCGAGGGCGTGTGTCGCACCATCTCGTCGCGCCTGGCGGAGCACGGCTTCGGCGCCGAGGTCACGGGCCGCGCGAAGCACATCTACTCCATTCACCGCAAGATGAAGTCGATGCAGAGCGACTTCGAGCAGGTGTACGACATCCTGGCGTTCCGCGTCTGCGTCGAGTCCATCGCCGACTGCTACGCCGTGCTCGGTGTGATGCACTCCAAGTGGACGCCGGTGCCGGGGCGCTTCAAGGACTACATCGCGCTGCCCAAGCCCAACATGTACCAGTCGCTGCACACCGCGGTCATCGGCCCCGGACGGCAGCGCATCGAGATCCAGATCCGCACCCACGACATGAACCGGGTCGCCGAGCACGGCGTCGCCGCCCACTGGAAGTACAAGGAGCGCAACTCCGGGGGAGTGGACCCGAACGCGGCCGAGAAGTTCGGCTGGCTGCGGGAGCTGGCGGAGTACCAGCGCCACCTGAAGGATCCGGCGGAGTTCCTGGAGAGCGTGAAGATCGATCTCTTCCCCGACGAGATCTACGTGTTCACGCCCAAGGGCGACGTGCGCATGTTCCCGCGCAATTCGACACCCATCGACTTCGCGTACTCGATCCACACCGAGGTCGGCAATCGCTGCTCCGGCGCCCGCGCCAACGGGGCGATCGTCCCCTTGCGCTACAAGATGCGCAACGGCGACGTGATCGAGGTGATGACCTCGCCGCAGCAGCACCCCAGCAAGGACTGGCTGGACTACACGGTCACCACCCGCGCGCGGAACCGCGTGCGCACCTTCCTGCGCAGCGAGCAGCGCGAGAAGAGCATCAACCTGGGGCGCGAGCTGCTCGACAGCGCCATGCGCGAGGCCGGCATGAGCCTGACGCGCCTCCAGAAGAACGAAGACGAGATGCGCCGGCTGTGGGAGGCGCACCGCACCGGCAGCTGGGACGAGCTCCTGCTCACCATCGGCTACGGCAAGCTCGAGACGGAGGACGTCGTCAGGTCGCTGCGCTCGAAGCAGCCCGAGGGCACCACGGAGCCGCCGCCGGAGCTCAAGACGGGTCGCATCGAGCAGCTGGTGCGCAAGGTCACCGGCAAGGACGTCGGCGGCATCCGCGTCAGCGGCGTGGACGACGTGCTCGTACGCTACGCCAAGTGCTGCAACCCGCTGCCCGGCGACACCATCATCGGCTTCATCACCCGCGGTCGCGGCGTCACCATCCACCGTCGCGAGTGCGTCAAGGCCTTCGACACCGATCCCGAGCGCCGCATCGACGTCTCCTGGGACACCAAGGCGAAGATCAACCGGCCGGTGCAGCTCAAGGTCACCACCACCAACAAGCCGGGCATCCTGGCCAACGTGAGCCAGACCTTCAGCGCACAGAAGATCAACATCAGCGAGGCGAACTGCCGCGCGCAGGACGACGGCCGCGCCTGCAACGTCTTCACCTTCCACGTCGGCGACCTCACCCAGCTCAAGAACGTGATGAAGGCCCTCACCAAGGTGCAGGGCGTCGTGGACGTCGAGCGGGTGTAGGCGAACCGCCGCCCGCGACGGAGCTGACTCCGTGTACCTGAACCACCACCTCCTCGGCGACGCGGACATCGAGCTGTTCCATCGCTACCTCGCGCCGCTCGCGACGGACGACTTCGCCCGAGCGAGCGACGGAGAGCGCGTGTCGCGTGTCGAGGGGGCCGTTACCGGCCTCGGCATCGACCTCGGCAAGTGGAAGGACCTGCACGGCGCGCTCGGGCTGCGCGGCGACGCGCTCGTTCGCCGGGTCGGGTACGTGATGTACTTCTTCCCGGCGTCTTTCGTTCACCAGCGCTCGAAGGGTGAGCTCTGCCAGAGCGGGGGGACCTTCACCCTCCATGCCTGGCTGGCGCTGAGCGCGACCGGCTGCTCCAAGCTGGTGCCGGCCGGGACGGACGCAGGCAGCGTGGAGTTCCGCGGCACTCACTTCCGGCGCTACGCCTGGCTCCGGGCGCACGAGCTCCGCGAGGTCCGGGCGCGGCGTCCCCTGAGCGAGCTCCGTGTGGCGGCGCGTGCCCAAGGCGACGCCCCGGCCTGGCCTCGCGAAACCGTGGACGAGCACGTTCAGCGCTCCATCGAGCAGTGCGAAGCGGTGCTCCGCTTCCTCGAGCCCGCCGCCAAGGCCGGGCTGGGCGTGCTGTCCGAGGTCAACAACACCGACTGGGAGTACGAGTAGGACGAGGCAACCTTGTCCTCCCCGGCGATAGGGTCGACAGTACGCGCCGTGGCGACGCGGCGCGCGTTCCTGATCGGCATGGCCGGCTCCCTCGCGGCCCTGTCTCCCGGCTGCTACTCGCAGCCGAAGAAGCCGTATCCGTTCGCGCCCACGCCGGAGGAGGAGCTTCGGGAGCGCATCGCCGCGCGGGTGCGCTCCTTTCACGCGGCAGCGCCGGAAGCCGGCATCACTGTCGGCCTGTGGCAGGACGGTCGCCCCAGCGTGTTCGGATTCGGTCGCACGGGCCACCACGATCCGCGCCCACCGAACGCGGACTCGCTGTTCGAGCTCGGAGGTCTGGCCGAGGTTCTAGTCGGAATCCTGCTCATGGAGCTGGTAGCGCGGAAGCGCGCGAGCCTCGACGACTCGGCTCGCGCTCACCTGCCTGCGACGCTGAAGCTGCCGGAGCACGACGGTCAGCCGATCACGCTGCGCCAGCTCGCCCTCCACACCTCCGGCCTGCCCGCGGTCCCCGAGCTCGAGGCCGCGGCTCGCGACGAGCCGGCCCTCGCCGCGCTCCTCGCCAAGACCCGGCTCGAGACCCCGCCCGGCCAGCGCTTCCAACCCTCGAACCTCGGGATCGCCTTGCTCGGCCACGCCTTGGCCACCCGCGAGGGTCGCGCCATCGGCTGGCTGCTCCGCCAGCGCGTCGCCCTGCCGCTCGGCATGACCTCGACCTCGACCTTCGAGCGCGACGTCTCCCTCGACGAGAACCGCCTGGTCGAGGGCCGTGACGCCCGCGCCCAGCGCGTCGCGCCGCGCTTCGACGTGCCGCTGCTTTCGACCCACGCGCTGCGCACCAGCGTGAACGACCTCCTGCGTCTGCTCGCCGTCGTCCTCACCCCCGGCGCCAATCCGCTGGCCTCGGCCGTGCACGCCGCCATCGGCACCCGCCGCCCGCTCGGCGACGGCACCGAGGTCGCCGCCGGCTGGCGTTACGACCCGGCGCGGGACCACCTCTGGCAGGCCGGCGAGTCCGCGGCCTTCCGCGCCGCCGTGCTCGTCGATCGCCCGCGTTCCCGGGCCCTGGCGCTGTGCGTCGGCTCCGCGGCCATCGACGCCCGCGGCCTGCTCTTCGAGATCGCGCGGGAGGAGTCGCTGCCGTCCAGTCGAACGATCCGGCCGACCGGTCCCACCGTGCGCGAGCTGCCCCCGAATGCCATCCGCGCCAACGTCGTCATCGACCGCCTCGTCCGCTTCACCGGGCATCGCGTCGAGAGCCCCGTCGCTCACCCCGGCGATACACTGCGCGTCACGCTCTACTGGCAGTGCCTCGCGCGCATCGGAGACGACCTGCGGGTCATCGTCTCCGGCGTGGACGAGACCGGGCGCGAGCGCCTGCGCGCCGATCACTACCCCGCCGACGGCCGCTACCCGACCTACCAGTGGCGCGTCGGTGACGTCGTCGCCGACGAGCTGACGATCCGGCTGCCGGAGGGCTTCGATGCCGGTCGCCTGACGCTGTGGCTCGGGCTCGGTGCCGGCGGTCGTGCCCTTCGACCCGAGCCGGGCCCCGAGGTCGACATCAGCGGTCGCATCCGCGGTCCCAGCGTGGAAATCACGCGGAAATAACCGTCGATTCGAGAGCTTGACAGGTCTCGGCCCGAGCGGTAGTTACACGCCCTTCCGCGGGAGTAACTCAGCGGTAGAGTGCCACCTTGCCAAGGTGGACGTCGAGGGTTCAAATCCCTTCTCCCGCTCAAGCAGAGCAGAACAGAATCAGCCGGTTAGCGTAGACGCGCTAGCCGGCTTTTTCGTTCTTGGCACCACCTCCAGGATCCGAAGCACCACCTGAAGCACCACCTACTGTGGGAAACGCACCACTTTGGTGCATTCGATCACTACCGGCGTCGTCAATCCCGCGCGTCCCGAACAGGCTGATGACGCGCCCGATGCTCTCCCGCTGCTCGTCGGGTTGGACCGTCGAGTAGTGGTGCTGCATCCGCTCCGTGAGGTGCCCCGAGATGCTGCGCGTAACGAGTGCCTCGACCTTTGCAGCTCGAGCCAGATCGTTGAACGTGCGGCGCATCCCGCTCTGCGTGAAGGCGTAGCCGAGACCGATGGCCTCGGACACCTCCGCGAAGGGCTTGTTGAGCACTGTCGGCGACCGATAGCCACCCGTTACGGACGGAAAAAGCAGCTCGGACTCTGCTTGCGGCGGGGTGACGAGCTGCGTGTCCACGTGCCACCCCAGGACGTCCAGGACTTCCTGTGGCAGGTCGATGGTGTAACGGGTCTTCTGCTTGGTGGTGTTCAACGGCGTGTCGCCGAGCGTTTGTGAGCGGCGGACCAGGAGCCGGCGCTGCTCCCACAGGACGTCTGGGGTCGGCCCCGCGCGCCTGAGCGGTCGCAGCGACGACGGGCGCAGGCCCGTCGCCAGCCCGAGGTAGGTCATGGCGTAGTGCGCCGGGTGGAGCTCCCGGAGCGCGGCCAAGAACTCCGGCACCTGCTCGCGGGTCAGCGAGTTCGGCGCCTCCTCGGGGTAGGTGACGTGCTCGGACGTGTCGAAGTCCGGCACGCCCTCCGTGAAGGCTTCGGGGAGCTTGAACCGGCGCTTGGCCTCCTGCGCAATGACGCGCAAGACCGACAGCCAGCCGTTGGTCGTGTTGGGCGAGTACTCGCCCGCGACGATCAGCTCCACGATGCCCTCCCGCCACGCCAGCACGTGCTCGCTCCGGATCTGGTCGACGAAACAGTCGCCGAAGCCGGGCACGTGCCGTGACTCGTCGGCGGTAACGGTCCCGCCGATCAGGTGCTCGAGGGTGTACTTCCAGCGTTCAGCGCTTTTTGCGCTTTTGAGATGCCCCTGTCGGAGCTTGTGGTCCAGGACCGAGAGCGCGAAGTCGGCGAAGCGCGTCTTCGGTAGCTGGGCAATGACGAGGCCGGCCCGCACGCGTGCCCGCTCGTCTTCCAGCCACTTGAACGCCGTCGCCAGGTCCGCCTCGGGCAGGACCCTCTTGATCTCCTTCATGCGTCCCGTCAGGGGATCGACGACCCGGGCTCGCACGAGATGACCTCCTCCTTTCCGTTTCCAGACGCCCGGCACCCGCGTCGGGGTGACCAGGCAGTTCCACTGTGTCTTCCAGTTGTCCATGTGCGACTCCTTTGGGCGCCGCACCCGGACGATCCGACTCGACCGTAACAGGTGTGCCGCCGCGCAGAAATCGGTCGAGCTCCGCTGGGTCCCACATCAGGGTCCCCCGTCCGCCACGGCTGCCGGCGGCGACGATGCGCCCCTCGTGCTTCGCCTTCCTGAGCGCGGACGTGCTCGTGTAGCTGCAGTAGGCCGCCGCCTCGCGCGTCGTCAGCAGCCGTCGCGGGATGGCGGCAGGCGCTGGCACAGGGGCTGGGCCGGGCTCAGGGGTTGGTTCCGGTTCCGGGACTGGCTCTGGTGCCGGCTCTGGCTCTGGTGCCTGGTCTGGCTCTGGTGCCGGCTCTGGGTCTGGGTCTGGGTCTGGGTCCGCGCTGGCCGAGGGCGACGCCCGTGCCGGGCGGGGCCGGCGAGGGCGCGCGCGGCGACCATGGCGGCGAACCCGGAACCGCGCGTGCCGAAAGCGAGCAGCGGAAGGCATCGGGGCTGGGGTTGCGAGCTTCTGCATGCGCTCGGCGACCGTCTCACGCAGGGCGTCCAGGATCTGCTGGCTGACCTTGGCCTGCTCGGGCTGGGGCAGCTCCAGCAGGTTTCCCGCGCTGGCGGTGATCTCGGCGATCGGGTCTTTGTCTGGAGGATTGACGAGGAGGTCCTGGAGCACCGGCCAGAGCTCGTCAGGGCAGCCAGCCCACGAGGCGATGAAGGCATCGAAGGCGCGGAGCTCGTCCGCGCACACCCCGAGCAGGACGGCGGACTCGCGCGCGGCTTCGATGACCGCCAGGGCCGCGCCGCGGTCTCGCGTGGTCACGAGGTAGGTCAGCGCTGACTTCGGGTCCTGACGCCACCAGGTGCGCCACGTCACGCCACAGTAGATCCGCCAGCTCTCGGGCGAGCCGGCGAAGGCCGTTACTTGCTGGGCGACCTGGCGCGCCTCCGGCGAGCACTGGCGTGCGATCTTGACGACCTCCTCGCGGGCCCGGTCGAGAACCAACCGAAACGGGTCGGCTGCGACGAGGGTGTCGAACAGCGGGCGCATGTGTCCTGAATCGTGAGCGCTGATGGACAGCGGGTCAAGGTCGACTTCGCCGGCGAAGGCTCTGGTCGCCGGCAGGTGTTACGGGCCGACGAACGACGGGGTGGTGCGCCTCCACCTTGGGGCTACAAGAGCGCGCAGGCGCCGCTGTCGTGCACCGCGGGGGACGCGGTGGGGGAGCGACAATGCCGCGGGCGGGATAGCTGATTTGGCGGGGTTTTCTAGCTGTGTTCGGGGGCGCCGTCTGCGAGCCTCGCGGGCAGCAAGAACGCCGGCGCGGACTTCGCGGCGATCGCACTCATTCAGTGCTCGGCGTGCTCCGCCCCCCGACGAGGGACGAGCTCAGTTCCAGAACCGAGCAGCCCACATCCTGAAGCTTGGGGTCGTGTACGGAGGGAGCCATTTGGTGCTGGCCATCACGATTCGTCCGTCCTTCTGGAATCCGATTCGGATGCCGTACATCAGCAGCGACCCAGTCGAGACCACGTATTGCCCGCCTTCTCCAAAGGCACCATCGAGCTTGAAGTCAGGCAGGAAGCGGGTCAGCAGGATGTGTTCGCCGACAAAGCCAACGGCGAGTATCTTGTTGTCTCCCTGGCGGATTAGGTGGGTAGCGTGCTGTGGGAAGGTCACGGATCCGAAGACTCCGAGGGTCTGCGTGTCCTTCCCCGCCGAGTCCACGAGCGACAGCGTTCCAAGCCCTTTTCCGGTCAAGACGATGAAGCTCGAGGGAGGCTCGAAGAGGAACGCATGAGCCTGTCCGCTTGTGGGAGCGAATAGGAGGCTCTTGCCTTGCGTGCCGAAGTTCGGATCCGGAGCGCCTGTCGGAGTGAGCTTTGCCATGAGCGGCTGGTATGACTGCGGGTCGTAACAGTCGTGAGACTCTCCGACCAGCATGATGCTGCCGTTCGTATTTATGCGCGCTTCATTGGCAAGCTCGCACACCGTGCCGGCCACGACGACTAGCCCCCCAGCCGCAAACGTGGAATCGATCTGCCCGTCCGCACTTAGTCTTGCGACTGCGAAGTTCCAGTTGTTGGAAGCGTTCAGTGCGCTACCTGCAAGCAGAAGTTTCCCATCGCTTTGCACGACGAGATTGCGCGCAGAGAATTTCTTCGCCGCCGCCGGCAGCGTAGCGGTGCCGCCACTGCCGAACGCAGAGTCGATCGATCCATCCGCTTGATACCGACGTAGGACGCCACCTGTGGGAGCATTCGACTCGGTGAAGACAACCACCCCTTTCGCTCCTTGGTCAGCGATTACGGTACCGCGCTCGTCCGCGGCGATGGGAGCGTGGACTGTGCCAGACCCGCCAAACGTGGAGTCGGGCGTGCCGTCTGGCTTGAACTTCGCCAGCGCCGTGCCGTTTGGAGTCGTGCCTCCAACCGGGCCGACTCCCACCCAGCCAGCAAGGACGATGCTGTCGTCCGACCGTATCGCCATGTCGAGGCAGTAGCTGTCTACGCCGCCCGCGTGCGCTTCCAGTTGGCCTTGGTTGCCAAAGGTAGTGTCGAGTGAGCCCGGTCGTCCGCGGACGAACAGGCTGGTTGCCGCAGTCCGGTTCAGCCCTGTGCTCGACCCAGTGGCTGACACCGTGATGTCCTTCGGACCTTGCGGCGCGGCTAGCGTTGCACTGATGGTGAGCGTAACCGACGCATCGGTGGGCGCTGCAATGGCCGTCGTTGACACGACTCCTGCGGGAAGGCCCTCGGCGGACACCACTGCAGACTCGGAGGACCCGCTGCTCCTGGTGATGGACACGGTCAGCTCGACTGAGTTCCCCAAGGTAAGAGTGACCGGCCCCGGCGCACTCGATATCGAGAAGTCGCCCACTGCCGAATCGGGAGGAACCGCGTCGGCCCCGTCGGTCGTCGCATCCGCTCCGCCGTCCGGTGCCGCGCCTTCACCGCCGGCGTCCTTTGCGCTCCCGCAGCTCCGGGTGTCCTCACAGGAGTCCGAAGAGCTGCAGCCCTGTGCGAGCACGACGATCGAAATCAGAACTGACGCGAAGCACGCCGGGCGCCTTCTCAGGTACCTCCGCCGAATGAGCATGTCGCCGAGTCTACTACCGTGGGAAAAGTTGAGAACCCCCTGGCGACCGAGCGAATCCTGGTGCGACAAGCGGCGACGTTAGCCACTCCGAGATGCGAATTCCGGCTCGGCCTATGTAATCGATCCGCGTCCATCTAGACTCCAGCCCTGCGCGGCGACGACGTCGATGGTGTCTTGGCCCCTTGGCTTCGCCCGCCCGCCAGGACGTTCCGGTCGACGCGGACTCCGTCCGGGCGCGAGGCGCCGAGGCGTCCCTGCCGCCCGCCCATTGGCGACCACTCACGTCCAGCTAAACGCGGCCCGACCATCGTGGCCTCCGCGGTGTTCTGCCTCGCGTGGGCGCTCGACGGCCCCGCACGTCCGTCCAGTCGGACATTCCGTGTCCCAACGCGGGTTGGAGCTGTCGCGTCCAATGCTCACACTCTCGGGAGCAACGCGATGACCCAGACTCTTCCAGGCCCCGCCGATCCCGAAAAGCCCGCGCCAGTGCCGCATGCGCTGCGTGCGCTGCACGCCCGGGCGCTCGGCGCGTTCGCGGCGGGCCGGTACCGCCGCGCGCTGCCGCTCCTCGGGCGCCTGGTCCTCGCGCTCCCTGTCGGAAACAGCCTGCGCCCGACCGTGCGTGGGTGCCTGGCCCGGGCCTTCATCGAGCTTGGCAACGTGGCGGCGGCCCGGCGCGAGCTCGGCCATGCCCTCGCTGCCGAGCCTCAGAATTCGACGTTTCGCACGGTGCAGAAGTTGCTGCGCCGAGCTGAGCGGGAGCGACCGCTGTGAGGGCCCGAAGCAAAGGAGGAGACGGATGGATCCAGGGATCATGATCGTGTTGGCCGTGGGCCTGAGCTGCGACGGGGACACCGCGCGGCTGTGCCGGGTCGTCGTGGATCCCGCGGCGTCCCGGGGGGTCCCGGCGCTGAGCAGCGCATCGGTTGTGCTTCCGGCGGGCGAGAGTCGGAGCAGGAACGTGCTGCGCGAAGAGCGTCGCGGCGAGGGCGCTAGCGCGGGCGAGGCCGCCGCGCGACCGCGCCAAGCGGAGCCTCGCTGATGCTGGAGCTTCGCGAGATGCCTTGCGTTTCCGGCTTCGCCACGCCGGAAGAGCTCTACTGCGTCGCGCTCGAGCCGGCGCCCCTCTTCGGAATGCCGCATCCCATGCGGCGGCCGCCCGCGGACTGGGAATCGCTGTTCGAGGCAGGGATCCGCGGCGTGCTCTGTCTGACCGGCGAACGAGCTCACTACGACCCCACGCCGGTGGAGCTCCTGGCTGCTGTCGAGCTGGAGGATCTGTTCACGGGCGCCCCTCCGGCCGATCCTGGGGCCGAGCTCGCGCTCATCCGCCGGCACGTCGACCTGGTCCTCGATCGCCTGGCGAAGCACCAGGGAGTGGTCGTTCACTGTCTCGCCGGTCGCGGGCGCACGAGCACGGTGCTGGGCTGCGTGCTGGTGCGCCTGGGAGAAGAGCCGCAACGAGTCATCGACTACTTCGACCGCTTGCACAAAGCCCGGGGACGCACCGGCTGGCCCGAGGCGGAGTGGCAAGCGGGTGTCGTTCGGGGGGCGACGGAGTGGTGAGGTGACCACCAATCGTGCTCGCGGCTCCGCATTGGTGCTTCGGAAACGCTTGCTCGTAGAGTGACTGCGGGATGTCCACGAGGCCCAGAGTTGCGAGGTCGTGAAGCAGGCGCAGGTCCTTCGGAGGTACCGGTTGCCCCTATCGGGTGAACACGTAGAAAGGGCCCCAACCTCGTGCGTCTGACGCCGACTGGTTCAGCCGCCGCAGGCGCTCCGGAACGCGGTGGTAGGCCCACGCAGCCAGCGCACAAACCGTCGAATCGATGACGCCGTCATCGAGCTCAGGGGTGGACCCTCTGAGACTGAAGGCGGCGTTCAGTCCTTGCCAGAGTGCATCCAGCCACGCTTGTCGACGCGGGTCCTCCTTCTTCTTGTAACCCGAGACCGCCTCGCTCTGGTCGGGCAGGAGGAATTGCAAGCACGCCCGGGGGTGCGTCTCGAGCAGGGTGCCGACTCGCGGAGCCAACGCCTCGGCGAGCTGTCGCCCGCGTACCGGCACCGCCATGAGCGAGTTCTGAGAGGCGACCCAGTCGCGGCAGCCCGCCGGCAGCAAGGCCCGGAGTTGCTCGTCCGAGGAACGAAACCCGTTCTCCTCGCTCAGGGCGTAGGTGAGCTGCGCGTCGACCGCGGCGGCTGCCACTTCGTTGCTCGTTGCGGCTTCGACAATTTCCGCGAGCGTGCGTCGCGCGGGGCCGTTCACCAGCGTCAGGCCGTCGTCTTGCTCCACGATCAGGCAGGCCCAGGTGTTGGAGCGGCCTGCCACGTCGATGCCCATGAAGAGTGTGTCCATGCCTCGTCCTTTCTGACTCTCACGACTGCGCCCACGCTGACGACGGGGAGGACGGGAGCCTGACGTCGAGCTGGAGGATCTGTGCACGGGCGCCCACGACTAGTGCGGTCTCCTCCTCATCTAACGGGTCCCCGAACATCTCGATGAATCGTGGCCGCGCCTCGCGCGACAGCGCCTCGAAGCACAGTCGCGCGAACTGACGGTCGGCGCGTACCCGGACGACCAAAGCAGCGAAGCGCAGGCCGAAACGCCCGACGCACTCGGCGCAGAACACGCTCGCGAGCCGGGACGGAGTCAGACAGCACGGGCAGGCGCCGATGCGCGGCAGAGCATGGGAGGTCACTGCAGTGACAGACGCTCGGCGTGCGCTCCGCTTGACAGGCCCCAGCCCCCCGCCGACTAACGCGCGTGCTTGGTCGGCTTCTTCGCGCTCTTGCGCCGAGCCTGCCGCTCCTTCCACTCGACCAGGGCCGAGCGATGCCACGCGAAGACGGCTTGCCACGTCTCGTGCGCTACCGGGCCGTTTTGAAAGCCGCGGAGCTGCGCAACGCGCGGGTGGCTCCCGCTCAGGTCGATTTCCAGTGTGGCTCGCTCGGGGCTGAGGACGCGGTAGATGCAGGCCAGACGGTTCCTCACGTCCCGGGCGTAGACCACGGAACAGTACTGCATGACACGCCCTTCCGCGTCGAGCTCCGCGAGCGTCCGAATGGGAACGATGTCCTTCGACCCCCGGAGTGCGGGCCTCGGAAATTTCTCGCGGTCATCAGTGGAGAACGTCTTGTCTGTCTGGATCAGCTGGTCTGCCAGCTCGTCGTGCAGAGTGCGCAACGCGCCGACCTGCTGAAGGTTGCGGAGGCGAGCCTCGATGTCTTGCACGCCCAACGCGGTCGCCAGGCCGGTACCGGTTCTGGCACTGGAGCTTCAAGGTGTACGGGCTGCAGGACGTCACGACACGCATCGCCGCGGCCCTGCGCGCGTTGAGCTCGGACGGCATGCTCCACCCGTGGTTCGTGCAGATCGTCGACGAGGGAACGGGCCGCAAATTCGAGGGCAGTCACAACGAGCGATGGCTGCACGAGACTCGTCCCGTCGTCGAGGCCTTCCTGCACGCGAAGTACTTCCTGGAGATGGTCTGCCGCTACGGACGTGAGCTCGAGGAACCTCCGAAGACGCTGCCGAGCGGATGGGCCGCGGTGCTGGAGCTGTACGGCATCCGGTGAGCGCCCACGGAGGCCCCGAGCCTCGCCTCAGCGCGCAGCGCCTAGCACAGCCGCTCGAGCACGCGCTCGGCGCGGTCGCGGTCCGTGTCGGCGGCGCAGAGCTGCTCGAGCAGCCGCTGGCCGCGACTGGCCCATTGCCAGAGCGTCTGCTCGCTCGGTTCGCCGAGGTCCTGCTGGCGGAGGCGCTCGGCGACTTCCGCCGACGTGTCAGCGCAGATCCGCAGCCAGTAGCAGGTCCAGATTTGTGCCCGCGCCCGGGACGTCGGGGGCGCGGCCGCAGCGGCCGCGTCGGCGTAGTGCCGGATCGCTGCGTCGCGCGCCCGCGCTTCCTGGTCCAGCTCGACCAGGAAGTCGGCTCGCGGGAAGACGCCGGACTGCTCGGTGTGTGCGGCGGCGGGCGAGTCTTCGGCCACGTGACGGGCGCGGAATCGGGCGCGCGAGCGGTGCTCGTCGATGGCGGCGTTCGCGGCCATCGTGCGCAGCCAGCCCCTGGCGTTTCGCACCGACTCGGGTTCCGGCTGCTCGAAGTAGGCGTTGACGCGGATCAGCACCTTCTGGCGGAGCTCGTCGAGGTCGAGGCCTGACGCGTTGCAGAAGATCTGCCCGCGGTGGGCGCGCAGTGAGCGGTCGAGGCGCGTGAACCGCCGCTCGAAGGCGGCGCGGTCGCCGTCACGGACGGCGCGGTGCACGGCGCTGACGGCCGTGTCGAGGTCCGGGACGTGGGGCGGGGGGCACGAGGTGCCCGGTCGAGGGTCGAGGGGGTTGCGGGAGCGGGACGCGGCGTTGTTCATGCGCCTTAGTACTGGCGAGCACGTCCGGGTTACGGCGGGTGGCGGAAACAGTGACCATGGGCTTCACGGGTCAGACGCTCCGTCGCATGCCACGCCTCCTGGCCTTCATGCTCCAGGAACGCCCACGTGAGGATGTCCGCGACTGCGTGCTCCGCGATGCGCGTGCGAGTCTGCTCGTCCAGGCTGTCGTGAAGCGCGGCGAGCTTCGCCGTCGCCCAGCGCATCCACATCGCCTCCGTCGGGCGTCCCCCGTCGAACGCCGCCAGCGCCGCCCCGCGCTCAAACATCCAACGTTCCCGTCCGTCGACGACGCGTTTCTGGCGCGGGACGCGCTCGGCGAGCGCCGGGTCCTCGCCCACCTGCTCGAGCAGCTCTCGCAGGGTGCGCAGCTCGCTGGTTGCGCGGCCGATCTTGCGGAGCTCCGCATCGTGACGCTTGAGCGTTCGCATCACCTGCCGCGGCTCGCGATCGAGCTCTGCCGCGAGCTGTGCCAGAGACACCCACCCGTCCGGGGCTCCCCGCTGCGATCGCTCTTGCCCTGGCGACACCTTGCGTCGACGCAAGCGCCGCGTGGTGATCGGGGCGGCGGCACGGCGCCGCGGCAGCTTCTTGGCGAGCTTCGCGACCTTCCCCGCGTCGTAGAGGGTGCGCCAAGCCGTCTGCCCGTCGGGAAGCCACGTGCCCGCGCGCGCCGGCTCTAGGTGCACCCGCAGCGTCGTCGTCGGGATGCCTTCGAATCGCGCGTCCCTCAGAAGTTGAGCGAGGGTCACGGTGCCAGGGGGCTGAACCCCGCCACGATGTACCGCCATGGGCCGACCCGTCGATGAATGTAGCCTGGGTCTCGACCACGACCAATCCGCCAGGGGGCTGCAGGTCTCGGTGTCAGGAACGCCCACGGCGCAGCGTCCTCAAGGCTTGGCGGCTAGGTGCCAGGCTGATATGAACGGCGCGCACGTATCTGCCGGACGGAGCGAAGTCATGCCCAAGATCGTCATTGCAGACAACCAGTGGTGGTACAGCAAGTACCCGCTCGGTCGCGAAGTCGCAGAATGCCAGTACGTCGTTCTAAACATCGGAGGGCGACAATGCCCCATGGTGCACTCGGAGCCCGGGAAAGACGGTCGGCCCACCCACTCTTTCAAGTTCGTCAACAGAGAAGACGTCGCGCTGTGGCGGAGCCTTGCCGGCAGCGAGGTCGAAGTAGCCATCGACTACGCAGGCCCAGAAGACCCCCCCATTGATCTAGCATTTGGCGACGACAGCGCGATCGAGCACGTCGATTCGACGGTTCCCGTTCAGCACTTGCGGGCCGAAACCACGGTCCGTCGAGCGGGCGTGACCCGCTTCGACGCCTATGTGTTTGTCGACTTCAGCGCCAACTCTGAACCCAAGGCAGGGAAGGACAGCATCTGGGTTGGCGAGGGCGTGTTCGTCGAGAATGTCTTGGTCGTGTCCGCCGACCGGGCGTCGAATCCGCGGACACGCGCGGACTGCGCGTCAGAGATTGCGGGCAAGATTCGCGGCCACGTCGAGGCGGGGCGCAAGGTGCTGCTGGGGCTCGACATCCCCTACGGCTACCCTCACGACGCTTACCCACTCCTGTTTCCGAATACTGATTCTCCAACGTGGAGCACTCTGTGGAGCCACTTGGAACACCATGTCGAGGATCTCCCTTCCAACCGGAACAACCGATTCGAAGTAGCAGCGTCGCTCAATGAGCTCGCAGGAGCCGGCTTGTTCTGGGGTTGCCCGGTCTCAAAGGCGGGGCCACATCTGCGCCCGACAAAGAGCGCGCCCATTTCGACCCCCGAGTACCGCATTGTCGAGCAGCGGCTCCGGGCGAGTCGCCGCAGGGCGTTCTCGCCCTTTCAACTCTTTGGCAACGGCTCCGTGGGAAGCCAAGCCATCCTTGGCATGGCGATGCTCCACCGCCTGCGGAGCTCGCCGGAGCTTCGGGGCCTGGTGTGGCCGTACGAGACTGGGTTCCAACTTCCTGAAAACGCAGACGTCGTACACGCCGAAATTTGGCCGGGGTGCATCGACGTGGACTTGACCCTACATCCCGTTCGCGACGCGGCCCAGGTGCTGAGCTACGTGAAGTGGGCCGCCTCCCACGATGCCGCGGGCTCCCTGGCGGGATACTTCTCCGATCCCACCACGAATCAAGAGGAGCGCGCCGCGGTTCTGCGACGAGAGGGATGGATACTCGGCGTCGGATCTGCCACGCCGCGAGGCTAGCTCGAGCCGCCCGCCCTCATCAGCGGAGTCGGGGGAGCGCTCGCCTTCACCATGCTTCGCATCAGTCGTGCTCGACCACGGTTCGAGTCGGAGGCGGCAATGGCCAGGATGAGCGCGGCGCCTTGCTTGGCCTCGGCCTCGATGTCATCGCCCAGAGCTCCGGCCTCGCCGGCCAGGGCGGCGGCGTGCGCCGGCGGCAGATCGCGTACCCGGAGATAGAGCCAGGCAAGCAGGCGAGCTGGGCCGAGGCGCCCTCTGGCGTGGAGTCGCGCGAACAAGGCGTACTCCATGAAGTGTTGGGCGAAGGCGTCGGTGCTGGACCGGCGGTGTGTCATGGCTCGTTCCCCTGTTCTCGGAGGCGAGACGACGAGCGCGAGCTCTCGCCTGACACGGGTCAAGACTGGCGTTTCGGAGCGCAATTCTCTTCCGAGCCGAAGTGCTGGACGAACAGCTCCTTGTGCACGGGATCTCGGATCGCGTCCAAGACCATGGCAGCGAACCTGCGGTCCCTCCGCACCCGAGCAGCGAGCTCCACGAAGCGGTGTCCCAGCCTCGAGCCGCACGCTGCACAACCCCGTGCTCGAGGCGCGCCGTGCGTCGGCACACGGAACAGCGCCCGATCTCCGGGCTTCCGCTGGTCACGCGAGCGCTCCGACCCAGGCTTCGAGAACTCGCCGCGCGTCGGTGCCGGGTTCCGCGAAGTCGGGCGCAGCGCGCAGGCTGCGGCGTGCCGCATCTCCGCGCTGCTCGACGACCCACCGCGGATGGTCGCTGCAGTCTTCGACCGGGTCCGGGCTGGAGCCCCCGCCGCACCCGCACGTGACATGCCAGCAGGCGCTCTGGTACCAGCGGAGCGGCGTCGGCTCGATCCACAGCAGGGCCTCGTCGAGCCACCGCGCGTTGTCACAGTCGGCGATCTGCTCCGCAACCTCGACGAGCGCGCGGTGGCCTGGCCCGTGGTGGTAGAGCCACACCGCGATGGCTTGCCCCGCTCTCCAGCTCGATTCCCAGGCGCCGACCTGGGCAACCACCCACACCAGGTCGTCGGGGTCGAGCAGGTGGGATTGCCGCTGCTCCAGCGCGTCGAGGACCACCGCTTCCGCGTCGGCGGTGTTCCGCCGGAGCACCGCCAGTCTGAGGTCGCCTGCCACATCGTCCCGACGAGGTCGTCGATTCGCCGCATTCCAGGCGCTGGCCTGTCGGAACACCTCTCGCGCAGCTTCCTTGTCACCTCGGGCGCGGGCCTCCTTGAGCTGTCGGCCGAAGTCCGGCTTGTCTGCCATTCGAGCCTCCTTGGTGAAGGTGACGATCGCCCGCGTGGAGGCCTGACAGGGGCGTAGAGGCCTGTCAGGTTCGTCGTTCCCACTGCGTCGAGGGGTGACACATGACGCCAGATGACCTTCGGGTTCGGTACGTGGAGGCCCTGGCCGAGCAGGTCCGGGACCGGGAGGCGGTTGGGCTCGATGAGGCGCTGGCCGACATGGGCGCGCAGCTCGCGGGGACCGAGGCCACCGACCTCCGAGACTGGTTCGAGTGCGCCTACGAACGCAGCCGACTCATTGCCGAGGCTGAGCGATACACGGTACCCGACCGGGAAGCGCTCCCGCCAAGTGCCTGCGACACGGAGACGCTGCGCTCGCTCCGTAGCACACTGCGGAAATCAGGGCTCGCGCAAGACCGCCGCGCGATCGACCTCGAGGAGCAAGCGACAGGCGCGGTGTCGAACGCACCCTCGGACATCGTCTCGCACGCTGGGGCCGTCGCAACCAGCGACGCGCGCACCAAGCTCCGCGTCCGTGCCGCGACTTCCGCGATAGAGAGTCGGGCAAGCTCGCAGGCCGAAGGTGAGCTCGATCTCGAGGCCCAGCTGGAACGCCTGGCGCGGGGCGTTCAAGCACTCGGCCAAGACCCGGCCGATGCAGCTGCAGCGTGCGACGTCTGGGTCGCGCACTTGGCTCTGACCTTTGAGATCAGGTTCGCCAGGGACAAAGCGCGCGTCTGTCGCGAAGCGGCCGAACGCATCGACCAGGCGATTGCCCTCGACCTGGACCGCGACCGCAGCGAGCGCCTGAACGGCTATGCCCGGGAGTATCCGGCGCTCGTCGGTTTCATCACGGAGAGCACGAGCCTCCTGGCCGTCGAGATGGCGGATGCCGAAGTTCAGGCCGGTTCCACGGACGACGGGCCGGATGACGATGCGGACCCGGGGGATGAGGAAGACGAGGGCAGCGAACCCTTCGACTGGGACGAAATCAGCCGGAAGCTCTCTGCCGAGCCTTCGACTCCGCCGTCACCGCGAACGTACCCAGAAGCAGTGCTCACGGGCCTCTGGTCGGGGACCGGTCACGCCGTGGTCGCGCTTGGGCTCGGAGCCGTATCGGGCGGCATTCTCGGCTGGGTGTATCCGCTGGGCCAGGGGGTCTCGGGACAGGTTTCGGGAGTACTGATCTTCGGGCTCGTCGGTTCGGCGCTGGTCCCGGCCGCCTGGGGTTGCGTTCTGGTGCTTCAGGCGGCGCTGAAGGTGCTCCAAGTCAACAAGCTGGTCGGAGTCGCGTTGCTCGGCGCCATTGCTGCAGTCCTGGGGGGTGCAGTGGACCTGTGCTGGGGCAGTGAGCCGGTCGCGATCATCGAACGCGGAGGGCTGCTGGCCATCCTGATCGCAAGTGCGGTTGGCCTCGGCGCTGCCGCGGTCGTGATGTTCGCATTGACCGCGATTGCGTTCGCGATCGCGGCGGCGTTCCGCAGATGACCCCAAGCACCCGGGCGAAGGAGTGAACGCTTGCCTGTTCGACCCCTGTCCGAGCTGATCCCATTCGGCGGAAGCGGCGCCGTGCAGCCGCCGCGGGCGAAGTACCGCTTTGCAGAAGGCTCGCTGTGGGTCAGCTTCGCCCCGTTTCTCGGCGTGCAACTGCGGCTGTCCTCGTGGCCCGACGGGCTCGAGCTCTACCGCCAGGACCTCGAAGGCTGGGTCCGCGAAGAGATGGACCCGCAAGTCCTGAACGTTGCCTCCGTGGAACGGCTCCCCGGCTACCATCCAGTTCGACGCTTCGCCGCCGACATCCCGGAGTGGGCACGCCAATCAGCGCGCCGGTACGTCTCCTGGCAACTGACGGTGCTCCGGTTGCTTCGACATTGCCCAGCCGCACGCGATCTGGCTCGGGGGGCTCCGACGTTGCTCTGGCTGTTCGCCTCGGCGGTGGATCGGCGTGACGTGAGCATGCCTCGCGCGTCGCACCTTCTCGAGCACCGACGCGTCGAAGTTCTCCGCTGGTGTGCCGGGGAACAGGCTTCCGCCTCGACGCTTCGCTTCTTGCAGAAGTTCGTCGCAAGCTATTCGCGCGGTGAGCTCGAGCTGCTCCAGCGCGCTCTGTCCGAGCCAGAAGTAGTCGCGTGGTTTCGCCACGAACCGGAGGTTCGGGTCGGCGACCTTCGTCGAGTCGTGCTCACACCACGCCTCCGCCGCTTCCGGTTCTTCCGCGAAGCGGTGGCCCAAGGCGAGGAGCGACCCGAGCTCGTGACGGAGCTCCCGCTGGTCGTGAGGGACGTGCGGCGGCTCGGCGCGGCGCTCGGGAGGCGCGACGTCTCCGCGGTTCTCGACAGATGCCGAACCGTTGCCAATCTGCGACAGCTCCACGATCGATGGAGCGACCTCGTGAACCTCGCAGCCGCGGAGCGCCGATTGCCGGACTATGTCGAACGGTACGGAAGCCACGAGTTCCCACGTGCGCCGCTTCCGGGCACCGAGAGCATCGTGCCCGTTGCCACCGTCGATGAGCTTGCCGCCGAAGGGCGTGAGCTCCGTCACTGCGTGCTCGCCCATGCTCCGGCGATCTTCGAGGGCAGGGCGTACGTTTACCGCGTGCTCGCTCCGGAACGAGCCACGCTCGAAGTCGCGATCCAGGGCTCGGCACTGACGCTGGCGCAGCTCCGGGGAGCCAGGAACGCCAAGGTCAGCGAGGAGACCCAGGAGGCCGTGCTGCGGTGGTTGGCGGGGTGAAGTCGAGGCGGTCCGCGGCCGGAGTCACTTCTCTTCGTCGAGGTCGATGACCTCGGGGGTGACGCCGCGCTCGTCGCTCTTCTGGACAGGTGGATCCTCCTTGGGCTTGCCCTCGTCGCCTTCCGTGCTGGGCGACGCCTTTTCGAGATCCTCGTCCTCGACCGGAGCGCTCGGGGCCGCCTCGGCAGCAGCACGCAGCTCGCGTGCGTGGCGAGACACCGCGGACGAGCGTCGGAGAGCCACGAGCAGGTCTCGAATGCTCCCGCGGTCGACCCGTTTGTTCGAGGTGACGAACTCCGCGGTGAACTCGTCCAGCTTCTCCTCGCCGGCCAAGGCGACCATCACGATCTGGACTCGGTGGTCGCTCGAGAGAAAGCCCCTCTCCTCGACGACTCGCACGGTCGGTTGCAGGACCAGATCCGCGCTGGCGCGCTGCTCGACGACCCTGTAGCCCTGCTTCTCGAGGTGGGACTTGAGCGCGAGATAGACGCCCCCGCTCGCGCCGAAGATATCCTTGGTCGAGACGTAGACTCGGAGAGCGGCAAGCTCTTTCGGTGCGCTCTCCTCCGGTCGGGCGTCTTTGGCAGGAGGTGAAGTCGCGGGGCGGTCGCAGGCACCGAGTCCCGCAGACAGCGCTCCGAGGAGGATGCAGGTTCGCAGCATCGGCAGCTCACAGGGTGAGGACGGCATGGAGTTGGAGGGACCACAGAACGTCCCAGTTGAGCGGCGGGGATTCCTGCTCAGCGCCGGTCGAGCTCCCCGAGCCGGTAGTGTCGGTCTTGTCGTCGGACTTCTTCGAGTAGAAGAACGACGCTCCGCCGATCGACCCGGTGGCCCCGGCCACCAGTGAGGGAGCGCCCGTCGTCAGGGCGCCGAAGTAGCCGACGACCGCGTTGGCTTGGTAGTAGCCGATGGTCCAGTCCTCCGGCAGCGCGTCGGAGAGCTCGAGATCCTGGAGCAGGTGAACCTGCCCGACGCCGAACTGCATCGCGACGTCGTAGTACAGGCGTTCCGGTGAAGGTGGCACGCCCGCGCCGAGCGCCAGTCCAGCTCCACGAAAACGGGCATCGAACACGAACTCATCCAGGTAGGCGTCGCCGACGCGCAGCATGTACGGCTTCGCATAAGCGATGTAGCCGACACCGAGGTAGAAGGGTGGGTACTTGCTGGTCGGGGTCTCCAGCATGCCGGTCTGTCGAGCGTCGTGGTTGTACTGAAGGCCGACGACGAAAGTCTCGAACGACGAGGTCGTGTGAATCGGCTGGGTAGTGAGCGGGAAGCTCGCCGGGTCATCGTTCTGGCTCGCCTTGTGAGGAATGATCCGAACCGGTTGGGTGGGTTGGGCGGTGCTCTCCAACGCGCGCGCCTCGTAGCGCAGCACGGGTTCCCAGTGCTCGCTGATCGGAATGCCCACCATCGCCAGCAACCACGCGGCCTTTGCCGCGACATTGCCTGTCGACTCGGCCGCGGCGGCGAACTCCCCGCGTGGTGCCGCCAGGCCGTTGGACTCGTAGTAGCCCCGATGGATGCGAAGCACGTCGCCCATGTTGGCGTGCAGGTCGAGTTGCCACGTGGTGTACGTCGTGGCCTTCGCGGTCATGGCCGGGTACTGCTGGACGCTCCAGCCGCGGATCCCCCCGCCTCCGATGAGGTCCAGCTCGAATTCGTGAGGGGCGAGCCGAGGGTGTTGCGCGGGCTGGCCGCGCACCGCCAGGGCGACGTCTTGGTCACCAGAATCCGACTCCGGCCAAGGCGGCTCGGGGCCCAGGTTCCGCGGCTCCTCGCTCGGCTGGGCTGCCGGACGGTACCGTGCGCTGGGCTGCGGGCTCCGATACGACGGCGTGCTTGCGCTGGACGCGGGCAGGGCCGTGCGAGTCTTGTCGCGGACCTTCTTGCCGATTGTTCCCTCCGCAGAGGCCGGGCGCGCCAGCGCCAGCGCCAGCATGCACGTGAGCGCAGCGACGCGGCGGCGAGTCGTGCTTGCAGCGTCGTCGCGGTCGGTGGGCATCTGCATCCAGTCGTCGACGATTGCTTTCACGGTATCACGACGCCTTCGGCGCAGGGCCAACCCGATGGGCTTCTCCGCGAGACGTCGTCGCAACGCCTCTCGTTGTCGAAGTCACTGCGAGCTGCGAACGATCCTGTCGCACCGGAGCAGGCGGAGGCGACCCGCACGAGCTCGAACCGGACTCCGCGCTCCCGTCGAACCCGCTCAACGGCGTCCGCGCTTGCCCTCGAAAACCTGCCCTTTCCATCGGTGACCATGACCACGTCCGCCTGTCGGCAGCTCGGCGTATCGAGCGACGTGAGAGCACTCAGGAGTGCAGCGTCAAAGTCTGTCGCACCGTGGAAGCTCTGACCCAGGAGCTCGACCAGATTCGCGAGCCCCAGCGGGTTAGGCTGGACGTCCCGGGTCTGCTGATCGGACGCCCCGCTGAACTGAATGACGCGCAACAGGCGACCCTCCGCTCGGAGCTCGCGCGCCAGCGCCAGCACGATGGCCTTCGCGTCGAGCTCGGGCTCGCCGGCCATCGACCCGCTGACGTCCAACAGAACAATGAGCGGGCCCCGAGTGTGCCGAACCGTGCGAGTGCGTCGTTCGACGACAGCTAGTTTTTCCGATGCAAGCCGTTCCAGGAACAGTGGGCGAGTGGTCGCCCGCGCGAGCAGGGCGAGCTCCGCTGGGATGACGCCCCGAAGCTCCGATCCCAACGCGAGGCGTGAGGGAGGGAGGGTGCCGAGCCGATGAGGTTCGGCCGCTGAGCGACTGTCGGGCCGACCCAGGCGTTGCGCCAGATCGCGAGCGACCTCAAGGTGCTCTGCACGGGCCACGATGGAGCCAGGATCCAGGCGTGCCCCGATTGGCCCGGGGAGCTGCGCCACCGCAGCGTGCCACTCGTCCCCCAGAAACCGCGCGAGCTCCGCGGTGCCACGCCAGCTCCCCATCGCGGCGCGCGCGACCCGCCGCAGACGCTCCGGTTCCAGCATCTCGGCGACGGCCGCTCCGAAGCGGTCGACCGAAGGCCAGCGCGATCGGCTCGAAGGAACTGGACCACTTGCGGTCGTCGGGAACCCGCATAGCTCGGCCAACATCACTTTGGCGCCGTCGGAATCCAGGTCGCAGTCCCAGGCGCGTCGACAGTTCCGCGCGAGCTCCGCCGGCGACAAGCCCTCCAGCTCCGAAAGCATACCGCCGGCCAGCGACCTCGCAATGTCTTCAGCGGCAGCAGGTGACACGCAGACCGCGGCAAGCTCTTCGAGCTCCCTTGCAAGCGTCACGCGCAGCAACCGTGCGAAGCCCGGCGCAACGTCTCGCTCGCGCCCCACGAGGTATCGGGTCAGCTCGGACGCAATCTCTTCCACGCCAAGCCCCGGTGTCACGGCGGCCTTCCCACGCGCTCGGCGCGCTCTCGCAGCTTGGCGAGCTCGCGTCGCGCGTCGACCATGTCGCTGAGAAGCTGCGCGGGGGCATCGTGCAGCCACGGTGAGGACTCGATATCCGCAGCGAGCGTGGCACGGCGCTCGTCGAGGTCGACTGCCAGCTCGCAGAGTGTCGCGCGAAAGGCGGAGACGGCTCGCCCGCGGATCGGCGCTAGCGCGTCGAGCTCTTCGGTCATGTTTGTTGCAGCTTCGACCTCTGCCCATGCACCGCGCGCCTTCGAGCGCTCGGGATCCGCGAAGTCAACCGCTGCTCGCACGGCGGTGCGAGCGCACTGTGGGCTCACCGCGCTGCCCAAACATGAGTCCAGAAGCAGGAGATCAACAAGGGACACCTCGCGCCGCCCGCTGGTGAGAGCGGCGGTCTGAAGCAGCTCGAACGCCCAGCGCCATCTCCGGTCGCTCACGAAAGCGCCCGCGCTCGCCAGATGTCGACGAAGAGCGAGGAGTGCCAAGCGGGTGGACCGAGGGAAGGCGACCTGTCGACTCTCCGCCCGAAGGGCCCGGATCTCGCTCACCGACAAGCGGTCGCAATCCTCGGGCTGAAACGGCTCGCGTTGCCCGCAGCAGACCTCGAGGAATCGCGCTTCATCACGAATCGGCTCGACCACCATCGTCACGAGCAGGCGGTCGAGGAACGCACTGCGCGCGCCGTCGGAGGGGAGGGCGTTGGATGCAGCGATGAGGCCGAGCAACGGGATCGGCTGCGCGAGCCTGCCGTTGTGGAAGACGCGCTCGTTGAGCACCGGCAGCAGCCCGGCGAACAATGGCCCGCTGGCCTCGAAGAGCTCGTCCAGGAAGGCGACGTGAGCCGAGGGAAGGTAGCCTTCGGTGAGGCGCCGGTACTCTTCGCGCTCCAGCGCGGGAATGCTCAGGGGGCCGTAGAGCTCGTCGGGGTGGGTGTGCTCGGTGAGCAGGTGCTCGAAGTAGTGGCCGCAGCGGACGCACGCAGCGATCGAGCGCGCCAGCAGGCTCTTTCCGGTTCCGGGTGGCCCGAGCAGGAGCACGTGATGGCCTGCAAGGACGGAAAGCAGGCAGAGCCGGGCTTCGCGCTTGCGCTCCGCGAGGGCTGCGTCGAGGCCGGCGAGGAGGAGCGGGAGCTTCTGGCAGGCGGTCGGGTCGGGGGCGTTGCGGAGTAGTGCGAGGGTCACGGGAGAGCAGACGGGGGCGGCCGGAGGGGCCTGACACGGTTGGCGCAGTCTCTGCGGTTGTCAGGGCGGCTGCCCGATGGTCGTCTGGTCCCACCATGGGAAGGGCTGAGGTGCAGACCGGGTACTGGCTCGGGATTGACGTAGGCTCGGCTCGCGACAAGGTCCTCAACTTTGCGCTGATCAGTGCGGACGCGGGCGGGACGGCCTCGGTGGTCTTTGAGCGGGGCGCCGTTCGCGGCCCAGAGCGAGCGTCCTGGCCGCGTGCTGCGAGTGACTACCTCGAACTCGGAGCAACGGGCTGGCTCTCGGAGCCGGTCAGGCGCGGGGTCGACAGCGCCCTGGACCGTTCGGCGTTGGTCCAACGCTGGCTCGAACGGCGGTCGCGTGGGACCGAGCCTTGTGGCCTCGCGATCGATGCGCCGTGCGGCTTCGCGGCGGCGGGCTGGCAGCGAGCGACGGAGGCCGCGGCAGCTACGTCGCACGCGACCGCCACCCGCGAGGACTTCCTCGCCAAACTCGTGCTTTATCGAGAGCAGAAGAACGATTCCCCGCTTTTCCAACGCTACATCTGGAAGCTGGTAGGTCTGCGGGTGATGCACGAGCTCGCGGCGCGGGCCGGCTTGGCCGAGCCCGATGGAGCAGCATGGCCTGCCGTGTCAGTGCTGTGCGTTTCACCCGATGTGCGGACGGGCGCTTTCATGCGCGAAGCCTTTCCGAGTGACACCTATGCGCGAGCGAACGGCAAGCTCGCCGTGCTTCGCGACGATTCGCGGGCGATGCTGGACCTGGTCGTGTCAGCAGACTGGCAGTACACGGGCAACGACGTGTGCGGAGCGTCCAGCGTCCCTACGGGGCGCAGCCAGCAGCGCCTGGGTTGGCAGCGTGAAGCGGTCCTCGCTGACCTCGCCGCCGGTAGGGCGGCGGTCCCGTCGATGAGGAAGATCGAGAAGGACCCGTCGTGGGCGGATCTCTGGGATTCGCTCGCCTGCGCGTTCGTTGCGTTCTGCGAAAGTCAGGGGTGTGCGCAGTTCGTTTTGAATGGTGCGGACGTGCCCGCGGGCGAGGGGGCGATAACGGCGCCGGTGAGTGTTGCGTGAACGCGATGCTACTGGGTGGGCAAAGGGTGGAGTAGCATCAGCGCGGTCGCCTGGCTCAGCGTGGAGGGTAGGCGCACCGTCGCTGCATTGAGGTCTGTATGTCGAAGAAGGCTGAAGTGCTGCAGCTGCTCCGGGCTCTCGTGGAGCCAGGGACGACGGTTTCTGAGCTTGCGGCGGCAAAATCCGCACTCTCGAAACGAGGAGAGGAGAGGCTCAACGAGCTCGACGGTATCGCCGACTCCATCCCTCTGCTTGCCCAGGAACGGCTAGTCGTGCTTCTTGAGGCAGTCGCCTGGCACGGAACGAGGATCGCCCCGGGACTTGTGGCCGGCCGCGTGCCGAGATTCGTCGCCGAGGTGCGGAAGCGCTTCGCGGCCCTCGCGTTGAAGGCGTTCCGGCAGGACAGCCGGGAGTCGATGGCGGCGTGCGCTGCCGTGCTTGCGAGGATCGGCTCCCTTGGCATGGGCCCGCAGATGGCGTCGCGCAGCATTATTCACTTCTGCATTGCCTACGCCTCCGAGCTTCTCAGGTGCGAGGACGAAGGGCGAAGTCCGCACCATCGAAGGAGCGACTGCTACTTGGCACTCGCCGACTACTGCCAAGGCGCGCAAGAGGTGACGGATGAGGTCGCGGACGCCATCCGGCGATTGCGCGAATGCGACCGGATTGATCAGCCGATACTGGACGTACTCGTTGCCTGGCTCCACCCCACCAAGGAGGGAATGCGGGACCTCGCTTGCTGGGCGAACGGCTACCTTCAGGTCGCTTCTCCCGAGTATGTCTCCTGGATCGAAAAGATCGACGAGCAGGGAGCACGAGCCGTAGGGAGCGCCGAACTTCTCGAGCAGGTGTGGGGCATACACTACGCCGAGGGTGTCCGACTCGCCGCGCAGCTCAAGCCTGCCGAGGCGCTACGAGCGATCGAGGAGGCAATCGCCGACGCGGGAGCCGCCCGCGAACCGGTGGTGGTCGCGTTGCTCGAGGACTGGCTCCCGCGGGCTCGCGAGGCATCGCGCACTCCTTCCGAGTGGGCGCGCCGTCGCACGCTGAGATGCGAACTGAGGGATCTCGTGTCTTGCGTGCACGACGAGCCGTCCTGGAACCGCGCGGCCCGCCGGCTGGCCGAGAGCGCCACGAGCGCGCAGCCCGAGTTCGTGCTTGGACTCGTGAGCAAGCTGCTTCCCGCCCCGGACGGACGCGATCCCGGGGCTCTCGATTCGCTGACGCAGGCGACCCGTGCCTGCATGAGCGCCTTCATCGAGGGGTACGTGAGGGAGAGCGGGGCATCGGTGGCGGACGTGGATGCGCTGGTCGCTCATTACCCCGCCCTGCGAGAAGTGGTGGACGAGATCCGGGCGAAGCCGGTGCACTGACCGGTCTACGGCGCATGGCAGCACTTCGCGGAGGTCCTCAGCCCCCTGGCACCGTGTACCTTGAGCAGCTCCTCGCAACGCCGCCCTTTGCCGGTCGCGCTCGTCGGGCTGAATTGGCTCGCGCTGATCTCGAGGAATCAAGCCTCATCGCGGATGGGCTCGACCACGAGCGTCACGAGAAAGCGGTCGAGCAATGCGCTGTACGCGCCGTCGGAGCAGAGGGCGTAGACGCCGCAATGAGGCCAAGCAACGGGATGGGTTGTAACGCGCTTGCCGTGGTGGAAGATGCACGCGGTCAACACCGGCAGGAAGTCCCGCGAACAACAGCCGGCTAGCCTCGAAGAGTTCGTCCAGAAAGGCGACGTGAGCGGAGGGAAGGTAGCCTTCGGTGATGCGCCGGTACTCTTCGCGCTCCAGCGCGGGAATGCTCAGCGGGCCGTAGAGCTCGTCGGGGTGGGTGTGCTCGGTGAGCAGGTGCTCGAAGTAGTGGCCGCCGCGGACGCACCTGGCGATCGAGCGCGCCAGCAAGCTCTTTCCGGTTCCGGGTGGCCCGAGTAGGAGCACGCCAGACCTCGACTCGCCGTCAGCAAGACCAAAGCTCCGGTTCGGCTCCGCGCGATCCGCGACCTGCTCGCGGCCCAATGGGTCGCCACGACCGGAGTCCAGATCCGAGACACCGACGCGGCCGCTCAGGGCGAAGACGACTTCGATGCGCTCATGACCGCCGCAGCGCTATTTCGCTGCATTGCTGAAGGCTTGCCGCTGTTCGGCGAACCGCTGCATCGGCCCGAGGCAGAAGGGGGGATTCTTGGGACGGGGTCAGTGGATCTGGCGATGCCGGAGAGGGCGTTTCGCTAGCGCGGCTACCCACGCGCAAGCGTGTCCCGCCCAGCGGCGAAGTCGTCTGGGCATTTTGGCGCGCGTGCAGTACTTCTGTTTCAGACAGCGCCATCGTTCTCCACACCTGGCAACCGCGCTCCAGCGCTCTCCTTCCACCGCACGAGGTAAGCGCTGAACCGCTGCGAGAATGGATCGTCGAACCGGGCGACGTAGCCGGCGAATCGATCGAAGTTGATGCAGCGATCGCTCCCGGTCGCCGTGGGCTGGACGTAGATGACCTCGATCGGCGTGTCGATTGGTGCGACGACGATCTGGGCGAGCTTCGCTGAGAGCCCCGAGCGCGGCGCGGGGTACAGGTACCTCTCCAGGTCCGGCGGCAGCTCGAGGTACCCGAGTCGCGCGAGCGCGGCGCTGAGGTGGTGGTACTTCTGGCGCGCCGCCGTCGCCTTGATGATCGAGTGGATGCCCTCGACGATGGGTCGAAAGCCCAATCGCTTGGCGGCTTCGAGGTACTCGTCCTGCGAATCGCGGCGAGAGGCGTCGTCGGTCTTCAACTCGACGAAGAAGACCTGGCTGCGGTCCTTCGCAAAGAGGGCGTAGTCGACCTTGACGGACTGTTCGGTAGGTCGGTCGGGCCAGACCAGGTCGCGCTTGATCGGCAACTCTGGAACGAGCTCGTCCTCGAGCGGGACGCCGGTGAGCTCCTCCACCACGCCGCGCAAGTAGACCGAGAAGAAGACATCGACGCGGCGCTCCAGCTGGTACGCGGGAAGATGGCGCCAGGCGTCTAGGTGACCGAAGATGACGTCCAGTGGTTCCATGTCGGGCCGAGTTCACCGCGTGCGGTCGGTGGCGTCTACGGGCAGCGTCCTGTGGCACTGGACGCGAGGTTCTGTGTGGTTCATCGCTCCGCGCCGCGCCCTGACGGTGGGACCTCGCCCGGGCTCTCGTACCAATCGGCGTGCGGCGACCATTCGCCACATCGGATGCACTGCGTCTCGGTCCAGGCCATGCTGCAAGCGGGACACACGCCGTTCGTCGTGAAGGTGTTCCAACTGCAGCCGCAGAGACAAGACCAGAGGTCGTAGGAGCGAGGGGCCCACTTACACTTCGGGCACCGGATGTGCCCGCCACGCGTGAGGTCGAGCGCATCGGGCGCTGGGAGCTGCGCCCCGCCTCCGCCGTCTCGCAACCCGCGGCCATGCTTGTCCAGCTGCATCGCGCCTCCTCCTCACCGTGCTTTGGCCGTGCGTCGACTGGTGGTCATGCGTTGGCCGAGCTCCCTCAGCCTCTCCACGATCTTCACCAACCCCCACGTGTCCAGCTCGCAGTACGCGACTAGCGCCGACCTCAGCTTCGACCGCTCAGCCAGGGACATCTCCGCGCCACCGAACATCAGGCGCTCGAGCTCCGCCGTCGCGACGCCGCCGTCCTGGATCGCGAGCTGGGCGTGGCTCAGGCCCGGCACGAGAGCCGGAAGCACGCGCTTCAAGCCGAAGCTGCCGCCGAAGTCGGGGTGGTAGACATGGTTGCGGACGATGGGGAGGAGATCTCGGACACGCCCTGCGATGTCTGACAGAGGCGACGCGAGGTGGGGAACGGCATCGGCGAGCTCTCGAATGCGCTCGATCTCGAAGCCGGCGTTGTAGGCCACGATCGTCCTGGCGCCTCGGACGGCGCGGATGAGCGCTTGTGCGAGGGGCTCGCGCGGGTCGTCGGGCCCATCCGCGAGCCACTCGTAATGGTCGAGGCGGCCGCGGGCGTTCTCGCTGTGACACGAGAGCTGCACCGGGACCGATTGGTATGGGCTGCACCCCGGCCAGATCGGGATGGGCAGGCCAACGGTCTCGAAGTCGAGATAGGCGAGCGGCCCCTCGAGCTCTGCCAGGGCGGCGCCGAGGCCGGGCTCGACCACCATCTCTCCGCTCTGCACGGCACGGCGTTGCCGGTCGGCGATGTTGCCCAGCTCGACGTCGTCGGGCAGGTCGTGGATGGACTCGTGGCCGTCCTCGACGAGCTGCTCGACCCGCTTGCGGCCGATCTTGTAGAGCGTGCTCACGTGGTCCTTCGGCGCCTCGGGCCAGCACCGGGACACGAACGGGCAGTCGTACGGGTCGTTGCAGTGATCGCCGATGTCGACGTCAGGCAGCGGGCCCTCGAGCATTCGGAGCTGGCGGCGCACCTCGCGGGGAATTGCAGGCAGCTCCACCTCGACCTGCTTGGTCACGTCGGCGCGCGTGAACAGATTCTCCAGGTGCGGGTGGCGGCACTGGGTGGTCAGGTGCATGACCTCGGTGCGCACGACGTCGAGCCCTGACCTTCGAACCACGTGGGTCTGGATGGCCGCGTCGGGGATGTGGGCGGCCTTCACGCTCGCGGTGCTCTTGACCTCAGTGACGGTCCAGCCGCGCTTCGACCGATGGAGGATGTCCACGGCGACGAAGACGTCGTCCGCCTTGAACGACGCTTCGTAGATGACCCTGGCTCCGCTCTCGAGGGCCTTGCGGGTGTCGGCGATCCGTTGCTTCACCTCGTAGTAAGGCAAGTCGATGAGCACGCCGCTCGGGAAGTAGCCGCGCGCTACCTCGCCCACCTCCGAGCCGTGGTCGAAGACGACCTGAAGCAAGGCATCGACCTGAAGCTCGGGCGCGTCGCGCTCGTGCACGGTCCACCACAGGCGACGGTGGCACTGGAGTCCGGTGGTGAATCTCGACTTCGAAAGCTGCACGGCGGTTAACCTCCAACCAACCTAGCGCTGCCGAGCGACGCAAGCTGTCGCACCGCCCGCTACCTGTTCTCGCGCACGTGCTTCCACACCTCGCCGCTGTCGATGGCTGCGGCCAGCGCGTGGATGAAGTCTGCAGGAGCCTTGTCGAGGAGGTCGGACTTGCGGCGGACGTGGACGTTGAACACGGCGAAAGGCTGGACGACGTGCTGGATGTACAACGATCCATCTGGCATCACCCACGCGCGCGTGATGCAGCGCCCGCGGTGATCCAGGAAGATCCGAATCCCGCCCGGCGGTAGGGCGAGCTTCTTGGCCAGGGCGCGTGCGAATCCAATGGCGCGTCGCGCGGGCTCGGCAGCGCCGGCCCTCTCGAGGGCTTTGGCTCGCGCCTTCGTCCTCTCGAGCGCGTCGGATTGGGCCTTCCGAACCCGAGCCTCGCGCTTCTCGCGGGCTACGAGCTTGGGAACGTCAGTTGGGATGTGAATGGGCATCGGTCACCTCATCGCGAGCGGCAGAGCCGCGTCCGGCGTTGCCACCTTGCCTGGTGAGGTAGGTTGGCCGGGCTTCGATGGGCCGGGTCCCTCTGCCCGTCTGGATGGATGAGGCAAGCGTAGCACCGGGCAGCGACGCAGGCGGTCGCAGGTGAAGGGCTCCGCAGTCACTCACGAATGCGGATACGAGACTCCTCGACGATCCAGAGTCTGCCCTTGAGCTCAGAGGGGTCGAGCCGGCCGCGCAACGCGTCGAGCACAGCAAGGACCTGAAGTTTTCCCTGCCTTGCGAGGCGGAGCACGATGATTCCCGGGTATTCGGAAGGCGGGTAGTTCTGCACGTTCGCAAAGTCGACGTCGAGCGTCACGAGCACGCGCCCCTCGCTTCGGCATACCGTGGACACATCCGGGTCCGGGTGTCCCCCAAGTCCTTGTTGCATGACGCTGCTCACGTCATGCCCGTCCTGCCGGAGCAGCGCGACAGCCTCGGTCGGCAGGTTCTCATCGAGCTTGAATGCGATCACGAGCCCGTTGCACCGAACGGCAAGACGCGCTCCCGCGCCAAGTCGGCCGCGTATGACATGGCTGCGCGGACATCGTCGACGGTTAGCGACGGGTAGCTTTGAACGATTTCGTCGGCGGATAGCCCGTCTGCCAGATTGTCGAGGACGACGCTGACCATTACTCGCGTGCCGCGGATAGTCGCCTGCCCGTGACAGATCGAGGGATCGGCTACGATGCGATCACGCCAAGTCATGTCGATCGTGAGCGTACCACGTCGCTCCCGTGCAGGCGATCCGGAGCGAGTCCTGACCTTCAGGGCAACGCTGCCGGCCGGGTCTGTCGCGGTGTGCCGGTCCGCCGCCCATCGGTGCCGTCACCCCGCCGCCGCGCAGTGATACACCGCACCCTTCCAGACAGCCGCCGCGTAGCTGACGCTGCCGGAGGTTCCGGAGAGCGTCTCGCTGTTCGTCGGAGAGCGCATGCGGGTGGGCTCGGCTGAGCCGAGCTCCTTCAGCGCCGCCCGGACTGCCTCTGCGGCTGACGCCTTATTCTGGGTGCTTTGCGCGGCCTCCAGCGGCAGATCGGCCAGCGCGCCGCGCAGGCACTTCTGGAACGCACGGGCGAACAGCCGACTGGAGCCGAAGAGATCCATCAGTACCACGCGGCCGTCGCGGACCACCGCAAGCCCGACCTGCCCCGGCACCGGCCTCAGGGTGCTCATCGCGCGTTCGGTCTCTTCCGCGCGCTGGCGACGGGCGTCCTCGTAGGCGCTGGTGGCGGAGTGCGTGCCGGTGGCCTCCATGTACTCGTGCACGTCGGACCAGACGCTGCGCTGGTTGGAGTCGTAGGTGCCGGTGGTGCGGATGGAGTCGTTCACGCGCTTCAGCTTCCGCGCGCGGATCTCGGGCGCCAGCGTGGTCGACCCCGCCACGAAGCTCCGCGTGGTGTGGCGCCAGCGCCCCTGCTCGACGCAGCTCACCGGCAGCACCACCTCCGCCCCGGGTTCCACCAGGAAGCTCGAGTTGAACGAGCGGTTCTGCTTCGCGCCGAGGATCTGCTCACCTTGGAGCACCAGCAACGGGACCCCTCCGCGGTGGAGCACGCGCACCTGGCCCACGACGCCGCCATCGCCGACCTCGTTGACCTGCGTCTGACCGGAAGCGATGCCTTCCTCCAGCAGCAAGGCGTCCGCTTGGTCGTCGGAGTCGCTCAGCAGCAGGGGCACGAGCTCGACGCCGAGCAGAACGGCGGCCTCGCCGACCGAGAGTTTCGCGAAGAGAGCCTGGGTTTCGAGGGGTGCGTTCATTTGCGACTCTTTCTGCCGGTTCGGAGGTTGGCGGTGGAAGTACGACACGGACCTGCCCGGCGGCCTTGGTGGGTCAGGCCATGGCGACGTGCGCGCGGGTCGTCGGGGCGTCGCCCACGACCCAGTCGATGAAGGCCGCGGCCGAGCTCGTGAAGTGGCTGACTGCGGCGGTCGCCACGTGGACCTCCGCCGCGTCGATGCCCGAGAGTCGCGTGTGCCAGGCCGCTTCGGCGAGCTCAGTCACGTGACGCGCTCGGCAGGCGGCCATGACCTCGCCGTGGGCGAGGACGCCGGCGATGGTCGGCGCTTCGAGGTGCAGCAGCGCCATCTCTGCTGCGGCCGCCGCATGGGCGAGCTGGTTGACGAGGGCGTTGGCGTGAAGCAGACACGGGGCGCGGGTCAGGCTCAGGAGCGCGCGGGCGGCCTCGACGCGCTGCAGGACGAGCCGCCGGAGCGCGAGCCTGCGACTGGCCCGCAGATAGGCCGGGACGGATGGGGAGCGCGCCTCGCGGGCCTTGATCTGCTGGCAGCAGGCGCAACACTGGTCGACCGTCGCCTCGTGGGCGTCCACTTCCTTCATCAGCGCGAAGCGCGCGCGCTCGAGCCCCTGGAGCTCCGTGCCGTCTTCGAGCCACGCGCGCACGTATCGGAGCGCGTCCTGTACCGCTGGCCCGTCGGCGAGTCGCGGCGCGCCTGCGGGGTGGAGCCCCTCGAGCAGGGCGAGCGCAGCGGAAACCACCCTGCGATGTGCGTCGCTGCCGGCCTCGACCGCGAATTTCCCCGGCACGTGCTCGCTTGCCGCGCCGAAGCGAGCCAGCGCCCGTGCCCGCAGCTCCTCGGCCAAGCGTTCGCTGATCCCTTCATGCGTCAGGACTTCGACCATCGCTGCTCCTTCCTCGCCAGTCTCCAACCTAGGCCCGCCGAGCGACGAGAGTCGTCGCAGCTCAGTTCCCCAACACGAGCTGGACCTGAGACCTTCCGCGACGCACCCGCCCACCGGGCGCCTGCCCGCGCGGTCGCGAGCGCTCGCTCAGCAGGTGAGCGAGTTCGGGCAGCAACCTGACGTCGTCCGCGTTGTGCTCCAGCACGATCTGGCGGGATTCCACGCAGTGCTTGCTGAGCCAGCGCTGGTAGGCGGTGACCATGTCGGCGCCGGTGGTGTCGTCCTCGCGGCCCAGCGCGAAGTGCTCGAGTACCGTCTGCAGCCGGCAGTTCTCGGGCGCGCGGTGGGTGCGCCGCCAACGCCTGGCGTCGGGGAGCAGATCCCAGTGCTGGAGCTCGGGCCAGTACGAGCCGTGGCGCTCAGCGCGGGCCTGCAGGAACGGAACGTCGAAGCCCAGCCCGTGATAGGTCACGACCGTCGAAAACTGCGCAACCCGCCGCGCGGCCTCGCGCAGGACGCGGCCCTCGTCTCGCGGGTGGTCCACGAAGTGCTGCTCGACGACGCGCCCGCCGGGCACCGCGTACGTCAGCCCGACCAGCGTCACACCGCCCGCGCGCGGCGAGAGCGACGTGGTCTCGATGTCCAGGAAGACCATCTTCCGCTCGTCGGAGCCGAGGAAGTGAAGACTCGGAACCTCGGTGTAGATGCTGCGCGCCCAGAGCGACATGTCTCCACCCTACGCACGTCGCGGAGAGCAGCAAGCAAGCGCGAGACAGAGAATGTCACACGTCGCCGGCGCGCACCGCGCACTGACGGAACACGCGATCAGCCGACAGTTCGCCGCGTGAACGGTTCCGGAATCGGTGGGACAGGGAAGGCCCCTGCGTGGGCCTAACCCAGACACTTTTCTGCGGGTCTGACCCGCATGTCGCCACTCTCCGTGTCCCGCTTCTCCGTTGCATGCGCCTGCATCGTCGCGGTGTGTCTCGCCGCGCTGAGCCCCCTGCGACAATCCGTGACGCACGCGCGGCTCGCAAGGCTCCCGATACCCTCGGTCCCAGCGAGATTCCGCGAAGCGCCGCTGGCAGACGACGAGTTCCCGCCGCCGCCGTGCCCGACGGGTCCGACCACGGATGCGTTCCTCAGGAGCTGGTGCCCGACCTCGCCCGGGGTCTCGCGTCCCCCTCCGATGGAGCGAGGCACCTGGCGCGGAGGCTCGCTGTAAGCGCCCGTGTATCATCCAACCAGTGCCCCCCACCGGTCTCCATCCCCAAGGCGCGCCGCGCCCGACGAGCAGCCACGCCGAGCAAAGCCTCCACCGCGCGCTCGCGACGGGACTGCCGCAGGGCTGGAGCGCTTGGCACTCGCTGCGGGTGCGCTCGGAGACGGGATGGGAAGGCGAGGGCGACTTCGTGGTCGCGATCCCCGACCGTGGCCTCCTGGTGATCGAGGTGAAGGGCGGCGCCATCGAGGTTCGAGACGGGCAATGGCTACAGAACGGCAAGCTCATGGCGCGTGCGCCGCGCGAGCAAGGGCACTCGTTCGCGCGGCTGCTCGTCTCGAAGCTCGAAGAGCGCGGGCTGAGGGGCACTCCGGTGTTCGCCGTGGCCACCGCGTTCCCGAGCAGCCCCTTCAGCAATCCACCCCGCCAAGGCGACCTCGACGGCGCCGTGCTCGGGCAGCAAGACCTGCCTTACCTGCGTGAAGCGCTCGAGGCGATGCGCGAGCGGCTCTTCCCACCGCAACAGAGGCCGCGAGACTCGCGCTGGGTGGAGCTCCTTCACGAGCTCTGGGGGGAGACTTGGACCCCACGCCTCGTGCTCGGGGACCGTGCACGCCTCCGCGAGCAGGAGCTCATCCCGTTCGACCAGCAGCAGCTGCACCTGCTCGACATGCTGCGGAAGAACCAGCGCTGCCTCGTCACTGGCGGTCCGGGCACCGGCAAGACGCTGCTCGCGTGCGAGATGTGGCGGCGGCTGCGCGCCCGGGGAGCGCGACCGGCGCTCTTGTGCTGGACGAACGCGCTCGCGAGCTCGCTCAGGGCGAGCGGCATCGACACGGCCTTCACCGTTCGGGAGCTCGCCGCCGAGCTGATCACGGAGGTCGGCATCGATCCGCAAGACGGCGCCCCGCCCAGCGCGTGGTCCGCGGAGACCTGGGAGCTCGTCTCGCTGCACGCAGCGGCCGACGCGCTCGAGCTCGGGCGGAATCGCTTCGACGCGGTCGTGATCGACGAGGCACAGGATCTCTCGCCGAACGACTGGGAGCTCGTGCGAGGCCTCGCCGACGGCCGATCACTCTGGGGATTCGCGGACGAAGGCCAGGGCTTCTGGCGCGACCGCCACGTGCCGAAGGACTGCTTCGGCGCACTGGCCGAGCTGCGCGAGCGCTACCGCTGCCCGGAGCCGCTCGCCGCGTTCGCAGATCACTACCGCACGAGGGAGCCCAGCTCGGTTCCGCCGCCCGCCCGCCTGTCGTCCGCGCCGCCGCCCGCGCCCATCGTCCCCATCGACGAGCTCCGCATCGTCAGGCTGCCCAGCGCGACCGCCGTCGAGGAATACGCCGCTCGCGAAATCCAGAAGGCGCTCTCCGAGGGCCTCCAGCCCCACGACATCGCGGTACTGTCGCTCGGCGGCCAGCTCAAGACCGACCTCTGCGCGCGCGATCGCATCGGCGAGGTATCAGTTCGACGCGCGGATGCGCCCGACGCCAGCGAGCACGTGGTTGCGGACACCTTCCTGCGCTTCAAGGGTCTCGAGCGGCCTCTGGTCCCAGTTCGACCCGTGGGATGTGAAACGTTCCCTTCGTTGGCTCTCCGCCGCAGGAGGCGCGCTGGCCGGTGTCGCGGCCGTCGCCGGCTACTTCGGCGCTGCAAACTTCTGGAACCCGGTCGGGTGGGTCGCGGGTGGGATCAGTGTGATCGCTCTTGGCTTGTCCTGGCTCTTCGGCGATCGGGAGAAGAAGCTCCAGCGGCAAAAAGCCAAGGCCACGTCACAGCTCCGAGAGAGCATCGACCGGTTGGAGTTGGAGGTCGCGAACGGCCTGAAGAAGTGGTTCTACGACAGCGTGACAAGCCGGCTCGTTCGGGCAATTCGCAACGACACGAAGCAGCTCTACCGGGGTATGCGGGATGTCTCTCGCTCCCTCGACGACGGCGCGCGCCAGGTGGGCGCGATCGTCGAAGGACTCAACCGACGCCTCCTCGTTCGCGCCGGACACTTCGTTGGGGCTCCGGTCGAAGAGACGCACGTGGCCCGCGTGGTCCGTGATCCCGGCGTGCGCGCCAAGTTCCTATGGCACGGCGACACCGACACCTCTGCTTTCTGCAAGCAGGTAGGGCTCGCTATCGGCGAGTGGGTCGATGGGATTCCCGATGGGTCCATGGTGCAGAAGGTGGCGTGGTCGCTGCGTCCGGCCTCGGTCTCTCCGACGACGGTCTCCATCTCAGGGCAGACGGCGGTTGTTCGAGTCCCCCAGCGGGAGGTGGGACGAGCCATCGGGCGGCGCGGGAGCAACGTCTCCCTTGCCAGCCGCCTCGTGGGTATCCGAATCAAGGTGATCGACGAGGAGTCACACGCACATGGCTGACAACACCTCCTTCGAATTTGGCGAGATCCTCTCGGCCACCCGGCAGCTTCAACGGGATCTGCGCACGGCGACGGAGGGCTCGGAGGACCCCACGGTCAACGCACTCTCGCGCGAGGTGGACGAAGTACGCATCGTCGGTGCGTCGAGCGATGCGCCTTCCCTCACGATCGCGTTCGTGGGCCAATACAACGCCGGAAAGGGGACGATCCTGCGGGTGCTTACCGGTCGGGAGGACATTGTGATCGACTCCGATGTCTGCACCGACGCCGTCACCGCCTACGACTGGAACGGCGTGCGCCTCCTCGATACACCCGGCATTCACGCAGGGCACCCGGACCACGATGAGAAGACGTACGCTATCATCGACCGCGCAGATCTCCTCGTATTCTTGGTGACAAACGAGCTATTCGACGACACCATCGGGCGCCACTTCCGCGAGCTTGCTTTCAACCGTCAGCACGCGAGGCGAATGTTGCTCGTCGTCAACAAGATGGACCAGGACCCAGGCTCGCCCGAGACGAAGCGCCCGGACATCGAAAAGGTGACCGCGCCGCTCTCGTTGGCCGATCTCCGAGGCGTGTTTGTCGACGCGCGGTCGTGGCTTGCGGCGCAGGGGGCCGATGACGAGGACCGCGCCGACCTGCTCGAGATCGCCAACATCGGGGCACTTACGGATGCGCTGAACGCCTTCATCGCCGAGCGTGGCCTCGCCGGTCGGTTGTCGGCGCCGCTCATCACGATGCGCGGCATCGCCGAGCAAGCGTCAGCGCTTCTCTCGACGGACTTCCCGGAGGAGCGCGCCGCGCTCGAACTCCTGCACCGGAAGCGCAGCATCCTGCTGGCGTCGAGGGGCCGGCTCCGCACCGCGATGAGCGGAGTCATCTCGCGAGCGGTCGCGGACATCGGGAAGTATGGCGACGAGGTTGCGGAGGCGATTGAGCCCGGCAAAACGGAGAAGGACGTCGAGGCGCTCCACTCCGCCGCACAGCGGCGCGCGAGTGCTCGAAGCGCAGCGCTGTCCGACGAAGCGCGCCAATGTATAGAGACCGAGTTGGGTGAGCTTCGCCGGCAGTTGGAGGCGCTTCGCGATGGCGTGCTGGCCCGCGAACTGAGCGGTCAAGTCGAAGGTGGTGCGCCCCGCGACGCTGCACTTGGCGACTACGCCCCTCCCGCATGGCAGGCCCGCTCCAAGGAGGAAGTCCTCGCCGATTGGCCCGTCAAGGCGAAGAAGGTCGGCAACGTCGCGAAAGAGATCGGTGAATGGGCCGCTCGATGGGCTACTGGCCCGGCAGCAGACGGAGCCTCGGCGTTCGGCGCGACCGCTGCTCGCGGGAGCGACGCACACAAGGCCGTATATAACGTCGGCAAGTTCTTCGGGGTGAAGTTCCAACCCTGGGGCGCGGTGAAGGTCGCGAGGGCGGTCGGCAACGCGGGCCGTGTCATCTCCGCGATCGGCGGAGTCCTCGCTGTGGTCGCGCAGATCGCAGAGGACCGCCAGCAGGAGCAGCATCGCCTTCAGCTCCGCAATGCGCGCGACGGCGTGCGTTCGGCGTATCGGGACTCGGCACTTTCAGTCCAGGCTGCGTTCTGGGAGCAGTTCGAGTCGTTCCTCGGCGACTTCTACGACTCCGAATTGCTCGCGATCGACGAACTCGTCGAGGACCTCGTCGGCAAGCGTACGGAGCGGAGGTCGGGCGCCGACTCCTTCCAGTCCATGGAGCAACGCGCCGCGAAGCTCATCGACCAGATCACAACGAAGAGGCTGCAGGCGCCTGCTGCGTGACACAACATGCCGACCAAGAAGTGGACGACGAAGGACGGCCGGGTTCCCGGCCCTGGGAAGTGGCAGCAAGACATCACGCAACGCCCGGATGATGCATCGCTCCTGTCTCGTACGCAGTTGGTCGAGCTTGTCGGCGTGTCGAACAGCACGGTGATCTCGAAAGCGATCGAGCGTCTTGGCATCGCGCCAGCAGCCGAAGGCCAAAAGATGAGGAGCACGTACAACAACGGTGGCCGCGGGCAGCGATCCTTCGACGTTCCGTACTTCTATCCCGCGGTCGCCGAACGAATTCGCGACGAGCTTCGAAAGCACAGCGTGGCCGCGGGGGATGGCCGCTTCACGTATGCGGGCAAGAGTTACCGCTGGCTCTGACCGCCTCCTCCAGTTCGCGCCGTGGGCTTCGTCTTGGCCAGTGCCGTGTGCGTCCGGAGTGCCCCGCCGTGCCTCACAGCCTCGGATCCACCGGCTCGCTCTCCAGCCCGAGGACGCCGAACACGCACTCGTGAACGCGGTACAGGGGCTCTCCCTCGACGAAGCGGTGGAGCGCCTCGAGACCGAGCGCGAACTCGCGCATCGCGAGCGAGCGCTTGACGGAGAGCCCGCGTGCCCGAAGGCGTTCGAGGTGTTCGGGTGCCGAGTACTCCGGCCCGTAGATGATGCGCAGGTACTCGGCACCGCGACACTTGATGGCAGGCTGCGCAAGGCCACGTCTGCCTTTCACGATCCAGCTGAGGGGCTTCACCACCATGCCCTCGCCGCCGGCGCTCGTGATGGCCTCCCACCATTCGACACCGGCAACTTGGCTCTCGGCGCTGGTGAGATCGACTCGCCGGTAGGGGGTCTGAAGGAGGAGCTCCGGATCCTGTCGGCAGAGCTCGGCGAGCGTGTCCATGTGCCAAACGTGGGTCTGGTCGGTGTGGACCTTGCCTTCCGTTGCGAGAAGGTGGAACGGCGCGAGCACGAGATCGCTCGAGCTCGAGACGGGCCAGCAGTAGCGCCGGTACGCGTCGATGTAGCGCGCCACCGAGCTCTCGCGTTCGCGGAAGCGGCCCAGTAGTTCGCTGATGGTAGCTCGAGCGCCATCGGCCAGCGTCTCCCCACGGTCGAGGGTGCGCTCGAGCGCGGCGGATGCAGCGCCGAGCGACGCGGTGCCCGCCGAGCCCGTCGCAGCGTACTGCTCGCGGAGCAGCTCCTTCGCCTTGACCGACCACGGCATGAGCTCGGCGTCGAGGCAGAGCCAGTCCGTCTGGAAGCGATCCCAGAATCCAGCGGACGTGACGGCCGCCTGAACCCGAGCGAGGAAGGACTCTTCGAGGGAGCGATCCGAGAAGAACGGACGCCCAGTCCGGCTCAGAACGACGCCGATGCGTTCGTCATGTGCGCCGAAACGCCGGTGCGCCACGCCTGGGTCACGGCACACGATGACGACGGCGCGCGAGCCCATGTGCTTCTCCTCGCACACGACTTCTGGAACGCCCTGGCGTTGGTAGTACGCGAAGGCGTCTCGCGGGTGCTCGAGCAACGGTCCGCTCTCTGCCGTCTCGGTCGGCGACATCGTGGGCGGCAGGTAGATGAGCCAGCTCGGGGCCACCGCGAATCGGCTCATCACGTCGAGGGCGGCGCAGGCGTTCCCCTCGCGAATCGTGATGTTCGAGTGAAGCCGCGTCGAGAGGACGCGCTTGCCGAGCACGTCCTTCACGTCCAGGAGGTCGCCGCGTTCATCGGCGCGTGCCACGGGGCGGATCGGCTCGTAATAGGTACGCGCCGCGCTCACCTGGACGAGCTCGCGCTCCGGGTACTTCAGCGCGGTGAGGCTTCCGCCAAACACGCAACCCGTGTCGATGCAGAGAGTGCGATTGACCCACTCCGGCTTGGGAACCGGCGTGTGGCCATAAATGACCATCGCTTTGCCGCGGTATTCCGACGCCCAGTCGTACCGAACCGGGAGGCCCAGCTCGTCGGTCTCGCCCGTGGTCTCGCCGAACAAACAGAAGTCGCGGACCTTGCCGGAGCCTCGCCCCTGAAGCTCTTCCTTGAGGCCCGCGTGCGCCACGACGAGATTGCCGTCATCGAACACGTAGTGGCTGACCAGGGACTCGATGAACTCGAGGACCTGACTCGAGAACGCCGGGTCTTCTGCCTCGAGCTGGCGCAGGGATTGTTCGAGGCCGTGCGTGATACGCACGTCCCTTCCGCTGAGCTTCCGGGCCAGCTTCCGCTCATGGTTGCCCGGGACGCACAGCGCATGCCCGTTCGCCACCATCCACATCACGAGCTTGAGGACGGCCGGGATCTTCGGCCCCCGGTCGACGAGATCACCAAGGAAGATGGCGCGCCGACCTGCGGGCGGGACCGCGCGCGGAAAGTCCGGCGGGCCGGAGAGCTCGTATCCCAGCTGCTGGAGCAACGCGGCGAGCTCGTCGAAGCAGCCGTGCACGTCACCGATGATGTCGAACGGTCCTGATTCCAGCTTCCGGTCGTTCCAGAGCGGGGTCCGGACGATCGTCGCGGCCTCGATCTGCTCGGGCTCCAGCACGAACACGTGCCGGAAGCCCTCACGGCGTAGCGACTTGAGTGAACGCAGAAGGTCCCGGTGTTGCCTCGAGACGACGTGCTCGCCGAACGAGCGGTCCGGGCGGGTAGCGTTCCTGGCGTGCGCAACCTTGGGTGGCACTTGCAGGACGATCGCGACAGGCAGGCAGTGGTACTGGCGAGCGAGCGCGACGAGCGGCTTGCGGCTGTCGGGTTGGACGTTCGTGGCGTCGATTACCGTGAGCCTTCCGGCGGCGAGACGCTTTCCCGCGACGTAGTGCAGGGCATCGAAGGCCGCGGCCGACGCGGTCTGGTCGTTCTCGTCGTCACTCACCAGCCCGCGGAAGTAGTCGGACGACAAGACCTCGGTGGGCTTGAAGTGCTTGCGGGCAAAAGTGCTCTTGCCGCTCCCGGTCGTTCCGACCATGACCACGAGCGATAGCTGGGGTACTTCGAGCTTCATTGCGAGAACACCGCCATCTGAGTGGGAGCTCCCACGCCCTGGTCTTCCGGCCCGACGGGCACGAACCGGACCGCGTACCCGTGTTCTTCAGCGACTCGGTTCGCCCACCCCTGAAACTGCTCTCGGCTCCACTCGAAGCGGTGGTCGCGGTGTCGGAATGAACCCGCTGGCAGACCCTCGAACCGCACGTTGTACTCCACGTTCGGCGTGGTCACGACGACGGTCCGCGGCTTCGCGTGCTCGAACAACACGCGCTCGAGCACCGGGACGCGCTCCAGGTCCAGGTGTTCGATCACCTCGACGAGGCACGCCGCGTCGAAGTCGGCCAGGCGCTCGTCCCGGTACACGAGCGAGCCCTGAACCAGGCTGATCCGGCCCCGCTGACGCTCCCGGATTTCGTCCAAACGGAGGCGCTCGTGGGCGCGCTCGAGCGCGTGCGGCGAGACGTCCATGCCGACGATTCGCGTGAAGTCCTTGTCCTGCATCAGCGCGCGGAGCAAATGACCCTCGCCACAGCCCAAGTCGACGACGCTCTTCGCGTTCGCCGCCTTCAGGGCTCCGATGACCGCCCCGAGACGTTGCTCGCTCAACCGGACGCGCTCCTCGACCGCGGCCTCCTCGCGCTGCTTGGCCTCTTCGTTCGCGTCGGGGTCGACCTCATCGTCTGCAGCGAGACGCTCGAGGGCATCGCGGGCGAGGCTCCGCCGGTACTTGAGGAAGCGGGACACGATCAGCTCGCGCTCGGGATGGGCCGGAAGCCAGGACGCACCCTTGGCGAGCAGCTTGTCCACCTCGTCGTCGCCCACGAAGTAGTGCTTGTCGTTATCCAGAACGGGCATGAGCACATAGAGGTGCGCCAGGAGGTCGGACAGCCGCACTTGCCCCTCGAGCTCGAGAGCCAGGTGCGCCCCAGGACCCCACTCCGGAAACTCGGGATCGAGCGGCAGCGGCCGGGTCGTCACCTCGTACCCGAGCGGCGCGAACAAGCGCTGAACGAGGCTCTCGCCGCCCCGGCACCGCAGCGCGCTCAAGCTCACCTCCAGGGGGATGGCGCTCTTCGCGAGCTCCGACCGCTCCCGCGAGCGACCCCCTAGCGCCGAGCCGAACACCTGGGCGATGGCCACCGAGAAGAACGACGAGCCGACGTAAGGCCGGTCGTTGACGTAGGCGCCCAGGGTAGGGGCGTCGCCGCCCCGGCGGCCCCGGACCAGGCCGATGGGGTCCAGATCCAAGAGCAGTGCAGCCGAGCACTTCTCCTCGGTGACCACCGGGTAGAACACGTGGGCCTTGCCGAAGCTCAGCTCGAAGCTCTGACACCTCCCCGGGTGCTTCTCCAGGAGATAGCCGAGATCCGGCGCCGGCCGGTGCGTGGTCGTGATCGTGAGCAACATGACAAAAACGAAAAGGCCCGCTCCTTTTCGGGCGGGCCTCGAAGAAACGACGCTGTCGTTTCGAGTCTACCCGCCCCACCAGGGAGCAAACGGTGCTCGTCCGCGGGCAAGCCAGCGGGCGTCGCGCTGGGCGACGACGTAGCTGTTACCGACGAGCAGATTCATGGCGGCGGAGTCAGCCACAGATCGTCCGGCTCGGCAAGGAGGTCATCCAGCGCCCGAGAAACGGCCGTTCTATCGGCCGCCTATTCGGCCCTGGAGCGGCCCGAAATGCGGCGGCACGACGGCCGCGCGAACGGCCGCACAGACGCCGCTACGACGGCCGCACGGGCGGTGTCCGACACGGTGTCGCGCGGCGACGGGCGCACGCCCGCGAAAACCGCCGTTTGCGCGCGTGCCCCGCGCGGACTTGCCGCGCGCAATACGCGCGCTGGGCGCGGCTACTGCGCGCGCTGGGCGCGCCCACTGCGCGCGTACAGCGCGCCCTGCGAGCGCGAAGACTGCGTCGCTCCGCGTCGAGCTGCGGAATACGGGATCTAGCACAAAAACAGCCACTTTGTGTCCCCTGCGAGGCCTCGCAGAGGCTTCCCAGGCGCGTCGGCGAGGCTTCGCCCTGGGCTCGCGCAGGCGCGGGCTCGGGCCTGGTAACGGGTTCAAGTCCGCGCGCAACGACGCCGCAAATCCTCGCGTGGAGCTCGAGGTGGTGCTCAGCCTGGGGCGAGCACCACCAGAGCATCACCTCGGGACTCGAGCAGGTGGTGCTCAAGATTTCCAAGCACCACCTGAAGCACCACTTTTCCGTAACGGCTGGATCGTCCGGGTAACGGCGTGTGTGCGATTACGATGACTTGCGAAGATGCGTAACAGCGAGAAACGCGATTTTCCCCTTTTGCCAAGGTGGACGTCGAGGGTTCAAATCCCTTCTCCCGCTCCGAAAGATCGAGTGTGAAATCCGCCGGTTGAGCTTCAGCGCTCAGCCGGCGTTTTTCGTTTCACCTCCCATGCGCACACCGATGCGCACCACGTCCCACGTCCGAGACCTCCGCCGCCCGTGCCAGATCTTGGAACGTGCGGCGCATGGCCCGGGGCGTGATGCGCTTCTTGAGGCCCATGGCCTTCGCTACGACGCGGAAGGGCTGGCCCAACGCCTTGGCACTCAACGGCGCGGAGTTTGGCGACTACGCGCGAACCTTGGTGGGCCAGCGCATGGCGCCCTCGGCTTTGTGGGCGACTGCAACCCATTTGCGGGAATTGGCCGTGAACTGAGCGGGGGTGGGCGCCCTGCGGAACAGCTCGACGCGCTCGAACCCCGCCGCGAGGAGCAGGTTGCGGATCTCGGCGCCGCTGTACTGGCGGACCGAGACGCTGCGCCGCACTCGGCGTTGGCCCTTGGTCATCGTCCAGAGGTCGCGCATCCGGTTGGTGCGCTCGTCCCAGCGCCAGACATTGGCGATGTGGACACCGCCATGCGTCTCCTCCCACTGGGAGAGATGGTGACGCAGGAGCCAGGTCTTGTTGAAACCTTCCACTAGAAAGCGTCCAACGCACGCTCACGCCCGCGTCCCGCGCGGCACGGCGAGCCCGGCGGAGGTAGGGTTGAGAGAAATCCACGCCGGTGACGTCCATGCCCAGCTTCGCCAGTGGAATCGCGATTCGCCCCTGGCCGCACGGCACGTCTAGCACGTGCTGCCCCCGTCGTAGGCCGAGCAGTCGCTTCACGATCTGAGCGTGTTGGGCGGTGAGCGCCGGCGTGAACTGGTCGGCCAACACCTGTCCGTACAGGTCGTCGAAGAACGTGGCGTACCAGGTCATGGCTCGGCTTCACCGATTCGACGCGCGGCGATCGGCGTTTCGACGATCTGCCCGCCGACGGCTTCCACCCGGTACGCGCTCGCGCCCGGTCGCGACGAGACGACGTCTGCCAGTGAGCCATCCACGAAATGGAGAGCGACCCCGTCGTCGGCGGCGTACCCCGCCTTCATGCCGGCAAGAACTTGTGCGTGGTACGCCGGGCGTCGCTTCGGCTCTCCGTCGTAGTGGGGGCAATTGCTACCGGGCAGGAAGCCCAGCCCCGCGAGCGGGTTCAGTTCTGGGCCGAACGAATCCGTGATCCCCTGCTCGAACCAGCAGATGGATCCGGCGCTGATGCCCGCGAGCAAGCTGCCTGATTCGAGCGCTCCGCGCAGCGCGCCATCGAAATCGTGGAGGCGCCAGACGGCGAGCATGTTCGCCGTGTTGCCGCCCCCGACGAAGATGACGTCCTGCTCCTTGGCGAACGCCGCCAGATCCGTGACGCTCCGGCGAAATAGCTCCAGGTGGGTTGGCCGGCACTGAGCCGTCGAGAAGCGCTTGTAGAACCGCACGACGTAGTTCTCGTTGTCGCCACTCGCCGTTGGCACGAAGCAGATGCGCGGACACGGCGAGCGCGCCAGCCCGAGGATGAAGTCGTCGAGAGCAGGGTTCACTTCCATGGAGAACCCGCCGCCACCGAGTGCGACGATTTGGCCGCGCGCCGACACCATTTGACCCGGAGCGAGCCTCGCACGACCGCGTGCGTCGAGCCAGCGGCGGCGAGAGCTTGCGCCACCACGCCGGGGTACAGCATCAGCCCGCGCAGTACTCGGCGCCGAGGCTCGTCGACAGCTCGAGGCAGCTCGAGGGCGCAAACGTCACGCCCGCTTTCGGGCCCGTGCAGGTGCACACCACGGTCGGCGAGTCCTTGGTTTCGCAATCGACGCCCCAGGTCGGGCACGAGATCTTGCAGCTCTGCTTGTAGGGCGGGTCACCCGGGCCCATGCCGCCCTGACCCATGCTGCACTCGTCTCCGCTACTCGGGTACGAGCACTGATCGAGGGCGTCGAGCTCCGGCTTGCAGAGGTCGTCGATGTCGTGCTCGCAGCCGGAGAACTTCTCGATGCCGCAGGTCACGACCTGGTCGAACGCTGCGGTGCAGCCGGTCTTCGCCTCGCTGGCGCGCTGCTCGTGGAGCTGGGCGTTGCACTCCTCTGCGGTCATGGGCGAGCACTGGGCATTCGAGATCTTGGCGCACAGCTCCTCGATCAAAGCGTCGGGGTTCTGTTGGGCCGTGTCGCTGGTCGAGCCGCCGCAGGCACTGGCCCCGACCAGCGGTAGGAGGACCCACAGAGTCTTCACGCAGCCAGTGTAGCACCTCGGCTCCGAGCCCTCTGGGTGGCGCCGCCCCAAGACTTGCACGGGCGGCGGCGATGAGGCGCGCGACGCTTTTGAAAATCACGTAACGAAACGTGGCTTGGTGCGTCCGCTTCAGATGACGACGGGCCTAGCCAGTGGATCCCCACTGGCCTCCGCCGAGCTTCGTGCCGCTGCTGGCGCCGATGGCCACGAAATCGCCCTTCTGGCTGCACTGTCCGTCGTCCTGGAGCGTGCTCTGGACGTTCCAGATGATTCGCTCGTACTTGAGGTGATCGTGATGCCGGCCTCCCAATCCGGGCTCTGGTGCGGAAACTCGCGGGGGCGCCGGAGGAGCGATGTGCAGGCGACGTCCCCGACCCTGATTCTGCCATCAGTTCTGTCCCGCGGTCCCTGGCTTCGTCCGATTGTGTTCGAAGTCCCACTCGTCAGCCAGCACCGCGAACCCAAGGGTGTCCCGGTACGAATCGAGGTACCGATCCTTCTGCATCCGCATCTCGAGGCGCAGCCCGAGCTTCACGCACACTCGCCGGGAGGCGACGTTTTCGACGTCGTTGAAGATCAGGATGCGGCGCAGCCCCCACCCGCCCTCTTCGGTGGGCCGAAGTCCCGCGCTGATCAGCGCGCCGATCGCCCGCGTGCAGATGCCCTTGCCTTGGTGCGTGCCGCGGACCCAGTAGCCGATTTCCGCCTGTCGAAGGTCCGGGACAATCTCGTGGAGGCCAGTGCCGCCTAGGACCGCACCGGAGCTCGCGTCCAAGATAGCCATCGGGAAATCGAGGCAATCGGCCTTCTCGTACGCTCGGCGACAGCGCTCGACGTAGAAGATGCTGTCGTCGACCCGCCGCGGGTCGCTCGAGGCCCAGGCCATCCACGGGAGCAGCGCCTCGCGACGGTCGTCTATCGCAGCGAAGAGGGCCGGGCCATCACCCTGCTGGTACAGCCGCACGCAGATGTCACCCGCGGTGGCCGGTTGCGGCAGCGGCCGCGGCGCCGACCAGGGCTGCGGGTCCTTCAGTCTCGCCATCCAGGCGTCGCTCATGCGAAACATGATGCTGCGCAAAGAGGATCGAGCACAACCGGGTACGCACGAGCCGAGGTCAGCGAGCCGCTGTCCTTGACAGAACCCGCGAAGGCCTACGGCACGGCGTTGAGCGGCTCGGCGGTGAAGTAGAGGCAGGCGCCACCCGCCACGGGGGTCGAAACGTAGTTGGGCGCGCCACCGATCGTCACCTCTACCAGCTTGACCTTGTCGAGGCTGCCTGTGAGGCCGGAAGTGGCCGCCGACGATGGAGGCGTGCTGGACGAAATCGTGATCGTCCCGCTCTCCGGGAAGAACTTCTTGTTCGTCCCCGTGGCATCCTGCACGACCACCACGCAGTGCTCGCAGGTCGAGTAGTTCGCCTCGATTCCTGAACCCAGCGTGAACGTGCCGGTCTTGTCCAGCGCACTGCCGTCCGGCGACGCGATGGTGAGCGTCATGCCGTCCACCGAGGTGGGCTCACCCAGTGTCGTCGAGAGCTCGGCGCGAAACAGCGCTGCGACGCTGTTCGAGCTGGCCGCATCGAACTTGAGCGTTGAGAGGTGAATCTCCGTACAACCGGCGGGACTGCCCCCGGTACCACCAGTGGCTCCAGTGCCCGGGGCGCCGCCCCCGCTCGCGCCGCCGACGCCAGTTCCACCGGTCGAAGTCCCGCCAGAACCTCCAGCCCCGCCGGTCTGCCCACCGGACCCTCCGAGTCCGCCGCCGATGCCTGCCGCACCGCCGGCAGCCCCGCCTCCTGAACCTGAACTGCCGCAACCTCCGACAACGAGAGAGCATGCGACTAGCAGGACGGACTTCCGCATCAGTGCCTCCACCAGCGGACGCTATCGACCCGCCTCTGGTCCCGCAACTGCAGGGCCTGCGCGCCCGTCCTGCCGCGGGTGCCGGGAGCGCATTCGAGTTTCGCGAACGATACTCAGCACGAGCGGGCCATCGCAGGCCGCTGCTTTGTCACGGCGCACCCGCAGGCGGAGCTTGGATGGTTCCGTTTGGATCAGGTTCAGTCCGAAGCGCTACACGTCGCCCCGTTCCAGGTGAACGACGTGTCGGTCAGCTCAGTGGGTGAGCAGAGCTCGTTGGCACAGACCGCGGCGGGGCTGCACTGGATCTTGACCTCGGTGGAAGGCGTACCCCCCGCCATCACGATGCGTCCGGTGCAACCGCCGCTCTGCTGCGACTCCAGCTGGAAGTCGACGGACTCCGAACCGGGTTTCCCGCAAGTGAACAAAGGATGCTCGCACACTGCGCAGGCGGCTGGCGGGCCTGCGGCGCTCGCCGCGACATACTCCGTGGGCACGCCCGGGTACGCGCTCAGGTTGAGCTTCAGCGGCTCAACCGCGAAGCGAACGAACGCGGGGATGCCGCCGCCCTGGGAGCTGTTGATGTTGAGCTGAACCGAGTTGGGACCGGGGCCGTTCATGCTCGAGGTGTCCACCAAGTCCCAGTTGCCACCCCCCGAGAACCCCTGGCGCCGCACTAGCTTTCCCAGCTTCAAATCCAGGAAATACCAGTGACCGTCTTCTGCGAACTCGATGCCATCGTGGGGCGACTCGAAGATGGAACCGCCGCTGCAGAAGAACCAGGTCCTCGCGAGCCAGGCGCGTACGCCCGCCAGATCGAAGACGTCGGTGACCGTGCCCGGCGCGGAGCAGCTCGCTGCTGCGACGTTCGGTGCCGGAAACGGGCCGTCGGGGGGCTCTGGGCTCGCGGGCACGCCGCCGCTACCGCCGCTCGACGCACCGCCGGTGGCACCGGTTCCGGACGAGCCTCCGGACGCCTGACCGCAGTCGTCGAAAGCCTCGTTGCAGCTTCGATCCGTCTTCCCGGAACAGGCGATGACGCCTACCGCGAAACCAACGAGGACCACGCGCCTCGCGCTCATCAATCCATTCTATTTGGGCCCTCGGTGCGGCGCCATGCAGGGCGGAGCGGAGGCCGGGGAAGGCTGCCGCTGGGTCTCCCGATTCCAGGGATGCGCGCGGCCGGCAGGCGGGCGCGTCATCACTGTGAGCTAAGCTCACGACATGCGTACGTGGAACAGAGGAGCAACGCGAATCTTCGCAGTTGTCGCCGTCGTGGTCGCGAGCGTTTCGTGCTCAGGCAGCATTGAGCGCGACGGCGCCGGCACCACCGGTGGAGTTGGCGGAAGCTCCGCGACGGGAGGCACCGGCGGAAGCTCCGCGACGGGAAGCACCGGCGGAACTGCCGCGTCGCCCGGCGGGGGAGGAACGACATCGGGCGGGGGCAGCGCCGGAGTGGCTGGGAGTGCCGGTGTGTTCTGCGCCGGCGTGACTTGCGCGGCGAACGAGGACTGCTGCCTCGGAACCGGGAAGTGTTTCGACCCGTCGGCTTCGCCGGGCAGCTGCGAGGTGCCCAATCTACCGCCGGGACGGCAAGGTCAGAAACCGTGTGGCTCCAGCGCGCACTGCGCACCGGGCGAATTCTGCTCGCCAGCGAGCTGGCAGCTCTGCCTGGGTCCCGGTTACTGCGAGTCCAAGACCAACTGCGGGACCTCGAGCGGCATGCTCATGTGCGGATGCAACGGCGTCACGTACCCCGACGTGCAGACCGCGTGTGCGCAAGGCGTGTACGTCATCGGTCAGGGCAAGTGCGGCGAAACGCAGACGCTGGGCGCGGGTGGCGGCTCGGCAGGCAAGACCGTGACGTTCTGCGCGACGTCCTCGATGTGTCCGAAGGGACAGGAGTGCTGCAGCATCACTGGCCAGTGCTTCGACCCCGCGAAGCCGGCACTCTGCGTCTTCCCGCCCGAAGGGACCAAGTTCCCGTGCATCGACGACTCCCAATGTTTCCAGGGCGGGGAGTACTGCTACGCAGAGACGTGCGACGGACCGGGCGGCTGCGTGACGGTCGGCGGCACCTGCACCGGGCAGCTCTCGCCGGTCTGCGGGTGCAATGGCAAGACCTACGTCAACGCGGGATGCGCTGCGACCGAGGGCGTGCGCGTGGCTCACAGCGGCGCGTGCACGTAGCAGGACACGAGAAGACGCGCGCCCGCCCTCCCGAGCCCCCCCGCGCGCCCCCACCCTCGACAACCCCGATCGAGTCTGCAGTCGCTAGAAGAACGGCCGGTGCGCCTCGGTGCAAGAGTGCCTCCCGGACGCTGGCGAATTCCGGGGGTTGCGCGAGGTCTACGACCGAGCACCGACGATTCGTCGGTGAAATGGCCGTTCTTCGCGCGTGGGAGCCCTGGTCGTCCTGTGTACGCGCCGGTATATGAGGCGAGGATGACCGCGCCCATCACCGTGCTCTGGCTCCTCGACGAGCATGATGTTCCCTCGTTGCGCGACGACCGGTTCCGACACGTCGTTGGCAACCCGGAGCGCCCCGCAGCGACGATAACGGGCCTGCTCGTCGACGGCGCGGTTCTCGCCGTCGTCCGCGACGAAGAAGCGGGGCAACGCGCCATCGCCTACGGCGCCGACGAGTTCATCCTCGCCAGCGACGCATCCGGTGCGACCTTCGAGAGAGTGGTCGAGCGTACCGGTGCGAGGGCGCGTGCGCGACTGCACCGAGATCTCTTCCTCATCGACCTCGTCCGCAAAGACGACACTACGGCTCTCGAGCTCCTCGCCGCCGCGCTCGGCGAGGCGATCGCAGGGCCGCTCTCCCGCGCAACCGAGGAAAGCGCCGAGCTCGCCCGGCAGATTGGCGGCGACAAGGCGCCGGCCGACCGCGCTCACGCAATCGCCGAAACAGTCGCGGGTGTGGCAAGCGTCGTCGAGCGCATGCGGGAGCTCGTCAGCACCGAGCCGACCGACGAGGTCGTGGACTTTTGCGAAGTCGCGCGCGAAGTGACGCGAACCCTCGCGGCCGGAGTCCAGCCCAGCGCCGCGTTCGAAGTGCAGGTCGTGGATCGCGCGTGCCAGATCGGAATGCCCCGGTGGCAGGCGGCCATGGTCGTCGCGAGCCTGGTTGCGAACGCCGTCGAGTCGGTGGCGGCGCGGGGCGGCGCGGGGCGCAGGGTGTCCGTCGACGTCTCGTTGGTCGATGACGCGGTCGTGCTCGAGGTCTCGGACGACGGTGCGGGCATGGCCGAAGATGTCCGCGTTCATGCCGGAGATCCCTTCTTCACGGCGACGGGCAAGGGGCGTCTCGGCCTCGGGCTCACCCTGGTGTCGTCGCGGGTGCGCCGCGCCGGCGGTGAGCTGATCATCGACTCGGATCCGGGGGTCGGCACGACGGTGCGGGCGTTCCTGCCGCTGGTCGGCGGCAGCCCGGTTCGAAGTTCCTCGAACTGAGCTCGGGGGGGACTGTTTCACGCTGAAACGGTCCCGGTGGCCTGTCCTCAGCCGCTGGCCTCGTGCAGCAGCGCTCGTAGCTCGACCAGTCGCTCGTCGAGCTCGCGTAGCGCGACCAGGGCGACGTCGATGTCCTCCGCGCTGAGCGTCGCCACGGCGGCACGATCGCCAAAGGTCTCGACTGGCACGGCCGCCAGGCGCCGAAGTCCGTCGAGCACGCGCAGGATTTCGAGCTTGGGCCGACGTCCTCCATGTCCGCCTCGGCGCCCGGCCGCCCGGGCGCGCAGGGCAGCTGGCGTCCAGCGCTCGCGTTCCGCCGTGCCGAGCAGTTGCTCCTGATCCCGGGCCGGCAGGCCCAAGACGGCGTGAACGTGGGTTACCCCGAGGTGCTTGCTCTGCGTGATCAGCGGAACGCGCGTGGACAGCTCGAAGATCGCGACGGCACGCCAAAGGCTCGCGGCACTCATCGGCAGCTCGGGGTGCAGCGCGAGACGTCGGAACGACGCCTCCTTGGGCCCGTTGCGCCGGACGAGCTCCATGTCGCCCTTGAACAGGTGGCGAAACACGATCCCCCCGACGCCGAGCGCGAGCTCGATGGATGCAGCGCGGGACAGGTGACGAATCTCGGTCACGGCCCGCTCCACAGGGTCATCGGTCGCGCGCGCGGCGCGATTCTCGTCGCGCGCGATCATGCCTTGCGCACCGTTGATGTTCGTCGCCACTGCCTGTCGAGCACACCAGTACTTTCCCGGGCTGGCAAGGTGGTAGGATGTCGGCACGACAGCCTGCAGACTGACCGTCGACCTCGGGCCGGGCCTCGCGCTGCTCGGGGTCGAGAAGCGAATGGCGGACGCGCCCGCCCACGCGCGTGTACGCGGCCTGTTCTTCCAGCTGGCCGAACAGGCGGTTCAAGCGCGGTCGCCGGACCTTCTGGCAGTGTGGCGAGCCGTGTCTGGAGCTCGCTCCAGGTGGCCGTTCTTGATGTACCCGCTGAGAGCATTCCTCCGGGAGCAAGCAGTGGCCGCCGTGCTGTTGGACGAGGAAGATCCTGGCGGCGCGCTCGGGCGGATGTGGAGGGCGACGCCAAGGCTGTCGCCGCTGATCCGCGCCGAGGCGTTCATGAGGTACCTGGCGAAACGCGAGCCCGAGGAAGCGCTGACCTGGTTGGGGCAGAACCGGCGCATGATGGTCGACTACGGCGAGTGGCGTGTCGAGATGACGGGTCCGAAGAGCGCGCTCCTGCACTTCGTGGACGAGTACGTCTGGATCGAGCACAGCCAGGTGAGTGGGTTGACGGGGACTCTCGAGCGCTGCGGAGTTTCACCGGTGGTGACTGCCGAGCTGGACACTCCGTACTGCGGGCGTTTGGTGGCCCGGTGGGAGTAGCGACCCGCCGAGCGCCCGGTCGCACCATGAAGCGCATCGCCGACTTGCGACCGTCTCCGTGGAACGTCGACGACGTGCGGGTAGTGAAAACGGGCTGTCTCTGACATCGGCGGCGTCACCACTATCCCCAGCTCACCTGCTCCGATGCCCGTCGCGAGCGGGCCCAGTTTGGGCAGCGCACCGGTGACCCTCGCCCAGCTGACCGACAACAAGGCCCACGATGTCGCGGTCGACGCGACTTGCGTCTACTACGTCGGCGCGAAAGATGGTGCGCTCGCCAAGGTCGCGAAGTAATCCTTCCGGTTCTGGGGCATGCGGTTGCGGCTCGGGCATCGGTCCGCCGCCGAATTTTCGGGTGCGGTCTTGGGGGTCAGTCCGGCCCGGCCTCCGCGCCGCTGTCCGGTGCGGCGTCCATGCCGCCGTCGTGGCACGGGTCGAAGACGCTGTCGTAGATCCCAGCGTGGCACTCGGCGCTGCCAATCCAGCCGCAGCTCGCCGTGAAGCTGCAGTACGCTGGGCTCGAGTGCGGGCAGCCATCCCCCACCTTCGGTAGTGGGGTGCTCTTGGGTGGGCAGGACGGCAAGATGTCGCACGGGAGGCCCACCTTCACCCATTGCCCGTTCGCGCATGCGAACGTGTAACCACACGAGCCGCCGTATTCGCATCGGAGCTCGGGATCTGCGCTGCAGGCTCCCGACGGGAAGTCAGTTGGACAGGTGTTCGCGCCTGAACCGTCCGCTTCGCCGGCACACGCGGTCGCCGTGGCCAGGGCGGCAACGAGCCACGGGATGGCGCGGAGCGCGAGGCGGGTCGTGGGCGCCGACATGCGTCAGAAGCGTAGCAGCTGAGGGTTGCGTGATGCCGCCAGCGACCACCAGAGGCACCACCTACGGCGCAGGCAAGTATCGTCGGCAAAACCCTCGGCCCGCACGCCCTGAACCCGCCGCGCTCGATTGAACGCGAGCGGACAGGAATCGTGCTGTTGGTTGTTTCCAGCGGAAACACTGCCTTGCCACAAAGCAGTGCGGCGCCGCGTGCGGACAGTGCATGGACGGATCAGGTACAGCTGGTACGCCCGTCGTTGACCGGCCGCGGTGAAGGCCGTAGACGCAGGAGCATGTCCTGGTCGCGGGCGCTTGCGCTTCTCACGGTTGGAGCCCTTCTCAACTGCAGCTCAGGGTCGTCATCGGGAGGTCCGAGCGGATCTGGCTGCAAGGCGATGAACGGCGACACGGGCAACCCTTCAGGCTGCATCTGTGGAGACCCGGGGAGCTACTCGTCCGAAGCGGACTTCGGGAAAGCATGCACTCCGGAAAACGTCGGAGCCCTTTCCGTGTGCTGCGACTACGAAGACTCCTGCATCTGCGAACGTGTGCGTTGCGGCCCGAGCTCGGTGAACGGGGATTGTGTGTGCGGCGTTGGTTTGGCCATCGACTACGAGGTGGACTCATGTACTGGCAGCGCTGCGTACTGCTGCCAGCAAGAAGACACTGGGTACTGTTACTGCTGGGATACTCCGTGCGGGTTTGGATCGTATCCGGTCGCGGCGTGCGAGCGGGCGAATGGCGTCCTCCGATGCAGCTACGACGAGCCACCCGTTCCGAGCTGCGGGTAGGTCCTCGGTTCGCTTGGCTTGTGGCGGTCGCGCTCTGCGCCGCGTGCGGTTCGCGCACCGGTCTGATCGATCCCGGCGTGGGCGTGGACAGCGGCGGTGCAGGCGCTGGAGCCGTGGGGGCGACAGGCGGAGCCGGCGCGACTGGCGGAGTCGGCGCGGTCGGCGGCACGAGCGGCGTTGCTGGGTGCGTCGCACTCCAACAGGTCGATCCCGTGGTGGCAATCCAGCCGGGCTCCGCCTCCGCTGACTTTGGCCCACAAGCCGTCGCGTCGAGCGACGACGGCGAGCAGGTGTCGGTCGCGTTCATTCGGAGCGCCGCACCGGGCCCGGCGTCCAAGTCGGATGTCGATGCTGCGACGTTCTCACCGTGGTTGGCGTGGCCCCCGACCGGCAAACTGGCGCCGGCGGTCTCGCTTCTCCCGGCGGTGGATTTCGCGAGCGATCTCCGCACTGGTTCGAGCTTTGGCGGTCGATTCGCCCTGCTCCTCGGTCAGGGGCCAATGCTCGGGTTCACCCCCAACATCGACCCGGCGACGGGCCCCGTTGCTCCCGGCGTGCCGCTGTTTACCGTTGGAGCCCCGCTGTTCGTCGCGCGAGGAGCGCAAACCGGGGTGCATCTCCTAGGCATCGCCTCTCTGGACGGTCGGCTCGTCGTCCACATCGTGGAGTCCAGCGGCCCGACACCGGAAGTGAGCACCCAAACGCTGGCATGCGCCGTTGGGGGCATCACGGCGGACGCCATTGGATTCCAGGACGGCTGGCTGCTCGCGCTTTCCAACGGCGCCTTCGCGCCACCGGGTGGCTGTGGGTCCAGTAACGTCGGCGGCCCGCCGCTTCGTATCGACGTGTTGCACCTGCTGCCGAGCGGTTCCGTGAGCGTGCTGCATAGCTTCAAGGTCGATGCTCCGCCAAACGCGATTTCCGTCGCGTCCCATCCCACGGGTGCCTTTGTGGCATGGACACAGGCGAGCGGCGGCGCCGCACCTGTGCTGAACGCGGCCCGTATCGACGCCGTTGCGGGCGCGTTCTTCGGTCCCTTCGTGCTCACTGGCGCGAAAGCATTCCCCGTGTATGTCGATGCGGCGTCCGTCGAGAATGGGACGCTGGCTCTCACCTGGGTGGACCATCCACCAGACACGAAGGCCAACATCGTGCTCACCATGGTCGATGCTCATGGCGACCTGCTGCAAAGTCTACCCTTCGCGGCCAGTTTCCAGGGGCACCCGAACATCATCGGCTCGCCCAGCGGTCACAGCGTGGTGATCAGCTGGGCCACGACCGACCTCGCCTCCACCGTCCAACTCGCCCGGTTCGATTGTCTCGGGCCGGGCTAATTGCATCAGGCCCGGCGCTGCCTCGGCAGCGCGAGATCCGCGTGAGTCTGCGTTCCGACGTACGCGAACACCGGATCAGCAACGAGAGCGAGGATCTGCGTTGGCTCGCGCGAGTTGGACGCGGACTCGACGAGCTTCACATACCTGTCCGTCACGTGTTCGACCTGATCTGCGCGGCAGGTTCGGCCTCTTGAATCCGGCAATCGTTCCCGCGATCGTTCCCCCCGATGCATCGCTCGGTCTCCAGCCTGATTCTGGCCGCCACGGATCCGAGCGGATTCTCGGAGTGCGAGCACAAGACCGTGCCCGACATCGCGGTCGCCGAGAAGAAGCTCGAGCGCCCTGGGCAGAACGAGCTGGAGCGGGAAGCTCCTGGCGGAGCGGGGCGTCGAGCACGAACGCACGGTGCTCGACCGGTATCGAGCCGAGGGCCGAGCGGTGGTGACGATTCCAGCGCGGCCGGGCTCGGCCGCCGAAGAGCTCGCGGAGGCGGCGCGGGATGCCTGTGATAGGTTTGCGCGCATGAGTGGGAAGCCGCTCGCCGCGGTCGGGTTGATTGCCGCGCTCGTGCTCGCCACGGTCGCCGAGGCCCGCGCCGACTCCGCGGGTCGGGCGCAACCCGTTCGCGCACGAGATCCCAGTCAGTACGTCCGTTTGGGTGCGGGTCTCGGTGCGTACTTCGGTCCGAAGAGCAGCACGATTTACGCGGGACCCCCGTGGGGCTCGTTCGTCACATCGAGCACTACCGTCGCCGGGCTGGCTATCCCGTTCGAGCTCGCGCTCGGCGGACCCGTGAGCCGGGGCCTAGTGCTCGGCGGCGGGGCGTACGGCGAGGGCGTCCCGCTTCTCGAGCGGCGAGCAGAGCCACGCCTCGTCGGCGTGGTCGGCCCAGCGCTCGACTACTACTTCAGCGGCTGGGACGGCTTTCACTTCCAAATCGCCGGCGGCTTGGGCGCCACGATCAGCCGCCAGACACACGCTGCGCCTGGAGCAGCACTCGGCGTCGGCCACGAGTGGTCCACGAGCGTCGATTGGAACTTTGGCTTGAGCGTGAGATTGACCACCCTGATCGAGCGCGACCCGACGTTCGCGCCGGGCGTCCTGCTAACGGCGACGTGCTTCTGAACCTGGATCTACGCGTGGCATCCAGTCGCGGGAACGCGGCGTCCAGGGCGGAGCGCTCCGCAGCGTCCGCCTTCGGTGAGGCCGAGCGCTCCCGGCATGACACCTTCCCTCCGAAGCGCTCGAAGACCTGAAGCTGGACCGCGTCGATGTGGTGCACTGGGCCGAGAGCTCCGCGGAGGTTCGCCGCGAACCCGAGCGCGCACGGCGGGGGCGCGCTAGTCAGGAGCCGCCCATGCTCGGCGTTAGAACTGCGCCGACGCAGAGAGGCCTGCGGGCACGAGAGCGCGCACGGACGAAGACGCGCGGCGCGAAAGTGCGCCTGAGGAAACAGGCTGGACGGTGACCTGAGCCTTGTCGCGAATGCCGAAGGCATACCAGGCAAGAACGCCACCTCCAATCATCAGCGCCCCTCCGCCGTAGAGCTTGGTGGAGTTGAGTTCGTACGTAGAGTTGCAGCCAAGCGAATCGCACTCCTCCTTCTCTTCGCTCGACGTGAACATCAAGTAGGTGCCGACCCCGGCGGCGGCGATGCCGCCCAAGAGCAGGCCGGTACGCAGACCTGCACGGCTCTCGAATTTGCCCTCCAGGCGGGTACTACCCGCCGGGATGCGAACAGCATCGGTCTCCAAGGGCTTGTCCTTGTCCTTCGAGAGCGCAAGCGTGTAGGTACCTGCGGGCAGCGTCGCCTCGCAAGGCGCCACACAGATCTCGTCGTATCCGGTCGCCGCGACATTACCTGCAATTGCAGTCGCCGCCCGGCGGTGGAAAGTTACGTTCGGCTCGACCGCCACTAGCGACACTCTCGCTTCTTCGCCGCGAATGGTCACCAGCGGGCGAACCTCTTTCTTTCCGGCTGGCGCCTCGGTCTTGCGCGGCTCCGGCTTCGGGCCGGGCAAGCTCGCAGCAGCGCCTGCGAACTCGACCTGGTCCATGGTGAAGCGCCGCGTCTTCCCAGTCACGAGAACGATTTCCACGTAGTCGCCCTCGACGCGCTCGCTGATCGTTCCGCGAAACATGCTGCCGTCCTTGAGCCGAACGACGTCGGGGGCAGCGGCCGGCTGAGCCGGTGTGGGTTCGGCCGGCACGCCTTCCTTCGGTGCGGTCGATGCTTCTTGCGCGGAAGCGGTCGCCGCTGCGAGCAGCAGAGCCGCGGCCACACATTCACCCAGATGTCTCATGCCACCCATCAGGAGCGACGCTATCATTGCAGGTTGTTGCCGTACAGCGCGGCTGCGCGAGCGCGGACAGGTTTGGTTACCGAGGGGACTTCGGCTGACGCGGGCCGAGGTGTCGCAGCTCGGATACTCCGAGCTGTTCCGAGAAGGTTCACTGCTTGCATTGTTGTGCGGCTCTCGCAGCCATAGCCCCGCCGTTGGCGCGGCTCCGAAATTGGATCGGCCCCCCACCATGCGGGTGCGCTCGTCTCCTGTGCACGGGGTGCGCTTGACGCGGAGACGTTGGAGGAGTCCACTGTGCGTGCGCTGCGTGCACACGCTCGGAGGGAGCCGATCATGAGAGTCGTCTGGTGCATGGTGCTGCTCTTGGCAGGGTGTGGCTCCGGTCCGTTTTCGCACGAATCCGCGAGCGGATCGCCGGATTCGGAGTCGGCAGTGTTGCAGCGGTTTCAGTCACTCGCGCAGGGTGGCGAGGGCGCCGCTTGGTTGCGCAGCGACGGCACCATTTCCTTGGCGAACTCCGGACCTCGCGCGGGCCTAGAGGTCAGCCTGCCGCGTCGATGGGGTGAAGCACCGGTCACGCTTTCCGACCCGAGCTCTGGCCTCAGCGTGGCGTTCACGGTCGCTGAGTGGAAGTCGGTAGGCGAAGCAAAGGTCGATCGCGGCTGGGTCGCGTACCGAGGTGCACGTCCCGGAGCCACGCTCGGATTGCGCAGCGCCGCACTTGGGGTGGAAGACTATTGGCTCCTCGACAGCGACCACCCGCCGCGCATCGAATACCAGGTCGATGTGTCTCGCGTCGCTGGACTTCGCGAGGTGGACGGGGTGGTCGAGTTCCTCGACGACGAAGGCGCGCCGCGAATTCGTGTTGGCCCCGCCGTGGTCGTCGATGCAGCCGGCGTGACTCGGCGCGCTCGACTCGGCATCGACGGTTGCGCTGTCGATAGGAGCCCCGCGGCGCCCTGGCAACGCGCCATCACCCGACCGGGGGCTCGAGAGTGCACGCTCTCGCTCGTGTGGGACGACCGCGGGTTGGTGCCTCCTGTTGTCGTCGATCCTCCCTGGACGATGACCAGCGGGATGATCGTCGAGCGCTGGGAGCACACGGCAACTGTGTTGGGTGACGGACGGGTGCTCGTGGTCGGACAGCAGCCCGATCCTTTCAACCCAACCAAGGCCTCGGAGCTCTACGATCCGACCACGGGGACCTTCGCGGCGACCGGCGTCACGAACGTCGAACGACGGCAGCACACCGCGACGCTGCTCGCCGACGGGCGCGTCCTGATCGTCGGAGGCGATCAAGGCGAACCGACTCCGGAGTGCGAGATCTACGACCCGAAGACCGGCGCCTTCACCGCGACGGGCTCGCTCAAGACGCGTCGATACGATCACTCCGCCCTGCGGCTCGCCGACGGGCGCGTCCTGGTAGTGGCAGGTTACGGCGGGTTCCAGCTGTGGGAGCTCGCCTCGACCGAAATATTCAATCCCGCGGCGGGTACATGGTCGCCGGGACCCAGCTTGGCGCAGGCGCGGACCAGCGCATCGGGCACGGAGCTCGCGGACGGGCGGTTCCTGGTGGCGGGTGGAAAGACCACCGCCGCGCTCGCGTCGGTGGAAATCTTCGATCCGACGACCTCGACGTGGAAAAGCGCAGCGCCGCTGGGGCGTTCGCGCTGGGGACATGCGGCTACGCGGCTCTCGGACGGTCGAGTGCTCGTATCGGGCGGCGACGACGTGCTCACGAGCATCGGTGAGGTCTACGACCCGTCGCAGGGGACCTGGTCCACCGTTCAGGCAGGCACCGAACGTATCTGGCACCGATTGATTCCTCTTTCCGACGGCTCTGCCATGGCGATCGGGGGATACCAGGGGACCACCGAGCTCGCGCCCACGGACTACTTCAGCCCCACGAAGAACACGTGGCTCGCCGCGGCGAACCTCGTGGAAGGTAGGGCCACGCCACCGCCACTCTATTGTCCGACGCGGCCGGCACCGCGCGAATCCTGGTTACCGGGGGCGTGCAGAGCAAGACGGCCGAAGTGTTCCAGGCGAAGCTTCGCGGGTTGCCCTGCACCGGCGCGACGGCTTGCGCCAGCAACGTGTGCCGGGACGGATATTGCTGCGACGATGCGTGCCCAGCGCCCTGTCGCGCGTGCGCAGCGTCCCTCAAGGGCGGAGGCGCTGACGGCGTCTGCGAGCCCGTCCCGAACGGGACCGATCCACTCGACGAGTGTCTGCAGGAAGCCGAAAGCACCTGCGGCAAGACGGGTGTCTGCGACGGCGCCGCGGCTTGCGCGCTTCATCCGACCGGAACCACGTGCGCGAACACCGAATGCAATTTGCCTTCGGAGTTGGTGATCCACCGTTGCGACGGGCAGGGTAAGTGCGAGGCAAACGATTCGAACTGCGGCTACTACGCCTGCGACCCCACCATCGACGAGTGTCCTACGAGCTGTCAGTCCGACTTCGACTGCATCTTGTCGCGTGTGTGCCTGAACCAGAAGTGCGTGGATGCGCCAGTCGGCTCGGGCGGCACCGGCGGAGAGCCGGCTGGCGGGACCGCGGGGCAGACTGGGACGCCATCGAGCGGCTCGTCGGACGGCGGCTGCGGATGCCGCTCGACTCCCGCGCAAGCGCGTGCTCCGTGGCTCCTTGGGTTTTCGCTGCTCGCCGCCTTGCGACGTCGCCGGCGCGCGTGAGGCGTTCGTGGCGGGCGTCGAGCCGCGCCTTGCGACGGCGTGGTGGGGCGGCTGCGACGCAACCTGTCCACCAGATCGACGACCCATGTGGAGACGATCGTCGGTTTGCGCGGCGCCTTTGATCGCGTTCGCGGGCACTGTCGTGCAACTTGACCATGTCCTGTCGTGCATTCACCGAAGGGGTGGGGGTCACGCTCGGGAGCATGAAGCTCGGCGCGGAAATTAGGTCCCGACGCAAGGCGCTGGGCCTGACGCTCGATGACCTTGCGGAACGTTCGAACCTCTCGCCGCACTACCTCTCCACGCTCGAGAACGACCGCCGTGACCCGCGCCTCTCGACGATCCTTGCGGTAGCCAAGGCCCTCCGGGTTTCCGCCGCCGAGCTCCTCGGCCCCTCCGTTCCGCAAGCCGCCGCCCAGCGCATCGGCCCGCGATTCGAGCGCCTGCCGCCGGACGCGCAGGAGGCCGTGGTCGTCCTCGCCCAGATGGCGGTCGCTGCTCCCGGGCGGAAGGCAGCTCGCCCGCGCGGGAAGCGGGGCTGACCGTATCGGTAGGGTCAATCATGGGTCTTGCGTCACGGACGGTCGCAGCTGCGACTGGAAGTGCCGCATGACCTCGCAGGCGGATTCCGGTATCCTGCGACCGCAGGGTGAGGCCAGGGCCGGGGCCGGGGCCTATGAAGAAATCGCGCAACTCCCGCGGGTGAACGACCGATGGACGCACCGATGGACACTCCCCCGGACGGCACGCGGGCCATTCAGTCCCAACGCCCCGACGTTTCGGTCGCTATCATCGACGACGAGGAGCTGCAGCGCCGAGCCCTCCGGCGCCTTCTTCAGGGCAAAGGCTTCTCGGTCCAAGACTTCGAGTCCGCGGAAGCAGCGCTGCGCTCCGGCGTCCTGCTGAGCTGCGACTTGATTCTCCTCGACGTGCTGCTCTGCGGAGAGAATGGGATCAGCGCCTGCCGCCGGCTGCGCGAACTGAAGTTCGGGGGCGGAATCGTCATGGTCAGCTGCCTGGGCCACTCGGACATCAAGGTCGAGGCGCTCGACGCGGGAGCCGACGACTTCGTCACCAAGCCCGCCCCGGGCGCGGAACTTCGCGCAAGGTTGCGAGCGGTGGTCCGGCGGGTCCGCGCAGCCCGCGCCAACGGTGCCGGCGCCCGGTCGCGCCTCAAAACGGTGCTGGATGCGCTCAAGCCCGGTGCAGAACGCCGGATATTCAGGCAGCTCGTTGCCGCGAAGGGGGAGCCGGTGGAGCTTGACGCCCTGAAAGCCTTTGGACTCGAGAACCCGTGCGCGACCGACAAGGCACTGGAGAAACACATCGAGCGCATGCGCGACGTCCTGGAGCCGCTTGGCGTGCGCATCGAGACCGTTGTTGGCACCGGGTACAGCTGCTCTACCCAGTTCGACTGACCACGCCGTCGTTGCGCGTCGCGCCGACGCAGATCCGCGCACACTGTCGTATGGATGTCGGATCTTGTCGGTTGACGCCGAGTCCTCGCGGGCAATCCTGAATGGGCTCAGGCGGCTGCAAGTGCTCGTTGGCGCGACGGTGGAGGAGGAACGCGAAGAGTGAGGACCATGCCGGATTGGAAACCGTCGAGCATGGCGACAGCGGGCATTGGCGCGCGGCGGGCGCTGGCGGCCGTGTACACGCACGGTGAGGATGGTTGGATTTCCGCGCGATCCACGATGACACCACTCGTGCGGGCGGCGGTTTCGGTTGGCGCGCACAGACGCGGAGGAGCAAGGCTCGGCCGATGAACCTGCGCGCGTTCTCCAAGGCGGCGATTCTTGCGGTTTCCCTCACGCTGACAGCTGGCGCCACACCGCGCCCACCTGCTGACGCGTGGAGTGTGAAGGGATTAGTTGTCGAGCACTTGAGTTCTGGAATTGTGGTGCGCCCCGCGTCGGCTGCACTGGCGGTGAGGTTGAACGTGCCGCCCTCGACGTCGCAGCAAGCGCTCGGCGCACTGCGGGTGCCGCTTGAACCGGTCTGGCACGCGGGTGCACGGGCCTTCCGGATGGTAGCGGGCCTTGACGGAGTTTCCGCGCTCAGAATAGTGGGCGAGTCAGTGGAGTTCATGGACGCGACCGGCGCTCCACGATTGCGGGCACGTCCGCCGCGGAGCGGTGGACACGATGCTCGCTGGCGCGCTTCGACACCGAGTTGCGCGGCGGACGAGTCGCCAGCGGTTCCCTGGGGACGGCAGCTGGTCTCGCCAGGTGCCTCAGTATGCGAAGTCGTGTTTACCCCAGTCGATGGTTCGCAGACCGCCCTCGCACTCGAAGCGGAGTGGACCCTGACCACAGACATGGCCGTGGAGCGTGCCGAGCATTCGGCTACCGTTCTGAGCAGCGGGCGTGTCCTGGTTGTGGGTGGAGTCTACGGGGAGTCGTCTGCCGAAGTCTTCGACCAGGCATCGGGCACATGGGCCACCACCGGCTCGCTGAAGAATGGGCGGTACCAGCACCACGCGGTGCGACTCGCATCTGGGACGGTGCTGGCCTTTGGTGGCTGCGATGCGCCGGTATGTGCGTACGAGCACATCTTGACTAGCGCGGAGCTCTACGAACCGCAGACGGGCACGTGGCGCGCGGTTGGTGCCCTCGCGGAAGCCAGAATCCTCGACGCGGCGTCAGCACTGCTGGACGGTCGCGTCCTCACTACCGGGAGCTGCAAGGACGGCCGTTGCCTCGATCAAGTTGGTGCGTCCGCGTCGGCGGAGCTATTTGATCCGGTAGCCGAAAAGTGGTCTCCGGCCGCAAGCATGGCCACGTCGCGCGCGGGTCACACCACGACCCTGCTTCCGAATGGGCACGTGCTTGCCGCTGGCGGATACAGCGTCGATGCACTCGGCTATCCTGAGGTCACGGCGTCGTCTGAGGTCTACGATCCAGACTCCAATACCTGGTCGAAAGCCGTCCCACTACCCGGTCCGCGGTGGCTTCACCGAGCTGTCGTCATGGAAGACGCTACTCTCGTGCTTGCTGGCGGCTGCAGCGGACTCCCAGCTAGCTGTCTGGGCTCGCTGTACTCGACCGCGCTTGCTTCACCGCTGAAGGCGCTCGTTGCGGGCGGAACCTGGAAGGAAGTGGTGGGGCTCGCGAGAATCTCCCATGGCGCGGCGGCCTTCGCGGGGGGCGTGCTCGTAGCCGGGGGAGCCGAAGCATCGGGAGCTTGGAGTCCTGCGGCGTCACAGCTCATTGGCGGGAGCGCCGCGCCTCTCCCTACGCTTGGCGCGGCTCGAGGGTCGCCCACCGTGACAACGCTGCTCTCGGGGGCGGTCCTCGTTGCCGGTGGTCATGGCGAATCCAGTGTACTGAGCTCTGCTGAGGTCCTGAAGCTCACGGTCAGAGGAAGCGGGGGTGCGCCCGGTGAGGGAGGTACCAGCGGCGCCGGCGGCGGTGGGGCGGGGGGCGACGGGCAGGGTGCGGACGCACGAGAATCCGGCGCATGCGGGTGTCGAACGCCCGCGCAAGAATCGGGGCACTCCGCGGTAGTGCTCTTTGCCTTTGGAGTGTTGGGAATCTGGAGGAGGCGAGCAAGATGAGTCGGGGACGCAAGAGAAGTGCAATGTCAGCCGTCGTGCTGAGTATCGCCGCCGGCGGGACCCTTTCGTGCGCCGACGGCGAAGAGCGGAACACGTCGGCGCGGGCGCCGAAGGACGCAGTTCCGGCCCAAATCGGCCTTTCTGGCGGTACGGTGACGGTAGGCGTCAAGCTCGGAAAGTCCAGGCACACGACTGAGGTGCAGTCATTTCGCATCGCCGTCACTCCGACCACTGTCGCCCAGTACGCTCGCTGCGTGGAAGGCGGAAACTGCTCGGCTCCAGGTGACTCCTCGCCCAAGTGTGCAGAGCGCGCGGCGGGGGCGGCGGGGTTCACGTTCGATGTCGAGGGTGCCGCCGATGCGCCGGTTACGTGTGTGACACCGAAACAGGCCAAGCAGTTCTGTTCATGGGTTGGTGGGAGCCTTCCAACCGTTGCTCAGTGGTTGCTCGCGGCGCGCGGTCCGAACGTGACCCGTTTCTCTTGGGGCAATGAGCCGGTTACCTGCGAGCGCCACTGGACGGTCAGCTGGACCAATCCTCGCTCCTGTTGCCGCGACAACTGCAACCCAATCCTCGGCGCCATCACCGGAACCAAGGCGGGAACAGGTGAGCCCGGCCGAATGCAGGACACCTTGGTCGCCCCGGGCGAATTCGTCAAACCCGAAGCGGATCAGCGAGTGCTCGGGTGCGCGCCGCAGCACGACGTCTGTTTGATCTCGGGGCGCGTTCCAGGTGCGATCGACGAAGTCCGGTCGTTCGAGGCCGAGTCAGCGCCGGGCCCGGCGACGTTTCGGTGTTCATGGAGTGCCGAGTAGGAGGGAACATGACGCGACTTGCAAAATTGCTGGTGGCACTACCACTGCTCGCGGCTTCCTGCGCCACGGCGACCGATCAGCCTGAGATTGCCACTCGGGTGTCAGCTATTGCAGTACCAGGACTGACGCCGGTTCCTTGCTGCGCGAAGACTGCACCGAAGAACGTAGTCTGCGGAGTCCCTTCCTCCACGACCGGGAATGTGGAGTCCAAATGGGACGGCACCCAAATCGACCTCGTCGTCGCGGACGCTTTCGCGGCGTGCATGATGGATCCGGTCACGGGCCAGTTTGCCACTGCAGAACTCGGTACGGATTACACAACCGACGACTACCTCCAGCAGATCAAGGCTCACATCGCGCACGCCGCGCCGAAGAACAGCCCTCCGTGGAAGTCAGGGATCGACAACCGGCCATGGTACCAAGCGTGGATCGAGCTGCGCGCGGAACGCCTATACAACTGCGATCCGATCACGCTGGCCAACAACCAAGCGGTCATCCTGGAACCCGTCGGTGTCAAGGAGCGCATTGTCAACCCAACTGCGAGCCCAGCGTTGGACCAGGCGAGTGGCCTGCTGCGCGTCGCAGGCGTGAACTTGTGCATCGCACAGAAGATGCGGCAACTTGCGCCTGGCGCGTCCAGTGGCGAAGCGCTCCTGCTCGGTGAAGCAGAGCAGCGCCAACTCCTCGATACGATTCGACAGCGCGTGCAGATTGCCATGCTGCACTACGCCGCACTTGGCGTTCTCTTTTCTGCGCCCCGCAATCCGGGGGCGACCGGGCTGCTCGCGAGCGTTCAGACCTGGGCCGCGCAGTGCGCGGATAACGCCATCCCAGGTTGCTCCGGGGACCCTCGTGCGCACCTGTTTGCGATGGGGCGAGACTTCGCCGCCGCAGTACAGCTCCACGTTGCGGTTAGCGAAGAACTGTTGTCCTTGCTGGCGCGTAGCCGTGGGGCGAGACTACCAACGGACCGCGTTGGACAGAACCGCGGAGACGAGCTCTGGGGAGCGGGTTCTTGGTACCAACGACTGCTCGCCGCTGCGTTTGGCGGGCAAGCACTTGCCGTTCGGGACGACGGTCCCTGGCTCCACCCGACGGGATCCCAGCAACCCGGCGATGTCCCGTACGCCAGCGGAAAAGGCCTGCCTGGCTGGGGCTTCGACTGGCCGGAATACTCCGCTCACCCGCACTTTCAGCGTGACGTTCTGGAGCCCCAGGTCTGGGAGCTTTGGAGTCTTGCGCGGTCGCATGACGCCGTGCGCCTCGTCGTTCAGGAGGAGTCCTGTAACGCGCTCTTGGAGCAGGAGAGTGCTGACTTCCTATACAAGAGCGTCGAGACTCAGTTGCGCAAGGATACATGCTTCAAGCCCGTGACGGGGGGGCCATGCGGCTCCGGTGGCACATGCGGGGTCGGTTTCAATTGCGACGATGTGACGAACACGTGCACGGGATGCGAGACGTCGGACACCGTGCTCGAACCAACGCTTGCATTCCCCAACGAGAAGTACGTCTTGTGGGAGCAGCACCGCATTACGCCGCAGCACGCCCGTCAACTCGTCGAGTTCCTGATTCGAGCGGTCGACTACGCGGCAGTCCCACCTGCGACTGATATTACGTACCCAGGCCAGCTTCCACCCATATGCAATGGCGGGCAGTGGTGGGCGTGGCCTATGGCCGAAGACAAGTCCATTGACACACGAGCTGGGGCCGTCAACGCGACCAGGTCGTTGACATTTGAGTCGATGACCAGTCCCACCGGGAAGGTGCTCCACATCCACCGCGACGAGGTCTTCGCGCAGCGCTCACTGGAGGATGACGCGCCCAGATTCACTCGCTATGGCACGCAGACGTTCATGGCGCCGTGGGAAGTCAATCCGCTGGTGACGTATGGGTGGGCCGGGCAGGGCCCAATGCCAGGCCTTACCAACCACTTCCGGGACGCTTCGTTGGGCAGCGTTTCTGCGCTAGCGGCCACACGGCAAATGCTCATGTGGAGCATGGCGTACTTGACCGATAAGGCATACACCCAGCAAACGTTCCCCGAACTTCCACGCTTGACGGATTACTTTGCCGAGGGACGCCGCGTCATCGAAACCATCAACGGAGCGATTGGGACTAGCAGTGTGAATGTGCGTCCAGCACTAGAGGTGAAGGGCGATACTCTGTTGGTTGCCGAGTTCGTGCCCGAGCCATCCGTGTTCCTCTCAACGTACTATGTTGAAGGGACATACGGTGCGGATGACGCGTTCTGGCAGCCCGGTCCGGGCGTCGCTTGGGGAGTGTGTGCGGCGCATTCGCCGCTCGCGGGAAACCTTGTCTCGGCGCCAACGATCTCTCTGTATGGGCAGACACTTGAACAGGTCATCAACCTCGCGTACGGCAACCACGAATGCGGACTGGTTCTGCCCCAGAACCCGACGCTGGACTCATACTACGGAGCGACACCGCGCCGGTGGGCGGCATTCATGCCGCTGGATGACGAGAAGACGCACACGATCTTCGCGGTGCGCTTCGACTCTGACGGAGTCCAAGCCCGTTTGCTCGGTGCGAACTTGCGATTCGATGTCGACCACCTGGAAGAAGGACAATACATCGCAACCGGGGGCAAGCTCGGGGGACTGATCCAAGAGCAGCGAGTTGTCACCCCGCACAACCCGGTGCGACCCGCATTTGATGCATTCGGCCTTCCACACGACTGGAGTCCCCAGTACACCCCGGATTTGTCTGGAGGTATCAACTCGGAGGACGCGCCCGCTCAGTACATGAAGCTCGCCAAACAAGCAGCATCGAGCGCCACTGCCGCAGTGGAGAAGGCAGTGGACGGGCTCGTGCAGGACTACGAATCGGAGCAGCAGCTCGCGGCAGACAGCGCTCTCGCGACGGTGGCCTTCAAGGAGGCGCTTGCGGCGTCCTGCGGAGCGGCCTCCGATACTTGCGAAGTGAAGTTGACACGGACTACGCCAAGCATCGACTGGTACCCAGGCGTCCAAGCGCCAGTGCCGAATACTGTGTGCGCGTCGGCACCGGACCCTGAAACGCAGCCGTCGGTGGCGATTTATTGCGTCATCGAAGAAGTGGTGAACGCCGTACTGACGACTGAGGTCCAGGTGGCAAACCCGGTCCTCGCGCAGATCAAGGCGTCGAAGGCGCCCGCTTTCTCAGAGTATGCGGGCGGCGAGCTTCAGACCGCGTTCATCGAGCAATGGACCGCGCTCAAAGCGCCGAGTGAAAACCTCAAGTCGCTGTATGCATCATGGAAGGCTGCCGACGCCCAAGTCGAGCTTGCCGAGAAGATCCTCGAGTCGAAGCAGAAACTGAAGGACCTCAACTGCTCCGCGGGGACGATGCGGAAGGCGCTACTGCAGGGACTCTCCGCGTCGGCTGGCTTGAATCTGGGAGGCAAGGGCGGCACAGGAGTTGGGTTCGGTCTCAGTTGGTCGCCCGGACCTTGGCTTGCTCAGAAGCACAAGTGTGAAGAGCTAAAGCTTGAGCTCCCGCCTGCACAGCAGCAAGTGGTGGTGTCTGCCCTGTCCGGATATGCGGGGATTGTCAGCGCAATCAGCGGGACCACGGACTCGATTGCGCGCATCCAAGAGAGCGCCGCACGCATTCAGCAGATTCTTCAGAGTGCAGGGCTGGCGAAGTCTCGATTCGAACTGGAATCGTCCCTCGCTGCATCAGGCTCTCGGACTTCTTTTGGGTTACACCGGAGGTATCGGGCCTACGACTTGTGGCGCGCAAAGGCGCTGGTCGAGGGCGCTCGCCGCTATGCCCTTGCCGCCCGTAGGAGCATCGAGAGCAGATACGTTGTCGATCTCTCGGCCATCACCGAGCCGGAACCGTTCGTCCAATCGCCATCGACCTGGGCCGACGAGGTCTACGGATACGACCTCAGCCTCCCCAAGGCTGTCGGCCTCGCCGTCGGCACGCCCGTCCCCGGTGGGATCTACGCGAACAAGATCGAAGACTACGTGGCGAACCTGGAGGCATTCACCGCCGGGTTCACCTTGAATCGTCCAAGTGCTGTCGCTCAATCCGATATCGACGTGATCACACTTCCCGGGCTCGCCGCCGGCGAGGCTTCGAATGTCGATGGGCAAGACCTGTACCTTCAGCGCGGGGAGTGGTTCATGTTGTGCGTCCAAGACGGCGGTAACGGTCCCGGCGTCTGGACAGCCGTCAAGCCGACCGACGGGACCGGAACGTTCTGTTCCCCCGGAAGTCACCCAGTCCGGGCGAGACTTCGGTTCCTTCTCGACCCTTGGGGGCGTCTCAACAAGGGGATTAGCTCCGAGCCCTACGACCTCAGGTACAACGCTCGCTGGGGATTGATCGCGGTCAATTTCGTCGGAACGGGGGTCAAGGACTGCAAGAAGGCCGCCGACCCCCTAGCCTGCTACAATGAGGGTTTCATCCGCTACGGGCTGACCCAGACGGGGCCCGCCTATGTGACGGATTTTGGCGGCGCGTGGCACACGGCTGCGCTGCCGATCGGGCGCATCGAGGGAGCAAAGGGACTCGCTGCTGAGCTCTGGCTGGACCCATTGAAAGATGGTTGGAACACCCAGTATGTCGGGGCAGTAAGCCGGACGGAGCTTCAGGTTCGCCCCTTCGGAGGCGCCTACGAGCTCGAGTTTGAAGTCCTGCCGGAGGTCGTGCTCGATCGGATAGAACGCGTGCAGGTGCTTGCAGGATCCTCCTACTGGGTTGCGCAGGAGTAGGTGCTGCATGCGGTCCTGGGCGCAGCGGCTCGGTGCCTTCTCCCTCGCCGGGAGCATCGCCTCGGCGGGAGGGTGTGGTCCGACCGAACCGGGTGGCGCCGTCAATGGCGGCCCGGCCACCGGAGGTGCTTCGGGTGTAAGTGGTGCTGCCGGCAGCGGCGGCGCTGCCGGAGTTCCCGGCAGCGGCGGAGGCGCGGCTGGCGGCGGCATCGGCGGCAACGGTGCAACGGGTGGTGATGCGCTCGGCGGCTCCGGCGGCATCAACCCCGGCGATGGCGGTAGCGGCGGAGCGCCAGACGCGTCGGCGGACGTCGACAGCGGCCCCGTCTCGACCGTCTGCGGCGACGGCATCCGCGGCCTCGACGAAGAGTGCGACGACGGCAACACCTCGAACGACGACGCCTGCACAACGACCTGCTTCGTGAACGACTTCCTGTGCGTCACGCCGCCGGTGAACGATTCGGGCAAGCCCGCTTCAGGTCGCTACCTTGGCGAAGGCCGACACCCGGTCGCTGCCGACGCCGATGGCTTCGCCGTGGCCTACGTGGAGCCCGGGTTCGCGCCGCCGCGCATCGCACTCAATGCGTTCGACCCGAAGGGCGTGCGCATCGCGAGCCCATTGCTCGTGAGCACCGGGACCAAGTCGAAACCGCTCCTCTTTAGCTCACCCGTCGTGGCGGCGCTTCCCGGTACGAAGTACGCGGTGGCGTGGACGGACTTCGACGGAGATGGGGACTCGCTCGGTGTCGCGCTGCGGCTCGCCGATCCTTCCGCGGCGCCCTCCGGCGAGCCCGCCCATGCCAACAAGACGACGACGTTCTCACAGTCGGACCCAGATGTTCTCTGGACCGGGACAGAGCTCGTGGTTGCGTGGGTCGACGATTCCGATGCGGTGAACGGTCCAGACATCCGCTACCGGCTCTTCGACGCGGCGCTCAATCCCCAGTCGACAGGTGACCAGACGCTTGCCGACTCACCGAACGCCGAAGCCAACGTCGCGCTCGGCACGTTCGGATCGACATGGGCGGCGGCGTGGCGCGCGACCACCACGAACGGCTCCGAGACCCTCGAAGCACGGTCCGGCAGTACCACCTGGTCGGTTGGCCCACACGTTCCTCCGGGGACCGAGGACAAGCCGGCTCTGGCCGAGCTCGACTCGTCCACGCTGCTGGTCGTGTTCAGCGCGGGCTCAGGCGCGGCGTCCAAGCTCCGTGGTGCGCTCCTGAGCCCGAGCGCCCCCGGCGTCACCGCAGCGATCGCGCTCGATACCGGGGTGACCAAAGCCCAGAGCCACCCGAACGCCGTTCGCGTCGGCTCACGCATCTACCTCTCATGGCGCGAAGCCGCTGCATCCGGCGATCCGAAGGCCGAGGAGCTCTGGTTGCGCGAAGTCCTGTGGAACAGCTCGACCATCACCTTGGGCGCGCCTCTGCGCTTGCCTAGATGGGACGGGCACACGCCGGGCGACCAGCGATTTCCCGCGCTTGCGGCGAGCCCTCTCGCGCCTGAGGGCGCGCTGGTCACTGCGTGGGACGACTATGGTCTCGTCTTCGGAAAGGACGAAGGCGCGCCGGACGTCGTCGTCGAGTTCATACCTGCGCCGATCCTGCGAAAGAACCTCATGCTCGATGCGGGGTCAGGATGAGCCGGCGCACGGGTGTGGCAGGCCGCATCGCGCTCGTCGCGGCGGCGCTCCTCGGGTCCTGCGTGGCGCTCACGACCGGTCCGGAAGCCCGCGCGAGCTCGCCCGAGAAGTCACCGCCCGCCGCGGAATCCGCGGACGAGGCTTCGACCGAAGCCCAGGCGGAGTCCGAGCTGCCCGTCGCGGAATCGTCAGAGCGCCAGAGCTCACAACCGGCGGTTCGGAACAAGAGCGAGGCCAAGGTCAGCACCAAGCCCGTCGCCGGCGTGGACGTGTCCTCGACACCGGTGGCCCCCGCGATACCACCGGCATCCCTGCCGAGCGGCGCCGACAAGAGTGGCGTCACGAGCCAAGCCATCTCGCTCCCCAGCACCAGTGGGAGCATCCAGGGCATGGGCGAGAGCTTCTCTGCCCAGCTCTCGACGGGCATCGCCACGTTCAGCGTGCCCTTCTCGCTGCCCTCGGCCCGTGGGGCTGCGCAGCCCTCGCTCGGGCTCTCGTACAGCTCGAGCGCAGGGTTCGGCGCGGCGGGCGTGGGCTGGGATCTTCCGGTGCCGTTCATCGCACGGCAAACGGATCGAGGCGCCCCGAAGTACAACGATGGGACGGGCTGGCACCCAGAGCGGGACCGCTTCGTGTTCAACGGCGGGCAGGAGCTGATCCCGATCTGCACCGTCGGTCACGCGACGCTCGGGTGCGCGGGCAAGCTCCAGGCAGGCGAGGAGCTCCCGGCGTGGGCTACCGGGTGGGAGTACTACCGTCCTCGCGTTGAAGGGTCGTTCCTCCGCTTCTTCTGGAACGGCAGCAGTACGTGGCGCGTGCAGAGCAAGACCGGCGTCACGATGGAGCTCGGCGTTCCACTGAACGAGACCACGTACACAGCCGGGCTCGAGCGCAACTCCGATGCGCTAGCCGAGATCTACCGCTGGCACCTCGTCCGGCAGTACGACACCCATGGCGACGCCAATCCAAAAAACGTCGTGGTGTATCGCTACACCCAAGACTCCGGCCGTGCCTACCTGACGGACATCTACGACACGACACCCAAGGCGAACCCGACCACGACCACGCTCGCCGACTTCGCTCACCACACCCAATTGGTCTGGCAACTCCGACCCGATCCCACCTTCTCCTTCCGGCCCGGTTGGCGCATCGACCAGCGCTGGCGCCTCGCGACGGTGGAAGTCGCCAGCAAGACCTTCGACAATACCGGTGGATTCAAGCGCGTCCGCAAGTATCACCTGACCTACAACGACTCCTTCCACGTCTCGCTGCTCGAGAAGGTCGAGGTCGAGGGACGCTGCGCGGGCAGCGAGGCGTCCGCGCCTGGCGAAGGCGACGCGCAGTCGTGCGCGAAGCTGCCGCCGATGACGTTCGAGTACACGCACGTCAAGCCGCAGCCCGGGAAGCTCGGGTTCGAGGATTTCGTGGAGAAGCAAGTCTCCCTCGGCTCGAGCCCGAAGTACTCCCTCGACGAGGCGCTCACCGACCTGTTCGACGTCAACTCGGACGCGTTGCCGGACGTGGTGGTCACGGCACCGGCCCTATTCAACGGCAAACACGGCCTTTTCGTCAGCGGCGCTGCCGGCGCGACGACGAACCCGCTCGGCTTGGGGTTCAGCGCGACGACGATTGCGGTCGATCCTGCCGGAATCCCTGCGGGCACGGACGAGAACATCCTGAAGCTCTCGAACACGAACGTCTCGGTGTTCGATTTGGACGGCGACGGGCGCGCGAACCTCGTGCACATGCCGATCGCCAAGAAGTACGAGGTGCTGGCGCCGGAGCTCGTGAACGGCGCGTGGCAATGGAAGGGCCGGTCGATCAGTACGGCGTCCGCGCAGGACGTGAAGATCGACTTCACGAACGAAAGCTCGAAGATTCGGGTCTTCGACGTTGATTCCGACGGCCTCGTGGACGTCGTCGTCACGACCGGCACCCAGATGCAGACGTTCTTCGCCCTTGGACGCTACCCGTCGCAGGACGGCCAGTTCGGCAAAGGCACGCGCACTGGGCCGGAAAGCGCCACGGCATCGAACGATCCGGTGACCTCCTGTCTCCCGTGGAGCGCAACGCCGATCCAGTTCAGCGATCCGGATGTCTTCCTCGGCGACATGAACGGGGACGGCATCACCGACATCGTGCGGGTGCGCGCCGGGGAGATCCGGTACTGGCCGGGGCGTGGGAACGGGTTCTGGGGAACGGGAATTCGCAACAACTGCCCCTCCGGGACGTTCGGTCAAGACCGGCACATCGCCATGACGTCGAGCCCAAACTTCGGGGTCGTCGGCGACGGCAAGCTCCTGCTCGACGACGTGAACGGCGACGGGCTCTCGGATCTGGTCGAGGTCCGGTTCAACGCCGTGGACGTCTACCTGAACGTGAACGGCGAGTCCTGGACCGACCGGCACATCCTCTACAACACGCCGCCCAAGCCCGCCGCGACGGACCGCGTGCGCCTGGTGGACGTCGACGGCTCGGGCACCCGGGACATCCTCTGGGGTGACGGCTATGACTACAAGTACATCGACCTGGCGGGCGGCGTGCGCCCGTGGCTGCTGGCCAAGGTCCAGAACGGCCTCGGCAAGACGACGGCGGTCGAGTATTCGACCTCGACGGCCGAAATGCTCGCGGCCGAAGCGACTCCGGCGAAGTGGGCGACGCGCATGCCGACCGTCGCGCACGTCGTCAAGAAGGTCACCGAGCAAGACGGGCTCGGCGGCGCGTACGTGACCGAATACACCTACGGAGACCCGGGCTTCGACGGCCAGCAGCGCGAATTCCGCGGGTTCGCGCGCGCGTCGGCCCGCCGCGTCGGCGACGTGAACAGCCCGACCGACATGACCAACTCGCGCTTCCTGCTGGGCGAGTGCGTGGACGAGACGCCCACGAACACCACTGCCGAGTGCACCCTGCCCGAGCGGTGGCGAGACAACCCGCGTGAGGCGCTGAAAGGGCTGCCGTGGCTGACCGAACGTCGCGACGAGACTGGGCGCTACTTGCAGACGGAGTCGAACCGGTACGTGCTGCGCGAGCTCTACAAAGGACTGGACGGGAGGGTTGTTCGACACGCCCACGTGGTGGAGACCGGCCAAACCCTGTACGACACCGCCCAGGCCACCACGGCGTCAACCGTGGCCGCCGTGAACGCCGTGACGCTCGACGTCGCCGGCACCACGACGGACGACACACCGGTGAGTGTGCCGACCCGTGCGAGCGCTGGGTTCGCCCGGACGCGCTCGATCTTCGTGGTCGATGGTTTCGGAAACCGAACGCTCGCCAAGGCCTTCGGGTGCGAGAGCGGCGATGCGTGCCCGGCGGTAGACGAGGAAATCTGGCAGCACACTCTCGCAGCGCTGCCGCCGGGAGATCCGACGAAGTGGAACTGGCGCACGAGTCGGAGCTTCGTGACCGGCAAGAACCACGGCACGACGGAGTGGAAGGACACACGGAACACGTATGACGCGAACGGAGATCTCATCTACGTCCATGCCCAGCTCGCTGGGTCCTTGGGCGTGGACCGTTCGGTCGCCGGCTCAGTGCCGACGGGTCTGTCCACCGACGGTCTCAAGATCGTCGCGAACAAGACCTACGACCAGTTCGGCAACGTCACCGACGATGTCGCGCCCGTTGGAGGCGGGCAGACTGAGCGCTGCCGGCAGATCTCCTACGACACTGCCTTCGCCGACCTCCCGGTTACCGAGACCATCTTCCGCGGCGGCTGCGGCACCGCCCCGTTGACGACGCAGGCCGACTTCGACCGCGGCTTCGAGCTCGCCTCGGAGGTGAGGGACTGGAACGCGCAACCCGCGAGGATGACGTACGACCACTTCGGACGCCTGACGGCGCTCACTCGGCCGCTGCCCGGTGGCGGCGCGGGCACGGTCGAGACCGTCAAGCTGGCCTACTTCCTGCCGCCCGATCTGAACAAGCCCTACTCGGCCATCCACTCGATGACTCAGGACGGTGGCGGGCCCGCGGAAGCGAAGTACCTCGAGTCGGTCTCTTTCGTGGATGGGATGGGCCGCACGCGCGCGACGTTGAAGGAGGCCGACAAGGCCGCTGGTGATGGCGGCGATTGGGTCGCCGGCGGGTTCGTGGACTTCGACGCGAAGGGCGCGCTTCGCAGGAAGTATCTCGAGGTCTTCTTCACTGGTACGTGGCAGTCCTTCGACGTGAGCGTCGCCCCGAGCGCCCCGTACGGCCGCCAGCGCTACGACGCCTTCGGCCGGCAGCTCCAGACCTTCGACCTTGACGGCACGGTCACGCTTCAGAGCGTCTACCACGCGCTGAGCACAGACCTCTTCGATGCGGCCGACATCCTTCCAGGCCCACATCAGGGCACGCCGGCCACGGAACGCCGCGACGGACACGGCCGCACCGCGGTCGCGATCGAGCGCTTCCGCGAGAACGGCTCGATCATCGCGCGCGAGACCCGCACCACCTATCTGCCAACCGGGGAGCCCGAGGTCATCGAGCGCGTGCGCGCCGGCACGAACGACAAGGTCGTGCGCTGGATGCGCTACGACACCCTCGGGCGCATGGTGCTCAACGTCGAGCCCCACACCACGGTCGGGTTCACCGCGAATCCCGCGGCAAACGCCGACGTCGGGCAGGGCATCAAAGCGTGGCGGTACGCATACAACGATCAGGGGGAGCTCCGCGCGACCAGCGACGCGCGCGGTTGCGGCTCGAGCTTCTTCTATGATGGCGCCGGGCGGTTGGCCGGCGAGGACTACGCGCCTTGCGTCACGGGCCAGCACGCGGCCTACAGCGCGCCCACGGTCTCCACCCTGACCGGCCTCGAGGTCATCTACCTCTATGACACCGCTCCGGCGACTCCGATCACCGGGCTCGAAGCGCCGGCGGGCTTCTCGACCGGCTTCTCCCTCGGCCGCCCGGTCGCCGTGTTCGATCGAGCCTCGGCCGTCTGGAGCCGATACGACGCGCGCGGCCGCAAGCTCGAAGAAGCCGTGCGGGTCACGCGACCGAACATGACCGGCCCGCTCGCAGGGCGCTACGCGCCCAGGTGGTACTACAAGACCGTCGCGTTCGACGCCGCCGACCGAGAGGTGAAGGCCAGCACGGGGGCCACGGTCGCCGACCTGCTCGGTACGAACAACGAGAGCGCGGTCGAGACGACCTACACGAATCGCGGCGCAGTCGGCAGCGTGGCCGGGAGCTACGGCTCGCTGGTCAACAAGGTGCTCCGCACCGCCGACGGTCTCATCGAGTCGATCGAATACGGAGACATCGCGAAGACCACGACCGACTTCTTCTTCGACAATCGGCGGCGACTCAAGAACGTCCAGACCTACCGCGGTCCTCCGCCGCAGTGGTCGGTCTCGCCCGCGGTCATTCAGCCCGCGCCGATCCCGGGCTCGCTGCCGACCTTCCAGCTCCTGCTCCAGGACGAGGATTTCGCATACGACTCGGTCAATAACCCCGTCGAGATCCGCGACTGGCGCATCGCTGACGAGTGGCCCGCCGGAGCGAAGCCTGTCACACGCAAGGTCCAGTACGACGACCTGAACCGCGTGCGGCGCGTGGACTACCAGTACGCGGCCGGCGACGACACCTGGACCTCGCCGTTCGAGGCCGAGAACAGCGGCACCGCCGCACTCCAGGATCCGCGCCGCGCGACGCCGAGCCCGCACTCGTCGTTTGCCAAGCGCCCGCTCTGGCAAGCGTTCGAATACGACTGGCTCGGGAACACGTCCAAGACCGACGACGACGTTGGCGGCTTCTACGACCGCTCGCTCGGTTCGATCACCAACAACCTGACGAACGGCAAGCCGTACCAGCTCGCAGCCGCCAGCAACAAGAGCGGCACCTCCACCCACAAGGGTGAGCTCAGCGCGAAGTATGACGCTGCTGGGCATCTCGTTCGCCTGGCGCTCGAGCGCACCGGGCCGTGCCTCCCGACTCCCGGCGGGTGCAGCCAGATCTTCGAGTACCAGTGGGACGAGGTCGGCCGCCTCGCCGAGGCTGCGCGCTGGGACCTGCCCACCGGCGCCGCGCCGCCGGCCGACGGCGTGCCGACGGGCGCAGTGCTCGGGGCGCGCCTCCGTCACGCATACGACGCCGGCGACCAGCGTGTCCTGAAGACCGCGATCGATTCGAGCGGCGCTGAGCGCCACACGGTGTACGTGTTCGGCTCGCTGGAGCTGCGGAGGGCAGCGTACGGGTTCGCGGGGACCGCGGACGACGCGGACTACGAGCTCTCGAAGACCACCGAAGTCCCATACCTATTCGCGAACGGCGCCCGGCTCGCGCGCGTTGCATGGGAAGACCTCGACGTCCCGAGCATCGGGCAGTCACATCTCCACGTCCTCTTCGAGCTCGGCGACCACCTCGGCTCGACGAGCGTGGTGTTCGACCGGGCGACGAGCGAGCTCGTTGAGAGGAGTACGTTCCAGGCGTACGGGGCTGCGGAGAGCGACTACAGGCCTGCGAGGTGGGCCGGATTCAGGGAGGACTATCGGTTCACCGGCAAAGAGAACGATGTTGAGGTCGGGCTGCAGTACTTTGGCAAGAGGTACTACGCGCCGCTTCTGAATCGGTGGGTGAGTGCGGATCCGTTGACCGTACATGCGCTCGGCGCGGACCTGAATGTGTACGCGTACGTGAGCGGCGGGGCTCTGAAGAACGTTGACCCGCGCGGTCTACAGGAAACTGGAGGGAGCGGTGGAGCGCCGGCCGCGAATCCAAGCGGCGGATTCGAGGGGGCCGGCGGCGCGAACAACGGCCAGGACAACGTCGGCGTGGCCGCCGGTACTCAGCAGGGATGCTGGTCCAACATGTCGTGTTCGCAGAGCGCGTCCGGGATGCCATCTCCGACGCCCTTCCTGCCGCCGGCGCGGACTCCGCCTCCGCCACCGGCGCCGGTGGGTCCGCGAGCAGCTCCGCCGACGACCACGGCGCCGGTAGTCGGCGAGACCCTGGGGACGCGCATACTCACTGCGCTCTCTCGGGCTTCCATCATCCTCGGAGCGGCGCTGATGATGACGGCAGACGCACCAGAACGGTCGTCACCGCAGTTGGCATCTACGCCCGGCGGCTCCGTGGCGCCTGCGGCGGCTTCGCCGACGGCGCCCGGTGCACCTCCCGATGGCGGCGGTGGGAGTGGCGGGAGCGGCGGCAGTGGTCCAAAGGGCTCCAAGCTCTTCAAGAATCTCGACCCGAGCACGCCTACCACCCCAGTACGACCGTCAGTGCTTGAGCAGCGAGGGGGAAAGTGGGTGGAGATCACGCCGAGCGGGCAGGTCAGATCGGCCAGCGGGAGCTACAATTTCGTCACACAGAACGGCAGGATCTACGCGATGCGCGTCAGCTTGAAAGCCGGAGCGACTCGGATCGGACACGCGGACATCGCGAGGGGAAGCGACGTTGAATACGCTGGGAGGATTCAGTTCTCTGGTCGAACAACGCGTGGGGAGATTCGATGGTGGAGCAATGAATCAGGCCATTTCCGTCCGGGCCCAGAGTACAGTGGCCAGGCAGGGTTGCCTTCCAGCAGCTTCCGACCGGCGCAATTCGAGTGATGCCTGAATCTCTTGATGTGGAGAACGTGCCGCTTCGGCCACGAAACAGCGTGCGAGAAAGCACGCTGGTCCGCCGATTGCGGAAAGTGCCCGACGCCGAGAGATACGAGCTCATCCAGCGCCTGATTTCTCGCGACATCGTCGTCGGGTTGGAGGTCGCTCGCGCCGCGCTGACGAATCGCAAGCATGCGGAGAATTTGCTGGAGAGGGGCATCCTGGGCTCGGACCCAAGCGATGTAGAGCTTTGGCTTCGCTGCTTGGTGCCGAAGGTCGGGGTGGGTCGGGTTGTTGCCTTTCTCCGTCGTGAGCTTGAAACCTACCCTGACGCGGTCGATAACGCCCTGTATTGGCTGCCCCGCTTCCTGACCGCTGCGAGCGAACGGGAGAAGGCGCAGTATCGTGCGTTGCACCGCCTGGCATCAGCACAAGGTGTGATCCGAGGGCCGAAGCCGATTCGTGATCAATCCGGCGGTGTGCGGTTTCGCCGGGTCAAGTAGCGACACGCCGCGGACCGAATAATGGCGCGTTGGCCCGCGGCGGGCGGCCCATCGGTGCACCTCGCCGCGCCGCGTGGAAGTCGAGCCGCGCTTCGCCGAACTCCGCCGTCGAGACCCAACGCACCATTACACGGCCGCAGTGACGAGCAGCGAGACCACTCCGCGCCGTGCAGAGGGCGGCGCGGCGGGCCGTGCCCGCCGCGGCGGCCGTGACGTGGTCACGACCCATCAAGGGCCAGGATGCACGAGGTGGTCGGAGCAGAAACGGCGGAAGTAGCCGACGATGTCGGCGGCGTCTTCCTTCGAAACCTTGTCGAAGTGGCCGTGGTCGGCACTGTTGCGGAGCTCCGCGAGCGCGGTGATCCGCTTGTGCACGAGCTGGTCGTGGATGCCGGCGCGTCCGAGCTCGGCGTTGAGCCCGTCGATGGTCGGGGAGAGCTGCCGGTGAGCAGGGAGAAGACGAGCCTGCTCGAGGACTTCTGGCGGCGGTGAACGAATCAGCCCTTCGCACCACCGCCGCGTGCTGGCACAATCGCGGGCGGGTGGAGGCACCATGCGTCTTGCACACATCGCACTGCTGCTGATCGTCCTGCTCGCGTCGCTCGCGTCTTGCGAGGGCAACGACAGGCGGGGCGGCAGCTCTCCGCCGCGCGTCGCGTCCGAGGAGATCCGCCTGGACTTCGCCGCGTTGGTCGAGAGCGCTCGCTTCGCCTTTCGCCGTGAGGCGCCCGGCTTTCGCGCCGCGTGCGGTAGCTATACCAGCCGGAGCCAAGGTGCCGTGCTCAGCGTCACTCCGAGCGGCCGGGCCGAGTCCACGCTCAGCCTGAGCCTGGAGCGGGTGTTTCTCGGGCGGGACGGCTGGCGAGCCGCGTTCGGCGAGGAAGGCATCGCCGAACGCGATGGGTCGGTCAGCTCGTCGAGCGACGGAGTGACGGAGCGCCGTCGCAACACGCGCGCTGGGGTGCTCCAAGATTGGACGTTCGACCGACGACCCGAAGGAGCAGGCCCGCTCGAGGTGAGGCTGCGCGTGTCCGGCCTGCCTCTGGCCGCGCGCACGGCGTCGGGGCTTCATTTCCTCGACCCAGGCTCGGGCCTCGGCCTCGCCTACGGCCACGCGACGTGGATCGACGCGAACGGCGAGAAGCTCGCGGTCCTGGCCGAGCTCGTCCTCGACGAGATCGTGCTCCGCGTGCCCGCGGGCGCGGTCGACGGCGCACGCTATCCGGCCGTCCTCGATCCGTTGATCTCTCCGGAATTCGGCGTCGACAATCCGGTGTCCACTGCCGACGACTCGCCGTCCATGTCCGTGGCGCGAGCCGGCAACACCTACCTCGTGAGTTGGATGAGCCCCCAGGGGTGGGTTTACGCCGCGCGCGTCGACGCGACCAGCGGGCAGCTCCTCGACCCCTTCGGCATCGAGATCGCGCTCGCGAGCGACGCGTTCGGCGCTGTGCTCGGGGCCGCTCGTCCGTCGGTCGCGAGCAACGGCACGGATTTCCTGATCGCCTACCCCTGGACTGTGAGCGGCTTCTTCTCGGACGTGCTGGCCAAGCGCGTCCGAGCGTCGGACGGGCTCGTCCTCGATGCGAAAGACATCCCGATCTCGACCACCAGCGCGCTGGAAGGTCGCCCGGCGTTGCTCTTCACCGGCTCGCAATACTTCGTGGTCTGGTCCGAAGGCGGGTCGGCGGGCGTGATCCGCGGCGCGCGCCTCGACGCCGTGACGGGGCAGAGGGTGGACGGCAGCCCGACGACCAGCCCCACCGCCATCATGACCGGGCTCAGCGGCACCGGAAAAGCCGTGGCGACCAACGGAGCGAACGTCCTAGTCGCCGCTGACGGCAAGGGAGCTCGCTTCGACGCCACCACGGGCGCGGTGCTGGACTCGACGCCCTTCAAGATCACGGGGCTCGCCAGCGGCCCTGCCGTGAGCTGGGGCATGGACGATGCCTCGGCGGCGTTCGACGGCACGAACTACTTCGTCGCGTGGAGAACCTGGGGCGGGGGTGGCATCACCGGGGCCCGGGTGACGCCGGCCGGGGTCGTGCTCGATCCTCCCGACGAGTTCAACCAGCTGCCCGGTGGCCTCCCGGTGTGCAGCGCGACCGGAGTCACCCAAGCGCTCGTACTGGCGAGCGGCACGTCGCGGCTGCTCCTGACCGTGCAGTCGAAGGCGCTATACGCTTCGCGCCTCGACACGACCACTGGCGCGCTCGCCGACAAGCAGACCGGGACCTGCGGCAAGTGGATCGCGGCGGTGACAGGCGCCGGCAACCCGATCGTGGGCGCCACGCTCTCGCCCGGCAGCTTGCTCGCCCTCAACTACAGCGTGGCGATGCAGGTGGACCCGACCACACTCGCCGTGCAGAAGTCGACCGTGGTCGCCAAGTCCGCCAACGACGAGCTCGAGCCGCGGGTGGCCTCCAACGGTGCCGATTTCCTCGTCGTCTGGGCGGACAATCGCAATCGGCAGCCGGGCCTCGACGACAGCGACGTCTTCGCCGCACGGATCAAGGGGCAGGACGGCAGCCTTCTCGACCCGACCGGATTCGCCGTGTCCACCGGCGCCGGCAAGCAGCTCGCGCCGGCCGTAGCCTCCGACGGCAAGGACTATTTCGTGGTGTGGGAGAGCGGTACGAGCGGCATCCGCGGCACGCGCGTTCGCGCCTCGGACGGCGCCGTGCTCGACGGGACGCCTGCCTCCGACGGGAAGCAGGTCCACTACTCCTCCGGCAACGTCGCGCGGACGGAGCCGGCGATCGCCTCCGACGGCGTGGGCTATCTGGTGGCGTACCTCGAGCAGGTCTCCGGGGGTGGCAAGGCGCTCAGCGCGGTGCGCTATGCCGCCGACGGCACGCTCCAGAGCAACGTGAGCGGCTACCAGATCTCCATCGGCAGCGCGAGCAACGATCGCTCGGGGCCGGCGGTCAGCGCGGACCGGGTCGCGAACGCTTCGCAGCGGACCTATCTCATCGCCTGGCAAGAGCTCTCCGCCGGCAAGTGGAAGCTCCGTCATGCGCGAGTGCGCGCCGCGCTCGGCAGCAGCATCGACCCATCGGGGAAGGACGTGGCCGACGTCGATGACAAGGCGCGGGTGCAGGCCGCCAGCGACGGCGCCAACTTCCTGCTCGCGTGGGCTCAGAACGCGGGAGGCGCCCCGGCGCAGCGCAACGTCTTTGGCATGCGCGTCGAGCCAGCCAACGGCACGCTGCTCGACCCCGCGCCGATCGCCATCGCCACGAGCTCGCTCGACGACTTCACACCGAGCGCCGCCTTCGACGGCAAGCACTACTATACGCTCTGGTCCGCTCAGGCCGCCGGGGTGAGCGCGGTGGTCGGGATGCGCCTCGGCTCAGACGGGAAGCTACTGGATGGCCCGGCGAGCAACGGCGGCTTCCAGGTCTCCGACGCCCTCACCTCGAGCGTGCGCGCTGCGGCCAGCGCTGCGGGCCGAGTGCTCGTGGTGTACCCGCGAAGCATCTCCGCGCAGGGCTCGACGGCGTCGCGGGTCCGTGCGCGTTTCGTACAGGACAGCCCGGAAGAGCTCGACGCGGGCATCTCCTGGGACGGCCCTTGGTGGGTGCCGGACGCCGCCGACGCGAGCACCGACGGCGCGCCCGCCGACGCACCCGCCGAGGTCGCCGCCGAGACCAGCATCGACGCCGGGCCCGACGGTGCGGGAGGCGGAGCTGGGAGCGCAGGAGCGCCAGCGGGCGGAGGGGCCGCGGGCTCGGGCAGCTCGGGCGGAAGCGCGGGCGGCGCGGGCAGCGGCCCGAGCGCTGGCGGCGGTGCCGCGGGCACGAGCGCTGGAGGCCACGCGGGCCAGACCGCCGCCGCGTCGGGTGACGACTCGGGCTGCGGCTGCCGAGTCCCCGCGCACGGTGGCGCGCGCGCCAGCACGGTACTCGGGCTGCTATTCGCGCTGGGCGCGCTCAGTCGTCGAAGGGGTCGACCGCCGCTTCCACGTGCACGAGCTGGCGCGAGCCGAGCTCGGTGACTTCGCCACCTTGATGCCGAGCTTCGAGAGCTCGCCGGGTTGGGTGCCAAGGCGCAAGGTTCCAGCAGGTGACATGACGCGGAGCGCCCGCGCTTCCACACACCCCAATGCACACCCACCCTTCGAAACGGGAGGGAACGCCCAGGCACGCGTGGTCACGTAACCTTGCGGATTTGTAACGGGTCGACACGGCCCGTCACCCTCTTCGGCTCCTTGCCAAGGTGGACGTCGAGGGTTCAAATCCCTTCTCCCGCTCCGAAAATCTGAGTGCGAATTCCGCCGGTTGAGCCCTGAAGCTCAGCCGGCGTTTTTCGTTTTGCCTCCCATGCGCACCCCGGTGCACACCCCGGCCATCGGGCCCTTCGGTTCCGCTTCGTGGATCTGCCGGGCAGGCGCGGCCGCGAGCCCGCGCAGCCTCTCCACGATCTTCACCAACCCCCAAGTGTCGAGCTCACAGTACGCGAGTAGCGCCGACCTGAGCTTTAGTCGCTCCGCTTGGGACAAATCCGCGCCAGCGAACATCAGCCGCTCGAGCTCCGCCGTCGCGACGCCGCCATCCTGGATCTCGAGCTGGGCGTGGTTCAGCTCGGGCACCAGCGCCGGGAGCACGCGCTTCAGGCCGAATCGGCCGCCGAAATCGGGGTGGTAGACGTGGTTGCGAACGATGGGGAGCAGGTCGCGCATGCGCCCCGCGATGTCTGCCAGAGGCGAGGCGAGATGCGGTAGGGCATCGGCGAGCTCGCGAATGCGCTCGAGCTCGGAAGCTGGCGTTGTAGGCCACGATGGTGTTGGCGCTTCGCACAGCGTGGATGAGCGCTCGAGCAAGAGCCTCGCGCGGATCGTCGGGCCCATCGGCGAGCCACTCGTGATGGTCGAAGCCGCCGAGCCTATTCTCGATGTGGCAGGAGAACTGCACAGGTAGCGAGTCGTACGGACTACATCCCTGCCAGACCGGAATGGGCAGGGACACCGTCTCGAAGTCGAGATAGGCGAGCGGACCTTCCAGTTGAGCCAAGGCGTCGCAGAGACCGGGCTCGACCACGATCTCTCCGCTCTGCACCGCACGGCGTTGCCGATCGGCGATGTCGCTCAGCTCGACGTCGTCAGGGAGATCGTGGATGGACTCGTAGCCGTCCTCGAGGAGCTGCTCGACCCGCTTGCGTCCGATCTTGTAGAGCGTGCCCACGTGGTCCTTCGGCGCTTCGGGCCAGCAGCGGGGCACGAACGGGCAGTCGTAGGGGTCGTTGCAGTGATCGCCGATGTCGACGTCGGGCAGCGGGCCCTCGAGCATCCGGAGCTGGCGCCGGACCTCGCGCGGGATCTTGGGTAGCTCGGCTTCGACCTGCTCGGTCACGTCGGCGCGCGTGAACAGGTTCGCCAGGTTCGGGTGACGGCACTGGGTGTTCAGGTGCATGACCTCGGTGCGCGCGACGTCGAGCCCCGCCTTGCGAACCACGTGGGTCTGGATGGCGGCGTCGGGGATGTGGGCGGGCTTCACGCTCGTGGTGCTCTTGACCTCGGTGACGGTCCAGCCGCGCCTCGACCAATGGAGGATGTCCACGGCGACGAAGACGCCGTCCGCGTTGAACGACGCCTCGTAGATGACCTTGGCTCCGTGCTCGAGGGCCTTGCGGGTGTCGGCGAGCCGTTGCTTCACCTCGTAGTACGGCAGATCGATGAGCACGCCGCCCGGGATGTAGCCGCGCGCGACCTCGCCCACGTCCGAGCCGTGGTCGAAGACCACCTGCAGCGACGCATCGACCTGAAGCTCGGGCGCGGGTCCACCACAAGCGACGGTGGCACTGGAGCCCGGCGGTGAATCTCGAAGCTGCACGGCGGCCTCTGCTGAATGACCTCAAGCTACGCCGGCGACGGGCAAGGACAACCCGAGCTGGGACGAATAATGTCATCCCGCGCGGCAGCGCTGCGCCAACCTTCGTCGCACCCCGAGCGCATCATGCCATTGGCGCCCGACCCCGCGCGCCCTAGCCTCGCGTTCCCCTCGACATGTTCCACCTCCACCGCAGCAATCGCCTCGAGCGCCTCGTCGCGTCGCTCGGCGATCTGCTCGCGGAGCCCATCGGTGGGCCACTCTCGCCCGAGGCTGTCGTCGTGCAGGGCAGGGGGATGTCCATCTGGCTCGGCGGCGAGCTGGCGAAGCGCTTCGGAGTGTGGGCCGCGCCCATGCTGTACCCGCGCGAGCTGGTGGAGAAGCTCGTCGGCGAGGTGCTCGGCGACGACGCCTTGGGCGATCCCCCACTCTCGGAAGACTTACTCGCTTGGGGGGTTCAGGCCGTGCTTCCCGAGTTGGTGGCGCAAGCCGAGTTTTCGGCGCTGAAGCGCTACGCCGTCGGCGACGCGCACGGGGTTCGGATGGCGCAGCTCGCGACGCGCATCGCCACCGTCTTCGATCAGTACCTGACCTACCGGCCCGACTGGATCCGCGCCTGGGAGGCCGGCGACGTCAGCGGCGTTCCGGAGGGCGACCGCTGGCAACCCCTGCTCTGGAAGCACGTCTCCGCGCGCCTGAACCGCCCCCACCTGGGCCTGGCCAGCGAGCGGGTCATCGACGCACTGGTGAAGGGCGCGAGCCCCGAGGGACTGCCGCCGCGCGTACTGCTCTTCGGCGTCTCGACCTTGCCCCCGCTCTACGTGCGGGTGCTCGCCGCGCTCTCGCGCCACGTGGACGTTCATCTGTTTCTGTTCTCGCCGGCGCCGGGGTTCTGGCCCTGTAAGCTGCGAGAGTCGGAGCGCGCGGGCAGACGGGCCGAGCTCGACGTGGACAACGCCTTGCTCGCGTCGCTAGGCCTGCTGGGCGCCGACTTCGACCGCGTGCTCGAGACGGAGCTCGGCCGGGTGGGCGTCGCGGCGGTGCCGCACGACCTGCATGAGACGCCCCCCGGAAGCTCGCTGCTCGCCGCGCTCCAGGCCGATCTCCACGCCGTCGCGCCGGCGAGCTCGCCGAAGCTCGCGCTCGGCTCCGAGCCCGCGATCTCGTTCCACTCCTGCCACGGACCGATGCGCGAGGTCGAGGTGCTCCACGACCAGCTGCTCGAGCTGCTGACGCGGAAGGAAGACCGTGTGGCTCCCGAGGACGTCGTGGTGCTCGTCCCGGATCTGCCGACCTACGCGCCGTTGATCGAGGCCGTGTTCTCGCGCGACCTCGGCAATCCGGACTTCATCCCGTACCACGTGGCCGATCGCTCCGACCGACAGGGCTCGCCGGTGCTCGACGCCCTCCTGCGCGTGATGGGCATGGTGCGCGGGCGGGTCACGGCCTCCGACGTGTTCGACCTGCTCGTGCTCGGCCCCGTGCAGCACCGCTTCGGTCTGGACACCGCGGGGCTCGAGACTCTCCGAGGCTGGGTCGGCGCGAGCGGCGTGCGCTGGGGCATCGACCGTGCTCATCGCGGGCAGCTCGGCGTGCCCGAGGACGAGGCGAACACCTGGCGCTTCGGCCTGCGGCGCTTGATGCTCGGCTATGCGATGCCCGGCCGCGCGCAAGCGCTGTTCGAAGGCGTGCTGCCCTTTGACGACGTGGAGGGCAAGGAAGCGCAGCTGCTCGGCACACTGGCGTGGTTCACGCGCACGCTGTTTCGCTGGTTGCACGAGCTCGAACGGCCACGTTCGCCGGCGGAGTGGGCCGGTAGCCTGGTGGAGCTCGGCGCCGCGCTCTTCTCGGAGAGCCGTGACAGCGCGCGGCAGATGGCGCGCGTCAGCCAGGCGCTCGAGCGCGCGGTCAGCGATGCGGCCGCCGCGGGCTTCGAAGGTAGCGTGGACGTCCAGGTGCTGCGTGAGCTGCTCGAAGAAGCGGCAGATTCCGCGGGGGCGGACCGGGGGTTCCTGTCCGGCGGCGTGACCTTCTGCGCGATGGTGCCGATGCGCAGCATCCCGTTCTCCGTCGTGTGCCTGCTCGGCATGAACGACGGGGACTTCCCCCGTTCGCCGCGCCCCGTCGAGCTCGACCTGATTCGCAACGGCAAGCTGCTGCGGCGCCCCGGTGACCGCTCGCCGCGCGACGACGACCGTTACTTGTTCTTGGAGACCGTGTGCGCGGCACGCGAGCGGCTCGTCATCACCTACACCGGCCAGAGCGTGCGCGACAATCGGCCACGCCCGCCTTCCGTGTGCGTCTCCGAGCTGCTCGACTACCTCGCGGCGCGCGTGGACCTTCCGACGAAGGCTGGCGCGGAGGGAGACGACCCGAGCGCCCGCGCCCGCGAGGCGTTCGTGGTGACGCACCCGCTCCAGGGCTTCAGCCCGCGCTACTTCGACGGCTCCGATCCGCGGCTGTTCAGCCACTCGATCGCGTACGCGTCCGCCGCTCGGTCGTCCGTGCAGGGGCGGCAAGCCACGAAGCTGTTCATGGAAGGCAGCCTCGGGCCCGCGGACGTTGTCGAGCTCCGCCTCGACGAGCTGGTGAAGTTCTTCAAGTCGCCGCCCGCCTACTTCCTCAACCGCCGGCTCGGCCTGTATCTCAGGCAGGAAGACGGCGGCATGTCCGACCGGGAGCCGCTGGAGCTCGACCAGCTCGACAACTGGAAGCTCGGCACGGCTCTCCTGGGCTGCCTGCTCGACGGCCGCCCGCTGGACGAGGCCGAGATCCTGCTGCGCGCGCAGGGCGAGCTGCCCCTCGGACATCCGGGGAGGCTCGAGCTGGAGAAGCTGCTCGCCGCCTGCGAGGCGATCGCCGAGCGCGCTCGGGCCGAGCGGCGGGGCCCCAGCCTCGAGCCGCTCGAGGTGCGAGTGGAGCTCGAAGATGGCACGCGGGTGACGGGAGCGATCGGGGATCGCTGGGCCGGCGGGGTCGTGAAGCACACCTATTCGAGGCTTGCGCCCAAGTACGTGCTGGAGGCGTGGATCCGCCACCTGGCGCTGTGCTCGGGCTCCGACAACGGCGCACGGACGGTGTGGATCGGGCGAGGCAAGGGCGCGGACGCGAACGCCGTCGAGTGGGGCCCGCTGTCGGCGCAGCAAGCGGCCCGCGAGCTGGGCGCGCTGGTGCAGCTCTATCGCCGAGGGCTCGAACGGCCGTTGCCGTTCATGCCGGAGACCAGCCGCGATTACTTCGACGCGGTCGCGCAAGGCAAGAACGGCGAGGCGGCGGCGGTCAAGGCTTACGACGAGGGGGACCTCTGCGAGACCGCGTTCGATCCGCACCCGACGCGCGCCTTCAGCGGGATGCTGCCGCCGTTCGATCCCGCGTTCGAGGTCGGCGAGAAGGAGCTCGAGCACACCGAGTTCCACCAGGTGGCGGCGGCGGTGTACGGCCCGCTCGATGGTGCGAAGGCGACGGCCCAGGCAGCGAAGGCGCCGGCGAAGGCGACGAAGCCGTCGAAGGGCGGGAAGAAGAAGCCATGACCGCTCCGGCGACCGTTCCGTTCGACGCGGTGGAGATCTTGCTCGACAAGAAGAACCTCGTGGAGGCGAGCGCCGGAACCGGGAAGACGTACGCCATCACCACGCTGTTCGTGCGGCTCTTGCTGGAGTCGAAGCTCGACCCCTCCGAGATTTTGGTGGTCACCTTCACCGAAGCTGCGACGGCGGAGCTCAGGGACCGCGTGCGCGGGCGCATCGTCGAGGCGGAGGCGGCCTTCCGCGCCGCGCTCGGGGGAGAAATCCCGAAGGACGAAGCGTTCGCGAAGCTGGCGAAGCGCCGGGGCGCCGCGCTCGAGGAAGATCTGAAGCGCCTGCGGCGTGCCGTGGAGAACATCGACGAGGCGCCGATCTCCACCATCCACGGGTTCTGCCAGCGCGTGCTCCACGACAACGCCTTCGGAACCCGCGTGCCCTTCGGCGCGGAGCTGATTCCGGATCTGAGCGAGCTCTACGACGACGTCTTGTACGACCTGTGGCAGCGTCGCGTCGCCCACGGTTCCCCGGGATTTGCGCGACAAGCTGCCGCGCTCGGCGTGGACATGGAGCGGCTGAGGCAGCTGCTCGAAGAGTCGCGGCGAAACCCCCGCGTGGCCGTGGTGCCGGCGGCGCTCGCGCCGGTCGAGCCCGCCGCGCTCCAGCGGGCGCTCGCCGAAGTCCGGCAGCAGCTCGCTCGCTTCGATGGGTTCGCCTACGTCGGCGAGCACTGCAAGGCGTCGGCCTTCGGCAAGGGCGACGCCATCCACGTCTTGCTCGAAGAGCTGCGCGCCTGCGTGGCCTGCGACGATCCGGACGAGCTGTACTTCCCCCCGGGCGCCGAGAAGTTGTTCCCTGCCCGTGTCGCCGGCAGCCTGTACGTGAAGTTCGCCGGCGATCCCGGCGCCGCCCACCCCTTCTTCGCCGCGTTCGAGCGCTTGGTCCGTCTCTCGTGGTTGCGAGTCCTCTCGCTCGAGCACGAGGTGTTGAGCGAGGCTCCGAAGGAATTGCTGCGGCGCAAGACTCAGCGCGGCGTGCTCGGGTTCGAAGACCTCCTGCTCAGGGTAGCCGACGCGCTCGAGGGCGAAGACGGTCCACGACTGGAGGAGGTGCTGCGCCAGCGCTTCAAGGCCGTCTTGATCGACGAGTTCCAGGACACCGATCCCGTGCAGTTCGAGATCTTCGAACGCGTGTTCGGCGGCGGCTCGCACCCGCTGTTCTTGATCGGCGATCCCAAGCAGGCCATCTACGCGTTTCGCGGAGCGGACGTGTTCGCCTACCTCGCGGCCGCCAAGAACGCGCGCCGCTTCAGCATGGGGACGAGCTACCGCTCGGATCCGGGGCACGTCGGCGTGATCAATCAGCTGTTCCAGCCGCCCGGGACCTTCCTGATCCCCGACATCGACTACTCGGACGTGGGCGCCAAGCCAGGCGCCACGAACGCCTTCGACGCGCCGCACGCCTCGGCCCGGGCCTCGGTCGAACTGCTGTTCGCGACGCGCACCGACGACACGAAGCCCGTCAACAAGTCCCTCGCGCGCCGCGCTGCCGCGCGCATCGTGGCGGCGGATATCGTGCGTCTGCTCGGCGGCGAGTCGACGATTGTTCGGTCGGGAGAGCCGGAGCGCATCGGCGCCGGCGACGTCGCGGTGCTCACACGCACCAACGCGCAGTGCTCCATGGTGCAAGACGCGCTCCGGGCGCGCGGCATCGTGTCGGTGGTGATCAGCGACACCAGCGTGTTCGAGTCCGAGGAAGCCGCGGACGTTCAAGCCGTCCTGGGTGCCGTGCTCGATCCGATGAGCCGCTTCGACCTGAGGCGCGCCGTGGCCACCTCGCTCCTGGGCGTGACCGGCGACGAGATCGCGGCGCGCGAGTCCGATCCCGAGTGGTGGCAGATCTGGCTGACCCGTTTTCGCAAGTGGCACGAGCTGTGGGTGGAGCGCGGGTTCGTGCGCATGTTCCGCGCGCTCCTGACGGACACCGGCGCGGCAGCCAACCTGCTCGCGCTGGCCGGAGGTGAGCGTCGCCTCACGAACGTGCTGCACCTCTCGGAGCTCCTTCACCGGGTGGCGACGGAGCAGCACCTGGGCCCCGCGGCGCTCCTGGCCTGGCTCGGAGAGCAGCGCGGGGGCGAGGCCGCGGTGCCTGAGCGCGCCGAGATCCGCCTCGAGAGCGACGAGGCCGCGGTGAAGATCCTGACCGTTCACAAGGCCAAGGGCCTCGAGTTCCCGGTCGTGTATTGCCCGTTCCTGTGGGACTCCGTGGGCCGCAAGAAGATCAACGGACCGTTCCGCTTCCACGATCGAAGCGGCAGCGCGACGCTCGACATCGACGTGGATGCGCAGGCGCGCAGCGACAACTGGGAGTGGTCACGCTGGGAGAGCTTCGCGGAGGAGATGCGCGTGGCGTACGTGGCACTCACGCGCGCCAAGCACCGGACGACGATCGTGTGGGGTGGATTCAACCTCCTGGGTGAGTCGGCCGCGGCGTACCTGTTGCACCCGCCCGGGGCGCTCACCCCGCCCGAACTCCCGAACGCAGCGCGCCTGAGCCAGGCCGCCGACGCGGTCCTTCAGCGCGACCTGGGTCAGCTGGTGAGCCGTACCAAGGGCGCGCTCGCGCTCCGGTCCGTGCCGCTGAACGACGACGAAGACCCGATCACGCAGGAGACCCCAGCGGGCGCTCCGCTCGAGGCGCGGCCCATCCCGAGCCGGATCCAGTCCTGGCAGCAGACGAGCAGCTTCTCCAACCTCATCAAGCGCGAGCTCGGCTGGCAGCTCGACGAGGAGGAGGGTCGGGACCGCGACGAGGAGGTGAGCGCGGCGGCGGCGGCCGAGGTTGCACCCACTCCCATCGTGCCCGGCGAGCGCGCGCGCATCACACTCGACGGCTTCCCGCGTGGCCGGCGCACCGGAGATCTGTTCCACGACGTGTTCGAGCAGCTCGACTTCGCGTCCGCGACGGACGCGGAGATCGCCGCGGTCGCCCAGGCGAAGCTCGACGGCTCCGGCTTCACGCAGAGCTTCTCCGCGGAGGAGCTGGAGATCCGCCGCGCGCAGATGGTGCGAGCCGTCCGGGAGACCCTCGAGACGCCGCTCCTCGGCGATGGGCCGCGGCTCGGGGACATCGGGGCGCGGAAGAAGTTCGCGGAGCTCGAGTTCCGCATGCCGGTGGGCGAGGGGGACGCCGGCCTCACACGCCGGCGCCTGGCCGAGGTGTTTCGCGCGCACCCGAGCGATCGTCCGAGTGGCGCGCTGCCCGCGGCGTACGCCGACCGCGTCGAGCGACTGGGCTTCCGCGAGCTTCGGGGGTTCCTCAAGGGCTACATCGATCTGGTCTTCGAGCATGCCGGGCTCTGGTACGTCGTGGACTACAAGACCAACCACCTGGGCGATCACCTGGACGACTACGGGCTCGGCGCGATGCGACGAGAGCTCGAGGAGTCGCACTACTTCCTGCAATATCACCTGTACACGCTGGCTCTCGATCGCTACCTCGCCCACTGGAAGAAGGGCTACGAGTACGAGCGGCACTTCGGCGGAGTCTTCTATTTGTTCGTGAAGGGGATGCACCCGAGCGCGCCTCTCGGGAACGGGGTCTTCTTCGAGAAGCCTCCGCTCGCCCGCATCCGGGCCCTGGGCGCCGTGCTCGACGGCGCGAAGCTCGGCGTCGAAGCGCGGGCGGGAGGTGGCGCATGACCGCTCCCTCGACCACGGCGACGCTGTGCGGGCTCGGGGTGCTGTCGCACCTGGACCACGAGCTCGCGGAGACGCTCCTCGAGCTCGCAGGCGAAGCGTCCCCCGAGGTCGCCTTGGGTGCGGCCTTCGCGAGCTGGGCCGTGCAGCGCGGCCACGTTTGTGCGGAGCTCGCGGAGCTCGGCACGCGCGTGTTCACGGATGAGGAGGACAAACCGCTCGAAGGAATCGTCCTGCCCGAGCTCGAGTCCTGGCTCGCGGCGCTGCGGAGCAGCAAGCTGGTCGCGCTGGACACCCCGTCGGCTGAAGCGCCGCGCCCGCTCGTCCTGTCCGGGAGCAGGCTCTACCTCGCGCGTTACTTCGAGTACGAAAGAGCGCTCGCGGAGGCGTTGCTCGAGCGGAGCAAGGTGGTTCACGCCGAGCTCGACGGCGCGCTGCTCCAGAAGGGGCTCGACGCGCTCTTCCCGGTCTCGAAGCCGGGCATGGAGGGTCAGCGCCGCGCTTGCCTGCTCGCGGCGCTGCGCGGCCTCTCGGTGATCTCGGGCGGTCCGGGCACCGGCAAGACCTACACGGTCGCGAAGGTGCTGCTCTTGCTTCAGCAGCAGGAGCTCGAGCACGGACGAAAGCCGCACCGCATCCAGCTGCTCGCGCCCACGGGCAAAGCAGCGCAGCGCCTCGGCGAGGCCATCCAGCAGAATCTGGCCGACATCCCCGCGGCGCTGCGGCCTCACATTCCCGCGGAGGCCTCGACGATCCACCGCGCGCTCGGCTACCAGCAGAGGGCGCCCACGCGCTTCCGGCACAACCGCGACAACCCACTACCCGCGGACATCGTGGTGGTGGACGAGGCGTCGATGGTCGATCTGGCGCTGATGGCAAAGCTCGTGGACGCGGTCCACCCCAGGGCGCGGCTCGTGCTGCTGGGCGACAAGGACCAGCTCGCCTCGGTCGAGGCGGGGGCGATCCTCGGTGACATCTACGGTGGCAATCCCGACGACGGCTACTCGCGGGAGATGGCCGGCGTCGTGAAGCGTCTGACCGGAGATGCGCTCCCCGTCTCACCGAGCCTTCCGCTGTCCGGGGCCCAGGACTGCATGGTGCACCTGACGTACGTGCACCGATTCGAGGGTGGGGGCGCCATCGCCAAGCTCGCGACGGCGGTGAGAAACGGGCGAGCCGAGGAGGCCTTCGAGGTGCTGGACGGGTCGGGCGCGGAGGTGGAGCTGTGTCCCGTCGAGCCTGGCGCCGAGCTCGAAGCGGTGTTCGGGGAGCTCGTGCTCGACCGCTTCGCGCGGCTCGGCACGGCGCCCGTGGACGAGAAGCTGAAGATCCTCTCGTCCTTCCGCTTCCTGTGTGCCCACCGCCAAGGGAACTTCGGGGTTCACGCCCTGAACGCTTTCGTGGCGGAGCACCTCACCCGCCACGGCAAGCTTCAGGGTCGCGGCGACTGGTACGACGGGCGCCCCATCCTGATCACGAGCAACGACTACGCGCTCGAGCTGTTCAACGGCGACGTCGGCGTCATCGCGCGGGATCCCGAGGCCCCGGTCTCCGACGGCGAGTCGCCGCCGCTGGTGGCGTTCTTCCCCGGCTCGAAGTCCGCGACGCCCCGCCGCTTCCCGCCCGGCCAGCTGCCTCCCCACGACACGGTGTTCGCGATGAGCGTGCACAAGGCGCAGGGGTCGGAGCTCGACGAGGTGGCCCTGGTGCTGCCCGAGCGCGTGTCGCCGATCCTGACCCGCGAGCTCATCTACACCGGGATCACCCGCGCGAAGCGCAAGGTGCAGCTCTTCGGGACGAAGCCCGTGCTCGAGCACGCGATCCGAGCGCGCGTGCAAAGGGCGTCGGGGTTGGGGGAGAGGGTTTGGGGGCAGAGGGGCTGACTGGGGTCTCCGTGGCCATCCGTCCAGCCTGACGTTCCGTGTCCGACTTCGGCTTGCTCGCGCGCCGCGGCGTGGTGATCTCGGTAGCGTGCCCCGTCGCGCGCGACGTGCTGCTGTTCGCGGCCATCCTCGTCCAGGAGGAGGCGCTGCGGGCGGCCGTTCAGGCCGTGCCGCGGCCTCATGCCCGACTTGCGATGATGGCCTGTGGGATGGCGCGCCCGACCGAGGCGGTGCAAGACGCGCTCCGGCCGAGCGGGACGCTGTGTCGAATGCGGCTGATCGGGCCCGTGGAGTCGTACTTGCGGAGCTCGATGCCTTTCGCGCTGATGTCGGGGCTCGAGGAGATCCTGCCGCGGACTCATGCAAGGCGCCCTCAGCCGGCGTTTTCCCTTTCCGGTACGACAGGCGTGGCGTACGAAAGGAGACCGTCATGGACAAACGAAGCGCCGGACAGAACGGGCCGTCGGTCACCGCGATCGGCCTGGGTTGCATGGGGATGAGCGAGTTCTACGGGGCGAGCGACGACGCGCGCTCGGTCGAGGTGATCCACCACGCGCTCGATCGCGGGGTGACGTTCCTCGACACCGCGGACATGTACGGGGCCGGCAAGAACGAGCGGCTCGTCGGGCAGGCGCTGAAGGCCCGGCGCGACGAGGCCTTCCTGTGCACGAAGTTCGCGGTGCGTCGCGGCGAGGACGGATCCTGGCTCGGCATCAGCGGCCGGCCCGAGTACGTCGCGGCCGCGTGCGACGCGAGCCTCGCGCGGCTCGGCGTCGAGCACATCGACCTCTACTACCAGCACCGCGTGGACCCCGAGGTCCCCATCGAGGAGACCATCGGCGCCATGGCCGAGCTCGTGAAGGCGGGGAAGGTCCGCTGGCTCGGGATGAGCGAGGCCGCGCCGGAGACCCTGCGCCGCGCCGCCAAGATCCACCCGATCGCGGCGCTCCAGACCGAGCTCTCGCTCTGGAGCCGCGAGCCGGAGACCGAGCTCCTCGCGACCTGTCGCGAGCTGGGCACGCTGTTCGTCGCCTACAGCCCCCTCGGCCGCGGCTTCCTCAGCGGCCAGCTGCGCTCGCGCGCGGACCTTGCCGCGGACGACTTCCGCCGCAACCTGCCGCGCTTCAGCGAAGAGCACTTCGCGAAGAACCTCGCGCTGGTGAAGGAGGTCGAGACGCTCGCAGCACGCAAGGGCTGCACTGCGGCTCAGCTCGCGCTGGCGTGGGTCCTCAGCCGCGGCGACCATGTCGTGGCCATCCCGGGCACCCGCAGCAGCGCGCGCCTGGACGAGAACGCCGCGGCGGCGGCGGTGACGCTGAGCGCCGCCGACCTCGCCGCGCTCGACGCCATCCTGCCGCCAGGCGCAGCGGAAGGCACCCGCTACAGCGCGCCGGGAATGGCGTCCGTCAACCGTTGAGCGCTCCCGCGCGCCTGCCGCCGTCACCCCGCCGCCGCGCAGATACACGGCGCCGTTCCAGACAGCCGCCGCATAGCTGACGTTGCCGGACGTCCCGGAGAGGGTCTCGCTGTTCGTGGGGGAGCGCATTCGGGTGGGCTCGGCTGCGCCAGCGCAGCGGCGACCAGCCTGCGATGGGTGTCGCCGCCGGCTTCGACCGCGAGCTTCCCCGGCACGTGCTCGCTTTCCGCGCCGACGCGCGCGAGCGTCCGCGGTCGCAGCCCCTCGGCCAAGCGCTCGCTGATCCCTTCGTGTGTCAGGATTTTGCAGCAGACTGGGCTCTTCGGGCCAGAACGTCGCGCTTCTTGCGGGCCACCAGCTCGAGAACGTCAGCCGGAATGTCGATGCGCATGGAATCACCTCATCGAAGCGCGGCGGGGCCGCGACCGGCGTTGCCACCTTGCCTCGTGAGCGCGACGCTGCGGAGCGTGGCCTTGGCGACGCGGGACGAGCTCGCGGCGGATGCGAGGCTCTCGGCGGCGGGGTGATCCGAGCTACTTCCCCCCGCGCTTGCCGTACATGGCGGCGAGCTGTCGTGCCTTCTCCGCCAGCTCGTTCCGCAGCGCCGCGGGCCTCTTGACCTCGATGAGCGGGCCGTAGCTCTGGAGCCACCCGCGCAGCTCGAGCGTGTTCGGCACCGTCGCGCGCAGGAGCTCGTGCTCGTCGCCCGCGGGAGTGAGCTCTTGGTCGGCGCTGAGCGGGGTCTCGTGCAGGGTGATGGCGACCTCGCGGGCCACCCGGGCCTCGAGCGCGATGGGATCGCCATGCACGAAGCCGACCCCGCCGCGCGCGAGAAAGGCGTCGAGATCGAAGCCCTTGGGCCTCCGCGCCGCGGAGTCCAAGAGCTCGGCCTGCGACATGCGGTGCAAGAGCACGTAGTGCGGGTCTTCGTAGTCGAAGAACGTGCACACCAGCGCCAGCGTGCCGTCGCGCACCACCAACCCGAGCGGGTTCAGCTCGTACTTCTTGGCTTCGGGCGCGTGCCTGGGCCGGTAGTGCGCGCGAAGGCGGCGCTCTTCGAGCAGAGCGCTGTAGACCACGTCCAGCACGCGGGGCGACACCTCGGGCGCCCGCATCGACAGACCCCGTGGCAACACCCGCACCTTGCTGGGCCAGCGCGCGAGCTTCGCGCTCGCCGTGTTCCGGATCACCTCGCGCGCCCGAGCGAAGTAGGGGTCGAGGGTCCTGAGGGTGCTGCGCGGGAGCGCGTGGGTCAGATGGGCCTGGACGAGCTCGAAGGTGACCGCGGAGGCGAGGCCCATGCCCGGGATCTCGAGCAAGGGAACGTCACCGTCCCAGCTCCAGCCGTAGGGCTTGGAGCGCTCGTCGCAGTGGAGGTTGGGAAAGCGCGCGGCGAGGTGCTGGAGATCGCGCTGGATGCTGCGCGGCGTGACGTCGATGCCCTCCGTGTCGAGCTGGCGCTTGAGCGCTCCGGTGTCGGCGCGGCGCGGCCGGCGGGGAATGAGCCGGAGCAGGGTCCACAGCCGGTGGACCGTCTCCGCCTCGGGACCAGGACGCGGCATTCGCGAACGATACCTCGGCTCGCGACCGACAGGTCAGCGCTCCCCGGGTGCGACGAAAGCTGTCGCAGGTACGGGCCGCGGGCTACGGCAACGCGCCCTGCGCCCGCACCACACCGCGTCCCAAGTCCGCCAGCAGATCTCCGTTGCCGAGGAGCTTCTCGGCGCCGCGGGTGCCGAGCACGACCAGGGAGTCCGTGGCTTGATGGACCTTCAGCGCGACCTTGCCGGTCATGTTCACCTTGATGGCGGCGGGCACGGTCTTGCGATCCGGGTGCTGCGTCGCGAGCACCAGGTGGATCCCGGCCGCGCGCGCCTTCGCGCCGAGTCGCTGTACGGAGGCCAGGAACTCGTCCTTGGTGTCCTTGCTTGCAAGGAGATCCTGGAATTCGTCGATGATCAACACGTGCCGGGGCAATGCTTCGCCTGGCGCCGCGGCGGCGTTGTAGTCGTCGATGTTCTCGACCCGCTGCGCGGCAAAACGCTGGTAGCGTTCCTCCATCTCCGCGACCAGATCCGCGAGGATGGCCACGGTCTCGCTGGCGTCGAAGCAGACCCCGCGCGACAGGTGCGCGCCGAGCGCCGATGCGACCGCGCCGAAGGTGACTCGCTTCGGATCGACGAGCGTGAGCTGGAGCGCCGAGGGTGGCTGAAACTCGACCAAGCCGGCGGCGATCGAGCGGAGAAGGATCGACTTTCCGCTGCCCGTCGTGCCGCCGATCAGAAGGTGGCACGAAGTCGGCTCCGACAGATCCGCCCGCAGGGGCTCACCGTCCACGTTTTCGCCCAGGACGAAGCGCCCGGGCCGGGCGGCGAGCCAGTCTCGACAGATATCGAGCATGGGAGACAGCCGCACCGCACGTGGCAGCTTGCGCTGCGCGTCGATCACGCGGCGGGAGCCCTCCTGCCCGTAGCTCGCGGCTGTGCCGTGGTCGGCCTCCAGGTGATGCAGCACGTCGGCGCTGGCGCGGTCGAGCTCCTTGATGCTGCCGCGGCTCGCCGTGACCTCGATGCGAATCAGGCGGGACCCAATGCGGGGTGGCTGGCGCACGGTGGCCGCAACGCCCTGATCTGCGTAGAGGCCCACCACCCGGGCCACGAGCTCCGTGGCCTCCGCGACCGCGTCGGGATCTCGGACTGCGCGCTGACTCGGAGGCGCCTCCCGTCGCCCCGGCTCTGGCAGGCTGACGTCTCCGGTGGGGCTCGGTCGAGGCCGATACGCGCTCGAGGGCGGGTCATCGCGGGGCGGAACGGCGTCGCGGTAGAGCGCGATGCACTCCGCACGGAGCGGGCACGACGGACACAGGTCGGTGCGCTTCGTGGGGGGCGCGCTCTCGGGCTTCTCCACCCAGATCGCCATGCGACCCAAGAGCGGCACGAGCTCGCGTTCGACCCAGGCGTCGGCGGCCTGCGGCTCGAGCCGCGTGGTGACGAGCCCAGGGCCGAACCGCAGGATGATGGGCACGGCTTCTCGATCACGCTGCAACATGCGGCGATAGAGCGCGACCTGGGCCCGGTCGAGCTCCTCGGTGGACTCGTCGGTCAGCTTGTACTCCACGACCTCGTACGAGTGCTCGTCCGGCGCGTGGATCGCGTCGATTCTCCCGGACAGCTCGACCGCGCCCCCGGGCGTCGAGAGCTCGCAGCGAACGGACACCTCCGCGCCGTGCAGAAATCGCTCGAGCACCGCGGCGACGTTGCCCGACCTGCGGGCGATGCGTTGAGCCAGGTAGCCTGCGTAGGCGCGCAAGGCCTCCGCCAGGTCGTCCACCTCGCCGGGCATCGAGTGGTAGGTCGGATTGCGCTCGAGCTCGTGGACCAGGTGGTGAAGCAGGAGGCCGGCGAGGGCGTCGGTGAGCTCGTCTGCGGGCGCAGATGTGGCCAGCGAGTGAAACCGCTTCGGCAGGCGGGCGGTGCCCGCCGCGAACCGATCCGCGATGCGATGGAACGCCGAGCCGAGCGCGGACGCACCGACGGGGAACACGACCCTCTTCGAATAGCGCCGGCCCAGGGCGAAGACGCGCGGGCAACGCAGCGCGTTCCGGACTTCGGTGACCGTGAGCTGGGTCATGGCTCGCGCTCCACGAACACGCAGAGACGCCGGCCGTACCACGCCACCGCCGACCCAGCCTGAGCCAGCTCGTGGCTGACGCTCGTAGCCGTTGCCCCGGGATCGACATGGCGCACCTCCCGCAGCAGCCGATCGACGCTGGCTACGCGCAGGCGACGCAGCACGACGAGCGTGGGGGTGCGCAGGCTGTCGGCGCCCGGTGGTGGCTTCGGTGTCGGTGGGCGAGGCGCGGGTGCTGGAGGAACCGGCTCGTGCTCGACGCTCGCATCCTCGCGGTCCAGGCCGAACAGCGCAGAACGCACGCCCGGCCAGCTCTGCCAGTCCAGGTCCTGCTTGACCCAGCGCTCGACGACGGCGAAGTCGAGCGGCCGACCGTCTGAGCCTGCGAGGTCCTGCGAACGTCCTGCGGCGAGGAAGTCGTGGAGCGCGACGAGGCGGGTCGCGTCCTCTGCGGCGAGCCAGACCCACCCGACGCCACGCGCGCCCAGCTCGCGCGCGTATTCGTCCACCTTGGTCCACGTCGGCGAGAACGCCAGGGTGTGCTCGCGAACGACGACGCTGCGGGCGGGATCTTCGGCGGCAGCCGCGTGCTGGAGCGCCGCGGCGACCGAGCGGGGGTGGGCGTGCTGCACGATGCGCAGCTGACGCCCGGGCCGCTGCAAGGTCACGATGCGCGTGACCCTGTCCGTGGTGGTCGAGGGCTCGAGGTCCGCCAGGTCGGCGGCGACCATCAGGGCGCTCGCCAGGCGCTCGGCGTCGAGCCCACGCCCGTCGGACGCGACGTCTTGAAGCTCGGCCCGCCCGCGCGCCAGGTGGAGCGCCCAGAGCTCCGACAAGCGGTCCTCGATGCTGGTGCTGGGCGGTGCCTCGGCTCCGCCCGCGGGCTCGTTGGCGCGTGCCGCGGCCGGCGCAAGCGAGGGCTGAAGTGCCTCGCGACACGCGATCATCAGCATGCGCGGGGTCATGACCGTCGCACGACGCCAGGCCTGGAGCTGCTCAGGCGTGAACGGCCACGGGAATGGCTCGCCCCGCTCGGCCTCTGGAAGCCGCCCGAGCCAGGCGCGCACCAGCTCTTCACGCTGATCCGGCGTGGGCAACGAGAGCTCGAACAGCTTCGACTCGACGCGGGAGCGGTGAGACGCGGCCAGCTTCGGGCGGATGTTGCGATCCCACTCCGCGTCGAGCGCTAGCTGGACGATCACCAGCCCGCGGACGCTGTCGTGGAGTTCGCTGATCAGGTTGCCATGCGCTGCGATGCGCGACGACTGGTGCTCCGTGGTCACCAGGTTCTCGAGCTGATCAAAGACGAGCACGATGGGCGAGCCGTGGGCCGCGACGACGGCGAGCGTGCGCAGGGCCGGGAGCACGTCGGCCTCGGTGAGACTCGCGCCGCCGCCGAGCCTGCTCAGCTGCACGTCGTTCATCTCCCTGCCGGCGAGCCAGGCGTTCGCGGCTCGGCGATCCGGCGCGGGCAAGAACGGCGCGCGCAGCAGGCGCTCCAGATAGTCCGTCCAGACCTCGGGGTACAACGCCTCGAGGTGGGCCGTCGCGCGTTCGATCAGATCCTCCCGCAGGCGCTCGTCGCGTTGCCGCAGCTGTTCGATGAGCACGTGAGGCCCGACCCGCTCGCCGGACACCGCCGCGAGCATCGAAGCCGCGATCACGTCGAGCTGGCGGTCGGTGGTGCCGGAGGCGGGGTGCTGGAGCGAGTCGACGATCTGCGTCAGGACGTGACGTGGGGTGGCCTCGATGCCAATCTCGGGGCGAACGAGCACGAAGGCCGCGCGCGGACCCAGCCGGCGACGCACGCGCACGAAGAGGTGGGTCTTGCCCGAGCCCGCCGGGCCGAGCCCCAAGAGCGTGCTCGAGCCGAGCTCTCGGGGCCCCAGCGGAGCCGCTCGACGCACTTCCTCGATCCGAGACAGCACGGCGTCGCTCAGCTGGGCGTTCAGGGACTCGACGTCGACGACGTCGCTGCTCCAGGGGTCGGCGTGCTCGAAGTCGAAAGGGCCTCTCATGCCCTGCCTCCCGCGAGCACCCGGGCGTACGAGATCAGCGTCCCTTGCGCGTCGGACGGGCACAGCGCGCGATCGGCCGCAGAGAGGTTGCCGACGCCGCTCTCCGGGCGAAGCTCCACCTTCCCCGTGTGCGCGAGCGCCAGCAACGCTCGGTGGGCGCCGGCGGGGGACTCGGCGGCGCCGAGCGCGCGGACCAAGTCCGGAACGAACACCGAGCGCCCCCGGGCTCGCTCGAGGGCCGCCAGGGTCTCGAGGACCTCTCCGGCGGGCGCGGCAGGCGACGAAGACAGAGAGATGAGCGGCTCCAGCACGGCTCGCGCCTCGGCGCGGCGGAGAGTCTTCGCCGGAAGGCCCTTCCGGGGTCGGGCGCGCGCGACCAGCTTCGGCAGGAGCTTGGCCAAATCCCGCAGCGCATCGAGCTCGGCTGGGGCCAGCACGTGCGAGCCAGGTCGCGTCACCTCGTCGGTGCTGGCGCCGGCCAGCAACGAGAGCTCCCCCGCTCTGACCAGCTCGTACAGCGTGCGCTTGACCTCGGCCGCGGTCGCCCCGCGCACGCGTTTGGCGAGCGCCGCCAGCGGGACTGGCGTCGTCGCGTCGATGCTCGACGCGATCTGCCCGGCCAGCGGAGTCCGCACGCCCTTCGGCGTTCGCTCGAGCCCTCGTAGGGCGAGCTTCTCGAAGAGGAGCGCCTCGTCGTGCCGCGACAGCTTGCCCCGCACGAGCTGCTTGGTTGGAACGAAGCGCTCCGCACGCACCATGGACTCCACCTCGGACACCAGTCTGTCGGTGAGCGGGACGGCGGGCTCGCTCTTCTTGGCCAAGGTGCGTCGAGCGAACGCCGCGCGCGGTAGCGCGTCAAGCAGATACCGGGTCAGCGTTCGACGTGCTTCGCCACGCGCAGCACGAGAGCGCGGAAGGACTCGCCGCCGCCCTCGTGCCAGGCCCAAGCGTAGGGCTTGCTCGCGTCGTTGCAGTGCAGAGGCAGGCGTGACGACAGCCGCTCGAGGTCCCGCTGGATGGTGCGTCGAGTCACGCAGATCCCGTGGTCCTTCAACCGGCGTGCCAGCGTCGCAGTGTCCACGTGCTTCGGCGCGGTGGGGATCTCGCGCAGGAGCAGCAGGTAGCGGACGAAGGAGTCGGACATCGACGAGGCTCGAACGTACACCCCCGTAGCGACGGGACTTGTCGCAGCTCGCCGTCTCTTAGGACAAACCCATCATCGACAGCTACACGCCGAGCGTGAGCGGGACGTTCCAGCTCGACGTGACCTTGCTCTGAGCACCAGGAGACCCGCGAGCCAGGCGAGGGGTGTGCTGCTCGACGCGGGCCGCCCGAGCTCGCACGCGCCGCAGCTCCCGCTCTTTTCTCGGGGGGCGGTGTTGGGGACGGACGACTGCTGCGCGCTCGTCCCGGGCGCCGCCGGGTTCGTGTCCGGCGTCGGAGCCCCGCTCGGCGTGGGCGTGCTCGTGGCGGGCGGTTCTGCGGACGACGAGGCGAGCGCGCTCGGCTGGGGCACGGGGTCAGCGCCGCCGGCGTCGCGGGGCTCGGCCAGCGACGACACGGCCGCGGCCGAGCTCGGCTTGCACCAGACCTCGGTCCAAGTGCTGGCGCCGCGCGTGCGGCAGCGCTCGGCGTAGCCCCGCGGGGCGTATTGCTTCTGGCAGGCGTCGGCCTCGGCGAAGTAGGTGCTGCACGCCACGCAGTCTTCGCCCGCGCCGCGCTGCTTCTCGACGCTGCACTTCTCGACGTACCCTGGGGGTGGGGCCACGTCCGCGGAGGCGGAGCGGGCCATGAGCAACAAGGAGAGCGCGAGGGCGCGCGTGGAGAGCCGCACGGCTCCCAAGGCTAGCTCAACCGCTCCGTGTTAGCCTCCTCGCGTCGTGCGTCCCGCGGTCGCAGCGCTCCTCTGCCTCGCCTCTCTCGGCGTCGGGCCGGCGTTTGCGGCGGAGCCTGGACCGCCGCCACCCGTCGAGGAGGATCCCGACGTCGTGCTCTCCAGCGACGCCTGGTTTCTGCGCCTGGACGTGGGGGGCGCGTACCTGCGCACCAGCACGCGCTACCACCCGACCGCGGACGAAGACGCGAAGAACAAGCTCGAGCCGAGCGGCCCTGCGATCACCTTGCAGCTCGCCGCGGCGGCCCGGCTCGGCCGGGACGTGACCCTCGGGGGGCTCGGGCGCTTGGTGCACGCGCCGGCCAACTACTTCGACGGCGAGTGGCACGACACGCCGCAAGGCCTGTATTACGGCGCGCTGTTCATCGATCACCGCTTGCCCGCGAAAGTGCTCCGCCTGGGTGGCGCGGTCGGGCCCGGCGTGCTCTACAGCTTCGACCGCGACGAGGAGGGCATGACCCAGTGGGGCCCGGTGGGGAGCGTCTGGCTCGGGCTCGACTTGCCCACGAGCTCACGCGTCGCGGTGGGGCTCGCGGCGGATCTCACCGGCGCCGCCATGCGAGAGCGCCACACCTACGACGGCGCGAGACACCAGTTCGACACCTTCATGCTGGTGCTCGGGCTCGCCTTCACCATCCGCATCTCGGAGCCCTCGCTCCTGCCGCGGAGCCTGCCCAGCCTGGCGCAGGCTCCGGATCACTTGATGGGCGGCGGATCGTAAATCTTCTTCACGTTGGCGCCGCCGGCGAAGGCGTAGGAGCCCGCCGCGCCGTAGCCGTACGCGACGATGCCGAAGGGCTTGTCGCCGGTCAGGTAGTGCACGCCTTCGGTCAGCTTGCAGCGCCGAGACTCGTAGGGCACGCCGTCGAGGATGCCCGAGGCCTCCTTGGTGCAGTTGTCCGTCGCCGAGCCGTCGATGATGGTCTTGGCGGTGACCTCGGTGGTGATAACGACCCAATTCTGGCTCCACGAGCCCGGGGTCAGGAACACGTACTCCGTGCGGTACTGCTCGACCGGGGGGAACACCGTCAGGGACGGATCGCCGATGTACGGGCCGTCCACCAGCTGATTGCTGACCAAGATCTGCCCGACGATCACCGGCTTGTCCGCGCTGACCGTGAAGTCGCTCTGGGCCCAGGTGGTGACCACCTCGCCGGGCTGGATGGTGAACTGATTGTAGGGCGCGGGCAGCGTCGTCTTCACGTTGGCGGTCTCGGCCACGCCCACGAAGCGGATCACGTCGGGCTCTTTCCAGGAGCCGGTGGAGCGCACGGGGCTCCGCGCGATCACGTATTTCATGCCCACCGACTCGACCGGGAAGATCTGCTCCTCCAGGTGATCGAGGCAGCAGGTGTCGCCGCTCGACCAGCCCGGCGGGGTCGGCACCTGCACGGGGCCCGGAGCGCCCGTGGACTCTACGCCGCTGAAGACTGCGACGGGTTGGTTCGACTCGACGACGGTGCCGGAGAGATCGGCCATCGTCTTCTGGTCGTCCGCCATCGTGGCGTCGTCGGTCTCGAGGTTCAGAACGTCGAAGGGCCCGAGGTTCGCCACGATCTCGCCGCCCGGCTGGGTGGCGGCGATGGGCGGGTTGCCCTTGATGCGCCAGCTCGGGCGCACCTTCACCGTGGTGCCCGGCTTGGTGCCCACGATGGTGACGTAGGAGCGGTCGATGATCAGGCCGAGGCCCGGGAAGTTGATCGGCACCGGGTGACCGGCGCCCCAGCCGATGACGCGGTGCCACTTGCCGAGGGCGCTCGTGGGCAGGAGCAGCGAGGCGTCGTTCGAGTAAGCGTTCTCGAACACGTTGAACTGGTAGACGATGATCGGGTAGCTCGAGGTGATGCGGTACGCCTGGGAAGACAGGCAGGTTCCCGGTGAGGCGTAATCGTTGGGCTTCACGCCGCAGTCGAGCTCGCGCGTCGGCAGCACGACCTTCTCCAGCGCGCCCGGCGCGATCGAGACCTGCTTGACCACCTTGAGCGCCAGCGGCTGCCCGACCGGCGCCTCGTTCAGCTCGATGGTCACGTTGGCCTGACTCTGGCCTGCGTTCGAGAGCACCACGCCCCAGGGCATGCTGGCCGGATCGTTGCCGCCGCCGTCCTGCTGATCGAGGTCCACCGCCCAGAACTCGCAGCCCACGTTCGACGGCGTCTCCGTCGAGAGCTCGCAGGCGGTGCCGCACTTGCCGCCGCCGCAGACCTCGCCGGCGGAGACGTTGCAGGTCTGGACCAGCTCGTCCTGGTTCATGCCGTCCTCGGAGCACTTGTGGACCTCGTTGCCCACGCACACCGTCGAGCCCGGCGCGCACAGCGTGCAGCCGAGGCCGCTCGTGCAAGTGTCCTCGCACTCGATCGGCGTGCCGGGTTGGCCGTCCACGCAGGGCGTGTAGCTCTTCTGGATGCAGAACCCGCACACGCTGGCGTCGCCGCCGCCGGTGTTGCCGGTGCCGCCGCCGCCGTTGCCGCCGCTGCTGCTGCCGCTCTCGGACGCCGAGCACGCTGCGCCGAGAACCGTGCCAATTGGAAGAAGCCAAAGGAGCGCGAAGAGCCGTCGCATGCGCGGAAGGATACCCGAGAACCGGCCGGTTGCCCGGTCTTTCCAGCCAGGGGCTCAGGGGGACTGTTCGAGGAGCTTCAGCGCCAGCTTCACGAAGTCCGCCTCCGTGACGATGCCCAGCAGCTTGCCGTCGTCGGAGACCACCGGCAGGCAGCCCAGCTTGTTGTTCCACATCAAGAGGCCGGCGTCGGCGATGGGGGTGTCCTCCCGGACGGTGACCAGCTCTCGGGCCATGACGTCCCGCGCGAACAGCCGTTCCTTGATGTTGTGTGTCTTCTTGTCCCCGCCCGGCTCAGCCACGCTTGCCGCGATGCGCAGCAGGTCGCGCTGGGTGATGAGCCCGACCAGCTTGCCGTCGTCGACCACCGGCAGGTGGCGGAAGCGGAAGTGCCGCATCCCTTCCTCGACGCCCAGGAGGTTGTCTTCCTCGTACAGAGTCACGACCTCGCGGGTCATGATGTCGCGGACGAGCGTGGGCTTCGGCATGCGCTTCAAGTACCGCGAAACGCCGTACGCGATCAACCTCACTCCGGGGTCTGGACCACCTTGCAGGTCGTCCCATCCACGCTCCGCCGGAGCTCGGGGCGTCCGGCTGCCTCGACCCGCCAGCGTGCCGCACCGGGGGTCGTTCCGTAGCCGAAGCTCAGGGGCAGCTCGGGAGGCACACCGGCGGCCGCGACAGCTCTCCAAATCTCCAGGACGGAGCAGGTCGGCCGGGCCACGGGCTTGCCGCGGGGCGGCATCGAGTGGCGGATGGCGCTGAGCCCCTTGTCTTCCGCCGTCACCTCGACCCAGCCGGCCTTCCCGCCGTCGAGGCCGTACTGGAACGCGAAATAGACCAGGCCGCCGTTGGTGACATCGACCCAGCCGCCGACCACCGGGTCCACCTCGATGCTCACCAGCTCCGCCCCGGGCTCGATCTCGGCGGCGAGCTTCGCGGCCTGGGGCAGGAGCGTGACCGGATCGACGCGCTTCGGGTCGTAGTCCAGGCGGACCTCGCGCCGGTCTGCCCCGAGCAGCCAGCCCGTCGTGGCGCCCAGCATTCCGCTCAGGACCGCCGCAATCAGCGCGACGCTCGCCACGATCACCAGCCCGGCGGCGATGGCCCAGCGCGGCGTTCGCGCGCGGCTCGGGCGCACCGACTCCCGGAGCGCCGGGTCGTCCAGCGTCGGCTCGAGGATGGGTCGGGCCTTGGCCTCGGGGACCGCCGCGAAGGGCACCGTCGCGGCCTGCGCCGCCGCGGCCGGCTCGGGCGGCGGCGGCGACGACGCGCGGGCGAGGCGCGCGGCGCGCTCTCGGGCGCTCGGTGGTCCCACCTCGGCGAGCGCTCGAGCCAGATCGACCACGCTCGCGAAGCGCTCCTCGGGGTTCACCCGCAGGCAGCGCTCGACGGCCTCGACGAGCGCTGCCGGGAGCCCGGGCCGGAGCTCGGCGAGGGCCGGGCGCTTGCCCGCGAGCATCGCCTCCATCAGCTGCTCGAGCCCTTCGGCCGCGAAGGGCGGCTTGTCGGTGAGCAGACGGAACGCGATGGCGCCCAACGCCCAGATGTCCGTGCGGGCATCGACGCTGCGGGGCGCGCGCAGCTGCTCCGGCGACATGTAGCGGGGCGAGCCGAGCACGGCGAAGTCGGCGGTCAGGCGCGTGCCGCCGATCGACTTCGCGATGCCGAAGTCCAGCACCTTCACCTGCGTGGTGCCGTCGGTCCGTCGCGCCAGGAACAGGTTGGCGGGCTTCAGGTCGCGGTGCACCAGGCCGGTCGCGTGCGCCTCGGCCAGGCCCGCGCAGGCCTGGACCAGGTAGTCCGCCACTTCGTCCGGGGGCAGCGGTCCGCGCCGGCGCAAGCTCGCGGACAGATCCTCGCCGTCCAGGTACTCCATGACCATGTAGGGCGTGCCCTGCGGCAGGCGTCCGACGTCGGTCACGCGCACCACGTGCTCGCCGCCGAGCTTCGCCAACGCGCGAGCCTCGCGGGTGAAGCGCTGCACGGCCTCGTCACCTTCGAGCACGCCTTCCTTGAGCAGCTTGATCGCGACGCGCTGATCGAGCTCGAGGTGGCGCGCCTGCACCACGACGCCCATGCCTCCGCGACCCAGCAGGCGTTCGACCTCGAATTTGTCGTCGATCACCTGACCCGGTGTGACGATGTCCGGCGCGTCGGTCATGCCGACAGTCCTTCGAGCGCGAGGTCCGCGTAGAGCGGCAGGTGGTCCGAGGCCGACTCGGAGAGCACGGTGCGGGAGACCGCGGCGTGGACCACGACCGCGTCGCCGCGCACGAACACGCCGTCGAGCGGGCGGATCGGGAGCCAGGCTGGGAACGTGCTCCAGAGCCGCCCCGCTCGGCGGAACCCGGCGGGCTCGATGAGCCGCGGTCCGAGCGTGCCCCAGAGATCGTTCAGATCTCCGCCGAGCACCACCGGCGTGCGCCGGTGCAGGCCGCGGAACGGATCCGACGACAGGAAGCGCTCGAGCTGGCGGTCGCGCTCGGAGCCGGCGAGGCCGAGGTGCATGCAGCACACCACCACCGAGCGCGCGTGCCGTCCCAGGCGCAGCCGGGCTCGGGCCGAGAGCGCCCCGCGCTTCTTGCGCGTGCCGATCGTCAGATCGAGCTCACTCACGTCGTGCAGCGGCCAGCGGCTCAGGATGGCGTTGCCGTAGCCGCCGCGGGTGAAGCGATGCTGGGGTGAGAACGCGGCGTGGCGCATGCCGAGCTCGGCGCCGAGCAACCCGAGCTGCTCATGATGGCGCGCGCGCGGCAGATCCTGCGCGACCTCCTGCAAGAGGGCGATGTCGGGCGCGATCTCGCGCAGCGCCCCGGCCACGCGTTCGATTCGGTAGAGCCGGTCGAGCCCCCCGATCCCCTTGTGGATGTTCCACGTGACGACTCGAAATCGCATCTTCTCTCGGGCTGGCACCCGCCGACGGGGATAGCGTAAGCTAACCGCGGCCGGTTCTCTCCCCTCCATGACCACCGCACCTCCGCCCAACCTCGAGGGGACCGTCGTCGGCGGGCGCTACACGGTGGAGCGCGTCATCGGCCAGGGCGGCATGGGCTCGGTCTGGCTGGGCCGGCACGTCTCGCTCGGGCACCCGGTGGCGATCAAGTTCGTGCACCCGAAGCTCGCCAAGAGCTCGGAGGCGCGCCGCCGGTTCGAGGTCGAGGCCAAGGCGGCCGCCCGCATCAACAGCCGGCACGCCGTGAAGGTCCACGACCACGGCGTGACCGAGGACGGTCATCCCTACATCGTGATGGAGTACCTGGAGGGTGAGCCCCTCGAGCGGGCGATCAAGACCCGCGGACCGCTGCTCCTGCCGGAGGTGACGACCATCGTCACCCAGGTCGCCCGCGCCCTCGAGGCAGCCCACGAGGCCGGCGTCGTGCACCGCGACCTGAAGCCCGACAACATCTTCCTGGCCCGGGATCCCGAAGCGGGGAGGCTCGGCTACACGGTCAAGGTCGTGGACTTCGGCATCGCGAAGCTGGCACACGACGAGCACAAAGTCGAAGGCGGGACGCAGGCCGGAGCGCTGCTCGGGACCCCGCACTACATGAGCCCGGAGGCGCTGACCTCGTCGCATCCGGTAGGCCCGCCCTCCGACGTCTGGTCGCTGGGCGCCTGCGCCTTCTCCGCGCTCTGCGGCAGCCCACCCTTCGGCGGCGACGTCATCGGCGAGGTCGTGCTCAAGGTCTGCTCGGCGCCGATGCCGGTCCCGTCGAAGGTCAACTCCAACGTCCCCCGGGAGTTCGACACCTGGTTCATGCGCGCCTGCGCCCGCGTGCCGGCCCAACGCTTCCAGAGCGCGCGTGAGGCGGCGGTCGCCCTGCAGCAGCTGAGTCAGTGGGCACAGGAGAGCCGCGAGCAAGTCAGCTACGCCGTGCGTCCCACTCAGCCCAGCACCCTCGAGCTCGAGCTCGAGGAGATGCAACCCCAAGGCGGAAGGGGCAAGGTGCTCGCGGGCGTGCTGGTGGGCCTCGCGCTCGCCATCGGCGGTCTGGGCCTGTACACGGCGCACGTCACGCGTCAGGCGAACCTCGCGGTCACCGAGACGGCGGCCAGCGCAGCCGCGGTGGTGGACGACGTGAACAAGAAGAAGCTCGAGGAGGCCGACAAGGCATTCTGGGATGCCCAGGCGCCCGAGGACGCGGCGCCTGCCCCGAGCGCGTCGGCGGAGAAGAAGCCACCCAAGAAGAAGTGAACGTCAGCGGTGGAAGTTCTGGACTAGCCAGACACTGCCGTCCGACGCCACGAAGAACCCGCACGAGAGCGCGGTGTAGCTGGCGTCCATGATGTTGTTGTGGTGCCCGTGCGCCGGTCCGGCGCCGGGACCCTCGTCGAACATCGCCTTGATGCAGGTGTCCACGACCACGTCCGTGGAGCCCTTCCAACCGGGACACTCGTTCTGCGCGAGCTCGCCACATTTGCCGAAAGAGCCGTGGGGCGTCTTGCTGGTCGCGTCGGACTGCGCCTGGCCGTCGGCGCAGCTCGACGACTGCGTGCGCAGCGACAGCGCCGGCAGGTTCTTGGTGGCGCGATACTCGTTGGTGCGCTTCAGGCAGCGCTCGCGGGCGGCGGCGAAGCTGTCGGGCGGCGGCGCCGGGGGCGCGGTCGGCGCAGGCGTGGGCGCCGGCGCGGGCGCCGGGGCAGGCGCAGGTGCCGTCGGTGTCGGGGCAGGGGCGGGCGCCATGCTCGGCAGGCAGGTCATGCCGACGGGCGTGCTCGCGCAGGTTGCGCCGGGCTTGCAGTCGGTCTCGCGCCGGCAGCCACCGCAGCGTCCGCCCAGGCAGCGCCCGAAGGGGCAGATGAAGTCCGCGTCCGAGCTGCACGGCAGGCCGGCGGCGGCCGCGGGGCCGTCCGGCGCGGCCGGGGTCGGGCTGGTTGGCGCGGTGGCGGGCGGCGGCGCGGTCGGCTCAGCCGTCGGGCCTGGCGCTGGCCCGTAGCTCGGCGGCGGGTAGCCGGTGGCAGCCCCGCCCGTCGGGTAGCGGGGTGGGCTTTCCTCGCGCTTGCAGGCCTGGGCGAGCACCAAGACGGCCAAGGAAGCGGCGACGGCGTGGCGGATCCGCGGCATGTCGGGCAAGAGTCTAGCGCGGTGCGGCGGCGCCCGAAACGCCTCTCGCGGTGCCTGGGGTCGGGTGTTATGGTCCGCGCCGCTCACGAGGTTCGACCATGGCAATGATTGACGACACGCTGGGTGAGCTGAAATCCGGGATCGAGAAGGCCAAGGAGGCCCTCAAGCGCGAGCTCGGCAAGCTCCGGACGGGGCGCGCCCACGCCGGGATGGTCGACTCGATTCGAGTCGACTACTACGGCCAGAGCACGCCCATCCCCCAGATGGCGACGGTCAGCGTCCCGGAGCCGCGCCTCATCACCGTCAAGCCCTGGGACAAGTCCCAGGCCCAGGTCATCGAGAAGGCCTTGCGCGAGTCGGATCTGGGGCTCAATCCGCAGACCGACGGCGATCTGATCCGGATCCCCATCCCGCCCTTGTCCGAGGAACGCCGGAAGGACCTGGTCAAGGTCGCCAAGAAGCACGGCGAGGAGTGCAAGGTCGCCATCCGAAAGACCCGGCACGAGGCGCTCGACATGCTGAACGAGCTGAAGGACGCTGGCGAGGCCAGCGAGGACGAGGTCGAGCGGGGCAAGAAGAAGGCCGAGGAAATCGTGCACGAAGCAGCGGCCTCCGTCGATCAGATCATCGCCGGCAAAGAGAAGGAAATCCTCGCGGTCTAGCGTGCTTGACATCGGAAACACACAACGGGAAGATTTCAGTAGGCCGAATGACGAAGCTCCGCGCACTTGCGGCTGGGATCAGCGACGTGGGGCTCCAGCGCGACCACAACGAGGATAGCTTTGCCATCCTCAACGATCAGGAGCTCTACGTCGTCGCCGACGGGATGGGCGGGCATCGGGCCGGGGACGTGGCCAGCCGACTCGCTACGGACTCGATGGTGGAGTTCTTCCGCGCCACGGCTGCGGAGGACGTGACGTGGCCGTTCCACTTCGACTCCCGGCTCTCGGAAGAAGAGAATCGGCTGCTCACCGGCATCCGCATCGCGAATCGTCAGATCATCGAGCGCAGCCTGCGTTCGCGCGAGTGTCACGGCATGGGGACCACGATAGTGGGCGCCCTGTTCAGCCCGACGAAGAGCAAGATGTTCATCGGTCACGTCGGCGACAGCCGCGCGTACCGCGTCCGCGAGGGCAAGATCTCGCAGCTCACCCGCGATCACTCGCTGGTCAACGACTACCTCTTGGCGATGCCCGAGCTGACTGACGAACAGCGCAGCGAGCTGCCGAAGAACGTGATCACGCGCGCCCTCGGCATGCAGGACCACGTCACCGTGGACCTTCAGAGCGACGACGCTCAGGCCGGGGACCTGTACGTGCTGTGCTCCGACGGGCTGTCCGGGATGATCGACGACGGTGAGATTCTCGAAGTCATGAGCGGCAACGCGGACATCGCCGAGGCGTGCCGCCGCCTGGTCGCTCTGGCGAACGAGCACGGCGGCGAGGACAACATCACCGCGGTCATCGTCAAGATCGAGGAGTCCAACAGCACGATCGAGATGACCGAGCCGACACCCGCCGCGAGCGCCAGCTCGGGCTCCGAGCCCTCACCGGCGGCCGAGCCCGTGCAGGACGAGCCCGCGCCGGGCAGCGAGGGCTCCCGGAGCAGCGAAGCCTGATTTCCCGATCACTTGCAGTGATCGAAGTAGAACCAGCTCAGATCGACGTCGCACAAGATCGACTGGTTGTCCTTCGAGGTGAGCGCCGGGCAGGAGTAAGACGCCCAGATGCTCTCTTCGCCGACGACGAGCGGCGGGGTGTCCACGCGCACGTCGCAAAGCTGGTCGTTGGGGCTGGTGAGGACGTCGGTGGAGTCCGGGTCGTAGACGCTCACCGAGGCCTTGCCGGTGCCGCCTTTGACCACCGAGCCGGTGACCTGGAAGAACACGCCGCCGGAGTTCTCGATCAGGCCGCTGAATTTGATCTCGGAGCCGCTGCCCACGGAGCACGACACGTTGGCGCCGTCCTCGTCGTCCGTGTAAGGCCTGCCCTTGGCGGTCCCTGACGGGCCTACCCCGTTCAGGCCGAGGAAGATCGGGTCGCCTTGGGCCGCACAGGACTTGCCCGCGACCGGCGGTGACACCGCCGAAAGCTGGACGGTCGCGCTACCCGTGGCGGGGGGAGCGGCCGGGTCGCTACAGCCCAGCACCGCCAATATTGAGCCCACCGCCGCGCCCGCACTCCAGCCTCGAAGCATCATGTTCGTCCTTCCGGGTCTGACCCCGTCCCATGTTTAGCAAGAAGCGGGCGCTGCGAGCAAACGGCAGGCGCCCCTAGCGCATGGCCGCGAGGCCCATTTGCAGGTCATTCCACAGGTCCTCCACGTCCTCGAGGCCCACCGATAGCCGCACCAGGCTGTCCGAAATGCCCACGCTGCGCCGCACTTCGGCAGGGATGGAGGCGTGGGTCATGATCGCGGGGTGCTCCGCCAGGGACTCCACGCCGCCCAGGCTCTCGGCGAGAGTGAAGATGCGGAGCGCGCTCAGGAAACGGCGCGACTCATCGACGCCTCCGTCGAGCTCCAGGCTGATCATCCCGCCGCCCCCGGCCATCTGCGCCTGGCAGAGCGCGTGGTCGGGGTGAGTGGGCAGGCCCGGGTAGTGGACGACTCGGACGCCCTTCGCCTCGGTGAGGCGCCGCGCCAGCTCCGAGGCGCTCTTCACGTGCTGGCGCATGCGCACCGGCAGGGTCTTGAGCCCGCGCAGCACCAGGTAGCAGTCCATGGGGCTCGGCACGGCGCCGATGGCGTTCTGCAGGAAGCGGATGCGCTCGGCCAGGGGCTCGTCGCTCGTGACCAATGCGCCGCCGACGACGTCGGAGTGCCCGTTGATGTACTTGGTCGTGGAGTGCATCACGACCGTGGCGCCGAGCTCGAGCGGTCGCTGCAACATCGGCGACGCGAACGTGTTGTCCACCACCAGGGGCAGTCCGCGGCCCTTGGCGATGCCGGCGATCTTGCGGATGTCGAACAGCTTCAGCAGTGGGTTGGTGGGAGTCTCCATCCAGACCAGTCGGGTCTTGTCGCTGATGGCGGCCTCGAGCCGATCGAGGTGGCGCATGTCGAGGAAGGTGGTCTCGACACCCATCGGCGCGAGCACCTTGTCGAACAGCCGGAACGTCCCTCCGTAGACGTCGTCCCCGGAGATCACGTGATCCCCCGGGCGCAACGTGTGAAGCAGGGTGAGCGTCGCGGCGCTGCCGCTGCCGAAGGCGAAGCCGTGCCGCCCGCCTTCCAGAGCCGCGATGCAGGCCTCGAGCGCCTCGCGCGTGGGGTTGCCGCTGCGCGAGTACTCGAAGCGTTTGGGCTTGCCGGGCTCTGCCTGCGCGAAGGTGCTCGAGAGCACGATGGGCTGCATCACCGCAGCGTGGGATGGGTCGGGCTCCTGCCCGGCGTGGATGGCGAGGGTATCGAGGGAGCGGGAGACGACGGCCATGGCGGGCGCATATCACAGCCAGCAGATCCTCACAGCTGGCTGCGCTTGATCCGGGGTCGCCCACTTGCACGGGAGCCCGAGGAAACGGGGACGGGGACGGGGACGGGAAGAACGCCCCGGTCAGCCGCCGCGAAGCGGCGAGGCCGCGCGAGCGGCCCCCGGGATCACATCGGGGGTCTTGGCCAGATCAGATCTCGATCAGCCACGGAGGCCCAGACGCCCGAGACTACTGGCGAGGCCAGCGCGGTCTGGCGGCGGAGCGGAAGAGTCGCCAGACGCGTCCAGTGGCGCGACGAGAAATGAGAAACCGAGAATCCTCGGGTGAGTGACGGGAATTGAACCCGCGACACCTGGAGCCACAATCCAGTGCTCTACCACTGAGCTACACCCACCGTGTCCGGGTGGACAGCGCCCGCGAAGGCCGAGCGCGCCGGGAGGTGTAGTCCACGCCGCCGGGGGTCGGCAAGGCGGAGTTTCGATTGGGGCAGGCTAGAGCCGCCAGAACTGCCTCTGCTGGGCCACGACGGCCTCGAGCTCGCGGGCGTGTCGAGGCGACGGGGCCTTTGGCGGGCCGGCGTCCGCGGGCGCGTCCTCGAGCGCCGCGAGGGTCGCGGCCAGCGAGTCCGACAACGCTCGGAGGTCGTAGCCGCCCTCGAGCACCAGGCACAAGCGCCCGACGTCACCGTGGGGCAGGGCTCGGGCGACGCGGCCCAACATCCGGGCGTAGCCCTCTTCGCTCAGCGCCATCCCAGCGAGCGGATCGCGGCGGTGAGCGTCGAAGCCCGCGCTGATCAGCACCAGCCCGGGGTCGTACTGCTCGACGATCGGCGAGATCACCCGGTCGAAGGCCGCGACGTAGACGTCGTCGTCGGCTCCCTGGGACAGCGGCACGTTGACCGTGAATCCGACTCCGTCCCCGCGCCCCACTTCGCTCACGGCGCCGGTGCCCGGGTAGAACGGGTACTGGTGCAGGGACACGTAGACCACGCTCGGATCGTCGTAGAAGATCTCTTGCGTGCCGTTGCCGTGGTGAACGTCCCAGTCCAGAATCAGCACCCGCTCGATCCCGCGGGACCGGGCGTGCGCCGCCGCGACGGCGACGTTGTTCAGCAGGCAGAAGCCCATTGCAGCGTTGGGCCGGGCGTGGTGCCCGGGTGGCCGAACCAGCCCGAGGCCGTAGCGGGCCCGGCCCTCCGCGAGCGCGTCGACCAGAGCCACCGCACCGCCTGCCGCCCGCCGGGCGGCAGCCACCGAGGCCGGGCTGAAGAAGGTGTCCGCGTCCAGGTAGCCAGCCTTGCCGGCCGCCTGGCCGAGGCGGGCGAGGTAGCCCGGCCCGTGCACCCGGCCCAGCTCCTCGTCGCAGGCATCCCGTGGGCGCAGGGTCTCGGTGCCGAGCGCCAGGTGGGCGCGGGCCAAGCCGGCCCGAGCGGCGTCGAGGCGCTCGGAGCGCTCCGGGTGGCCTGCCGGCGCCTCGTGCTCGGCGAACAGCGGGTCGTCCACGAGGGCCAGCGCGTTCATGGCTTTCACCTGCGACGACGAGAATGATAGCCTCGCGCGGCGCTGTGCGTGAGGGGCTGGGGTCCGAGCTCGAAGCTCGGCCTCGGACCGTCGAAGGGACACACCATGCGGTGGAAGATCATCGTCGTCAACGCGGGAATCGTCGCTATCGTCGGGATCCTGAGCTACGTGCTCCTGGCTGCGTCGCTCGGCGACGTGGTCGCCAACCCAGCCAAGCGCAAGACCGAGGTCTCTCAGGCCCTGCGGGCTGCCGCCGCCCAGCTCGCGCTCGACGGCGCCCGGATCGAGCGCTGGCTCGACTCGCGGACCGCTACCGAGAGCGTCAAAGGCGTGTACGCCGCCGGGACGCCGGAGGCGCGCCAGCAGGCGGCCACGGCCGCGGCCAACAAGATCCGCGACGAGGCGGTCGCCGACGCGACCTTCGCCAAGATGGCGCCGTCCGTGGTCGTCTTCGTGGACAAGCAGGCGGTGGCCATCGGCCGCAACGGTTCGAACCTGATGCGCGGCGACAAGCTGGGCGAGGCCTACCCTTCGCTGGTGGCGGCCCTGACCAGCGGTAACACCGCCAGCGACGTCTGGCTCAACCGCGAGCGCCAGGAGCAGGTCCTGGCGTCCTACGCCCCCATCCGCGGCGACGACGGTGCGGTCATCGGCGCGCTGGTCCTGGGGACGCCCCTCAACGACGACCGCCTCTCGCGTACCAGCGAGCTCACCAGCGGTCAGTTCCTCGCGCTCAGCGTCCCAGGCGGACAGCTCGAGCTGGTGGCCAGCAGCGGCGGCGGCTCGGGCCTGATCGACGCCGTCCGTTCCGGCAACGCGAAGGACTCGGCGCAGAAGGCGCTCGACACGGTGGCCCTCACGGTGACGGATACGGCGGTGGGTGGCTACCTCTACGGCTCCACGCCTCTGGTCGGTTACGGCGACGACAAGCGCGCGGTGCTCACCGCCGCGGTTCCGGCCTCGTTGGTCGGCAGTCTCTCGGGCCTGCTCTGGCCGGTGTTCGGCGTGAGCGCCTTGGGCCTGCTCCTGGTCGGCGTCGGCGGCGCGTTGCTCGGCAACTACTACGAGCGCCCGGTCTCCGAGCTCGAGGAGGGCATCCTCGCCATCATCAACGGCAAGACGGATCTGCGCTTCCAGATCGAGCATCCCGACCTCGGGGGCCTGGTCTTCCGCATCAACTCGCTCTTGAACGCGTTGATGGGAGTGCCCGAGGACACGACCGATGACGAAGGTCGCCCGAGCGTTCCCGCCGAGAACCCCGCGACCTTCGAAGGCGGCGGAGCGCCGCCCGGCCCGCCGAGCCCCTGAGCCGCGAGCTCGCGAGCTCGCGCGCCTGCGCTCGCGCTCGCACGTCCCCGCGTTCCAGGCTATAAGCCTGCCGCCGCGGCGCCACGCCCGGCGAGGTGACTCTGATGGGCTTGTTCGATTTCTTGAGCAAAGGAAAGGGCGACAACAAGGGCGGCGCAGCGCCGACCAAGAGCGACAAGGAGATCGCCCGGCTCGGCAAGCTGGCGTCCCAGAAGCTGGCGCAGAACTACGACCGCCAGGAGGCCATCGAGGAGCTGTCGCGCATGGCCACGGCCGACAGCGCCCGGGCGCTGCTCCGCCGCTTCGACTTCACGATGGAGCCTTCCATCACGGATCAGGAAGAGAAGGAGTCCGCAGCCCGGGGCATCGTCGCCGCTGGCGAGGCAGCGCTCGATCCCATCCGAGACTACTGCCGGAAGGCCGAGAGCTTGACCTGGCCGCTGAAGACGCTGAAGGACATCGTGCCCTCGGACAGCTTCTGCGACGAGCTGCTCGCCGTGCTCGACCTGTTCGACACCGAATACGTCAGGAACCCGGAGCCCAAGATCCAGCTGATTCGCATGCTCGAGGAGTTCAAGAGCGACGAGGTGCGAATCGCCGTCGAGCCGTTCATGACCGACGCCAGCGAGCCGGTGCGCTTCTCGGCGGTGACCACCATCTTCGCCGTGGGCATGGAGGAGAGCGTGCCGGCCTTGGTCGCGGCCCTCGAGGAAGAGGAGTCGTTGCGGGTGAAGAACCGCATCGCGCAGGGGCTCGCGGATCGAGACTGGAGCGTGCCGGAGGAGCTGCGCGAGGTCTGCGAGAGGTCGCTGCCGCCCGGATTCTCCCGAGCCGGTGACAAGATCCGAAAAGACTGAGAGCCGGCGTCCGCCCGGCGGGGGCAGAGCTCGGCGCAGCGACGCGAAGGGGGTCCGCCTGGCGGGGCGGAAGGTCGGCGCAACGACGCGAGGGTGTCCGCCTGGCGGGGCGGAGACGCGGCGCAGTGACGCAACGAAGGAAGCCCGAGTCCTTCGTGCGCTCCAGGGCTGCGTCCTCAGAGCGCTGCTCGACATCGTGGACCCAGAAAACACGAAGAGCGCGGGGCCGAAGCCTCCGCGCTCCTCGAAGCGCCCCCCGCGGTTCCCGCTACTCGCTGACGCGATACTGCTGCGGGAAGTAGAAGTTCCAGGACACCGTCAGGAACTGGTTGAAGCGGAACTGACGGTCCTTGTCGTCGATCTTGTTGTCGGGGAACTCCTGGTCTTTGCCGCCACCCTTGGTGTCGAAGCCACCCGTGTTCCACGAGAAGGGCAGGGCGCGCCACTCGAAGCCGAGGGCGTTCCACTTGTTCGCGTAGAAGGTGAAGCCGAGGCCGAAGGTAGGCGCGACCGCGACGCGGCTCGCCTTGTCGAACTGCAGAGCACAGTCGTTCGCGCAGTCCTTGCGCTCGCTCACGCCGATGAAGGCGGGACCGGCGAAGAAGTACAGGTCCGTGTCCACGTAGATGTTCTGGAACAGCGCCAGCTTGCCGCGGAAGGGCACGCCCGTGATCTGCGGCGCCAGCACCCAATCCATGCCGCCGAGCTGCTCCTTGAAGTCCGGGCCCAGGTTCACCGCTGTCAGGCGGCGATCGGTGGAGTCCGGCGGCTGGGTCGCACGCCGCGCCTCGTTGACGTCCTGGATCTTGTCGCTCAGCCCGGTCGGCATCTTGATGGCGCCGTAGGCGCCGAACGCGCCGATGGCGAGCCAGTCGGTCAGGTTGTAGTTCAGGCGCGCGCCGAACAAGATCTCGCGCTGGTACTCGTCGAGCAGGGTGAACGAGACCGCCGGGGCGACCTCGATGCGCTTCTCGCGGTACAGGCGCAGCTTGCGCACGGCGGGCGCGCCGGCGAGCGGACCGGTGAGCAGGATCTCCTGGGCTTCCGCCCGCTCCGTGACCAAGCCCATCGCCACGAGCGCGGCGAGGCCGGTGAAGAGCTTGCGTAGGGTTGCCGTCGTCTTCATGGTGCTTCCCATCGTTCCTTCCGCGCGCATCACTTCGGCAACCTGTAGTCGAAGGAGAACGGAATGAAGATCGACACGCCCACCTGAGCTTGGACGGCGTTGGTCAGCTTGGACTCGCCGTACCAGTTGGCGTCATCCTGCTGGGCCGCTTGGGTGAGGGGGATCTCGGTGTTCTCGAGCTTGTCGTTGAAGATGTAGTCGCGGACCTCCATCGTCGCCGCGAACCAGCGATTGAAGAAGATGCGGAGCCCGAGCCCGGCGTTGAACGCGATGCGGTTCTCCCACTCGAAGTTGCGGTTGTCGGGGTCGATGACCGGGATGGGCCGCGTGCTGATCGCGCCCACACCGCCGACCACGTAGGCGTCGTAGTGGAAGATGAAGTCGCCGAAGCCGGCGAACTTGCCGTAGGCCGGCACGTAGGTGAAGTTCAGCGCCGCGCCCCAGTTGTACTCCGTGAGCGGCACACCCACGCGCGCCGAGCGACGCACCTGCGAGTTGAACTCGCTGTCGACGTTGAACGGCTGGTAGTAGTTGAAGTTCGCGCCCACCGCGAGCACGTTGGTGATGTAGTAGTTGAGCGCCAGGCCGGGCCCGGGGTGGCTCACGAACTGGTCGTTCAAGCTGAATGACCAGTAGGGGTTCACCTCGAAGCGACGCACGCGCAGCGCGAAGATCTGCTGCACGGCGTAGATCTGCTCTTTGAGAGGCTTCGCAGCCTCCTTGTTCATGTCGATCTTTGGGCAGGCGGCGGGGTCGATCTTGCAGATGTCCCCCAGGTCGCTCTCCGGCTCTTCGCCGCCCGGCTCTTCGCCGCCCTCAGCGGCCTCTCCGGCCTCACCACCCTCGCCTGCGACCTCGGTGCCTTCGCCCGCGGCCTCTTTGCCGGCTTCTTTGCCGGCTTCGGCCGGTGCCGGCTTGTCGCCAGCAGCGGGCTTTTTGCCCTGAGCCCAGGCACCTGCGGGCATTGCGCAGAGCGCAGCCGCAACGAGGAGCCCGACGCGCGTTTTCTTCATCGATGCCTCTTCCGCTTTCCGTGAACGACAACCGCTGCGGAGACTACCGCTACAACGAGCTCTGCAACTACCCAAAATAATTAGCGAAATCCGCCACGCCCGAGTGCCGCGCGACTATATCACGCGCGCTTTTTTGCGATCAACCCCGAAAACTAAAGAGAAAGTCGCGAGCGGCTCAAGCCGCGCTCGCTTCGCTGTCCTGGCCGAGCAACGCCTCCACGAATTCGTCGGGAGAAAAGTCCCTCAGGTCGTCCGGACGCTCGCCGAGCCCCACGAACCGGACGGGCACCCCGAAAGTGTCGCAGATGCCCAGAATCACCCCGCCCTTGGCGGTCCCGTCCAGCTTGGTCAGCACGATCCCGGTAAGCTCGAGCTGCTCCTTGAACTCCTTGGCCTGGGCCAGCGCGTTCTGGCCGTTGGTCGCGTCCACCACCAGGAGCACCTCGTGGGGTGCCCCGGAGAGCGCCTTGTCGGCGGTCTTCGCGATCTTCTTCATCTCGGCCATCAGGTTGGTCTTGGTGTGCAGCCGGCCCGCGGTGTCCGCGAGCACGACGTCCGCGCCGGACTCCTGCGCCTTCTTGATGGCATCGAACACGACGCTGCCCGGGTCGGCGCCGTCTTTGCCGCGCACGACCTCGCAGCCGACGCGCTCCCCCCACACCACGAGCTGCTGCACGGCGGCTGCGCGGAAGGTGTCGGCTGCAGCGAGCACGACCTGCTTGCCGTCGGCTCGTAGCTTCGTCGCGAGCTTGCCGATGGTCGTCGTCTTGCCCGCGCCGTTCACGCCGACCATGAGCACCACGGTCGGGCTGCCGCGCAACGGAAACGCGCCGGCCTTGCCGTCCACGTCGAGGATGCGCTTCGCCTCGTCGCGCACGGCATCCCAGACTCGGGCGGAGTCCAGCAGATCGGCCTTGCTCAGCGTCTCCTTGATGCGCGCGAGCATCGCCTGCGTCGTCGGGACGCCCACGTCGGAGGCGAGCAAGATCTCCTCGATCTCTTCGGCGATCGCCGGGCTGATCTCTTTCTTCCCGCTGATCAGCGCCTTGAGCTTGCCGAAGAAGCCTTCTTCGCTGCGCGACTTCGCCAGCCCCTTGCGCAGCCCTGCCACGTCCCGCGCGTGCGTGAGCGACGGACGCGAGGGCTCCGCCGGCGCCTCCGCTTCGACGGGGATCTCCGCCTCCTGGATCTTCGGCTCCGCACGCTCGCCGGCTTCCGGCTCCTTCGCGGGCTCGGCTTTGGCCGCGGCCTTCTCGGCGGCGGGTCTGGGCTTGGGCTCCTCGCGCTTCTTCGCCGCCTCTTCCTTCTTCTCCGGCAGCTCGCGCTTGGGCGGCGCTTCGAGCTTCTCGGGCTCCGGCTTGCGCAGGAACAGGAAGTAGACGGCGACGAGCGCCACGATCCCGACGAGGACGTAGACGATTTCCATCTGTGGCGCGGGCCTCCGAGGCAGGTGGGCGGCGGACTATAGGGAGGGGGCGTTTGGCCCGTCAACGTCCGGGATCATCAGCGCTCCGCCAGGCTGGCTCCTGCTCCCGAACCCGCTCCTCCACCTCCGCATCCGGAGCCTCCGCGCCGAACGCCGCGCGCTCGACCTCGTTCGCCCAAGCCGCGACGTCCTCGGCTCGGCGCTCCCGGGCCACCGAGGCCACGTGACGCGGTGTGGGGTCCCCCGGCGCCGTCCACGGCTTGCCCATTCTGGTGGCCCACTCGACCAGCCGCCCGAGCAGCGCTCGGCGCCGTGACACGAGGCTCACCTGGAGGTGGCCGTCCGGGGGAAGGTCGCGCACCAGGGTCGAGTGCCAGGGCGCCGAGACCTCGAGCCGAGCGCCCTCCACCCGCTGGACCGGCGCGAGCTCGAACCGACCCGCCTCGTCCGAGACGCTGCGGGCCGCGACGCCGTCCGTCGCGAAGGCTGGTAAGATGATGGTCAGGGTCGCGCCCTCGATGGCGCTCCCCTCGTGCGCGTCCACCACGCGCCCGCGCCAACCGGACTTCTCCGGCAAGATCTCGATCACGTCCAGGGAGGGGCGCCCGGGGGGCAAGCTGACCCGGTCGCGTTCGGGCTTCTCGGTGCGCGGGGGCCGCCACCAGGTCCGGACGACCCAGGCTCCGATGCCGAGCGCGGCGACCACCCAGGGCAGGCGGCGCCAAGGGCTCGGCGGCGAGACCGGAACGCTCAGAGCGAGCGGTTCGCCCGGCAGCCACCAGGGCGCCTCTGGCAGGTAGCGCAGGACGACTGGGACCGAGCCGGAGGCGGGCAGGGGAAACACGGCGACGAGATGCGACGTGCCACCCTGGACCGGCGCGGTCCCGACGCTGTCCTTACCGACTACCACTTCGACGCTGCCCCCGGGCACCGCTCCCACTGCAGAGCCGACGGCCACGTCGAGCTCGAGGCCGGAGCTCGGGTCAGCGGGTTGGATGGCGCCGGCGACCGAGAGCGAGACCCGCACGTTGCGCTGAACCGGGGCGGTGCGCCGGGCAGGCTGGACCGTGTCGGAGCCCGCGAACTCGGCGACCAGAGTCGCGGGGCCGGGCGCGCCGAGGTCTCGGCTCTTGACGATGAGCTCCGCCCGCTCTCCGGAGCTGATCGCCGCCCGGCCGAGCTCCCGACGCGTCCCGTCGCGCTCCTCGAGCACGAGCTTGAGCTGCAGCGCCTCGCTCACGGGCTCCTCGGCCGGCTCCACGCGGGCGTCGATCCACACCGCGTGGGTCTCGCGCTCGAGCGCCAAGAGCGCCGGTGCCGGTGAGAACGAGAGCACCAAGCTGCGCCGAGAGGAGTCCACGTCGAGCTCGATGGCGCTCCTCTCGTGATAGCGGTCGCCTTCGAAGCCGACCTTCAGCGCGGCTCGCCGATCGACGTCGAAGAAGGCGACGCAGAACGAGCCTGCCCCGTCCGTGTCCACCAAGAGCTCGTCGAACGCGGCGTGCAGCTGACCTTGTGTGGTGCTGGCACAGCCCGTCGGCCGGCCGAGGCGTAGGCTCGGGCCGCCGCGTTCCCGGCTGGCATTGATCCGCAAGCGGGCCTGGCCGATGGCGCGACCGGCGTCGTCCTTGATGGCGCCTCGCAGCTCCAGGCGGCCATCGCGGATCAGCGCGCGGGCCTCGAGCTGAGTCGAGCCGCGAACCTGCACCTTCACCGCCAGCGCCGCCGACGCCCAGACCCAGCATGAAAGGGCGAGCAAGAAGCCAGAAAAAGAAGCGGGTACGCGCATGAAGTCGGATGTGGGAGCCGGAGGCCCGAGCATAGCCCCGATTGAAGGAGCGGGTGGCGCGATCCGTCTGAGTAGGTAGAGCGAAATGCGCGAGCGATGCTGACCGCGGGCGAGACTCGGGTCGTGTTAGGCTGCCGGCGAATGTCCCGGGCGGGTCGCCGCATCGTCGTGTCGCTCCTGGCGTGGGCCGTGCTCGCGGTGGCCGCGCCGGCGTGGGCCGAAGACGCCATCGACAAGGCGGCCGACAAGCTCAAGAACGGTGACGACTTCCGCGTGCGCACTCAGGCCGCGCTGTCGCTCGGCGCCTCCAAGTCCAAGCGCGCCGTCGAGCCGCTGTGCGGCGGGCTCGAGGACGAGAACACCACCGTGCGCACCGCGGCGGCGGCGGGCCTCGGCAAGCTGAAGAAGGGCGGGGAAGACTGCCTGGAGAAGCGCCTGGAGGACGAGAGCAACGCGGGCGTCAAGGCGGCGATCAAGAAGGCGCTCGCGGGCCTCAAGGGCGCCAGCGAGCCGGCCATCACCGCCAAGACGAAGGTCTACCTCTTCATCTCCAAGCCGAGCGACAAGACGGGGCGCAGCGGCGACGAGGTCCCGAAGCTGGTGCGCTCCATGATGGTCAAGGCCGCGGGCAGCGAGGACGGCTTCGTGATCGCCCCCGCGGACGAGACCCCGGCGGTCGCGACCAAGCGCCTGGCCAAGTGGAAGGGCCTCAAGGCGTTCATGCTCTCCCCCAAGGTGCTCGAGCCGAAGTACTCGGGCGGCTCGCTCCAGATCAAGATCGACGTGGCCATCTTCACCTATCCCGGCAAGGCGCTGAAGGGGAACATCCCCGTGAAGCTCACGCAGGACGGGGTCTCGGGTCGGGACACCGACAGCGAGGACGACCTGATCAAGATGGCCGCCGAGCGCGCCATCCAGAAGTTCTCCCAGAACATGGAGCGCATCCAGTGAGCGTGGGTGCGGGGGAAGTAGAATCGGGGCAAAAGGCCCAATCTTGCTCGTCGAACGGCGGGCGCCGTACGATGGCGCCTTCGGGCGCCTCGCGCGGTCGTCGAACGGATTGAGGGAAGAACCACCATGGCAGAAGCGGCAACCGCACGGGCACCAGCGGGAGGGCGTCACCAGCGCCGGCTTCGCAACTACCTGCTCGATACGCAATTTCAGCTGAAGTACACCGGCTACCTGGTTGCCATCGCGGTCGTGCTGAGCGCATCGCTGGGCTTCATTCTCTGGCGCACCAGCAACGCGGTGCTCGCCCAGAGCTACTCCACCGTCAACAAGGGCGAGCAGGTCGTCACCTTCGGCAAACAGGTCGTGGAGGAGAGCCGCAAGGTGAGCGCGGTCGTCCAGATGAACATCGTCAAGGACGAGGCCTACCAGGACAACCCCGAGCTGCTCGAGGCCTTCAAGACCGACGCGCAGGCGCAGGACGACCGGCTGAAGAAGCAGCAGGAGCAGCTGGAGTCTCAGGCCGCGAGCCTGAAGCAACAATCCGCCGACATCGCGAGCCAGCAGAGGACGATGATGACGTCGCTCACTGCCGTGCTCCTGCTCCTGGTGTTCGGCATCGGCGTCGCGGGCATCCTGGTCACCCACAAGGTCGCCGGCCCCATCTACAAGATGAAGCGACAGATCCGCGAGGTCGGTGAGGGCAAGCTCAAGATCCCCGGCAAGCTGCGCAAAGGCGACGAGCTGGTGGACTTCTTCGAGGCCTTCAACGACATGGTCGTCAACTGGCGCAAGCGTCAGGAAGACGAGATCGCGCTGCTCGACGCGGCGATGAAGCAGCTCGAGGGCAAGGCCGAAGCGGCGGATCTCGAGCCGCTGAAGAAGCTTCGCTCGGAGATGCAGGGGACGCTGGACTGAGCCGAGGCTCGAGCCGCCAGCTGCTCAGAACGCCGCGACCACGTACTCCACCCTGGGCACGCCCGCCTCGAAGGTGACGCTCGCCACGTCGAAGCGCATGCGATCGACGCTGGCGTCGTGCTTGTAGCGATCGCGCCACAGGCGCTCGCCGGCGCGGCGCACGCGCAGGCGCTTCTTCGAGTCGATGCTGCCGAGCCCGCTGGTCCACGCGCCCGGCCCCCGCGTGCGCACCTCGACCACCACGACCACTCGCCCGTCGCGCGCGACCACGTCGAGCTCGAGCCGCCCGAGGCGCAGGTTCGTGGCGACGACGTCGAAGCCGCGCGCCCTCAGATAGTCGACAACCGCCCGCTCGGCGGCGCTGCCGAGCGCATGCCGATCTGGTTCCGCAGCGCTACGGGTTCTTCCCGTCGTTGCCACAGTTGTTGAGCGCGGCGTTGCACTCCGAGCCACCACCGGTCAAGTTGCTGTTGGAGCCGGACTTGATGCAGTAGTAGCCGGCGAGCTGCGAGGAGCCCAGGCCCAGATCGTCGATCAACTTCTCGCACGAGAAGCCGCTCGGGCAGTCGCAGTAGCGGGCGCCGTCGTCCTTGCTCCCGTCGGCGTTCTTGCAGCGACACGAGCAGTAGACCGAGTCCTGCACGCCTTCGCCGCCGTGCTCCGGCGACGCCGCCGCGGTGCGGCGCACGAGCTGAGCCGGCACCGGCACGTTGATGACGTCCTCCGCCAGCTGCCCGCTCGTGCCCGGGATGCGGCAGCGCTTGGGATCGGTGCCCGCCAGGTTGCCAGTGCACTGCGGGCAGGCCGGGTTGGCGGGAACGTCCGCCTCGGTCTGGCCGTACGGGCAGCTCACGCGACCCTGGAAGTGGTTGACGAGGCAGACGCGCGTCTCGCACTGGAAGGAGCGGCTCTCGACGTTGACCTCGCTGGGGTCGTAGCCGCCGAAGGTCGTCTGGTATTCGTCCTCGGGGATGCAGGGGTCGCCGACGCCGCCGGGCTCGCACGCGAGCGCGCCGAGGCCCATTGCAGCCGCCAGGATCAGCCAACTAGCCGGAATCGAACGTGTCATTGTTGCTCGCCACCTAGTCGCGCTCGGAGAAAGCCCCCGAGCACATTGCTACTTAGTCGACCCACCGCACCGGGACGTGCGTTCGCGAAAAGCTAGTCGAGCGCGGAGAGATCCGTCAACGCGAAAGGGACCCAAGGGTTTTCGTGGCCTCTCGGTCGGACCGAGCGCCGGTCGGCGGCGGCGTCACCCCGGCGATGAGCCGCCCACCGGCTCGTGCCCCGGGGCACGGGACCGAAATCCCTTGTGGTGACGCTTGACAACGCCGCGCGGGGCCACCTAACATCAGCCCGGCCGCGCGTGGTATCTATCGGTTCTCATTGAACTTTTCGATGCCAGCTTCTGGGGGCTCCGAGCAGAGCCGCCGGCGCGTGAGCTATCCGAGCGCCCGAAGTCCCCAACTAAAACGAGGATCCATGTTCCGAAAGCGCCTTGTCGCCACCTGCATCGTGGCCACCGCCGCACTGGGCATCGTCAGCACGAGCAGCGATGCGGTCGCGCAAGAAGTGATCGATCTCGACGAGGAGGCCGCGAAGGCTCCGAAGAAGCCTGCCGGCAAGCCCGCAGCGAAGCCTGCTGCGAAGCCCGCGGCCAAGGGCGACGCGAAGGTCGATCCGAAAGCGGATCCGAAGAAGGGTGACGCCAAAGGCGACGCCAAGGGTGACGCCAAGAAGGGCGACGGCAAGGGCGGGGTCGACATCGACCTCGACGAAGGACAAGAGGGCAAAGAGCAGGGCCCCGTGGTCGCCGGTCAGATGACCGAGGAGGCCGCGGCTGCCAAGAAGCTCTTCGACCGCGAGCGCTGGAACGAGGCCGCGCAGGCGCTGTTTCGCGTCGTCAACGGCGAGACCAGCGACGACCCGGGCAACAAGCAGCTCGCGCAGTACTACCTGGCCATCGCGCTCTACCGGCTCAAGTTCTACCAGGCCAGCTACGCGCTCTTCAGCCAGATCGCCGACAACAAGAATCACCTGAAATTCAAGGAGACGCTGCTCTGGCTCGCGAAGCTCGCGACCCAGCTGCCGGAGCCGGCGGACATCATCGAGCGCGTCGGCAAGTACAGCGACGATCAGGTCGCGCGCTTCGACAACGAGCAGCAGCGCGATCTGTTCTGGCAGCTCAACTACATGCTCGGCCGGTACAAGTACCGCAACCGCCAGTACGAGGAGGCCATCCGTCTGTTCCAGAAGGTGGACCGCAAGAGCGAGTACTACGTGAAGAGCCAGTTCTTCACCGGCATCAGCTACGTGCAACTCCGCAAGTCCGTCCCCGCGGTGCAGTCGTTCCAGCGCATCGAGAAAATCATCGACGAGGGCGCCGAGGGCGTGGAGGACGAGGATCGCCTGCGCGACCTCGCCTACCTGTCGATGGCCCGCACGTACTACTCCGCCTCGATCAAGCTCGACCCGGAGAGCAACACTCCGCTGGTCGACGAGAAGAAGCTCAGCGCCGCCGTGAAGTACTGGAACCAGATCGAGCCCGCCAGCGAGTACTGGCTCGACGCGCTGTTCGAGCAGTCCTGGGCCTACTTCATGGCCGGCGACTACCCGCACGCGCTCGGCAACATCCACACCATCCAGTCGCCGTACTTCCCGAACTCCTTCTATCCGGAGGCGGAGGTGCTCAAGGCGGTCATCTACTTCGCGAATTGCAACTACGAAGGCGCCACCATCGTCGTCGCGCGCTTCAACAAGAAGTTCGTGCCCATCCGCGACGAGCTGGAGAAGGTGCTGAAGCGCTTCAAGGGCGAGAACCAGGAAGAGCCGTTCTTCAAGTTCCTGAAGGAAGTGCGGGAGGGCAAGGCCAACCTCGACCCGAAGATCAAGCCGATCGTCGAGAACGCCCTGTCGGATCGCCAGCTGCTCCGCAACATCGAGTACGTCCGCATCTTGGACGACGAGATGGACCGCTACCGGAAGTCACCGCCGGCGTTCCGCGGCTCCGCAGTGGGCAAGCAGGTCGAGGACTCGCTGAAGATCGCCCGCGATCTGGCCGTGCGGCAGGCCGGCGAGCTCGCGCTCCTGCGCTACCAGCGCAACGTGGACGAGCTGAACGAGCACCTGCGCAACGGTGAGAAGATCCTGATCGACATCACGGCGGCCCAGCGCAATTTGCTCGACGAGAAGATCAGCAAGGGCCAGGTCAGCAAGGCTGAATCGAAGATTTATGGCGTCGTCAAACCGGACGAGGAGCACGTGCTCTGGCCCTTCGACGGTGAGTATTGGCGCGACGAGCTCGGCTTCTACCGTCAGGTGGTCGAGTCGGCATGTGGGAGGTAACGAAGATGAAGTCCCTCAAAGCGTTGTCCGTATTGGCGGCCCTGCTGGGTGCGATCGTCCTCGCCCCGGCGTCCGCCGGCGCGGCTGACGACCTGTCGAGCTCCTGCGTCGGGGCCGAAGCCAAGAAGAACCTGAGCGAGTGCCCTGGTGGGCCGAGCAAGTTCCAGGTCGGTGGCAAGCGGCCCGCGGCGTTCAAGAGCGCACCTCCGCCTCGCGAGCGCAAAGACGCGAGCAACGCCAAGCCGACGAACCCGACCGAGGCCATGGCCGCCGGTCAGCGCGACAGCCGCAAGAACCGCCTCCAGGCGCGCTCTCGCGCGCTGCTCATCACCGAGATCCAGGGTCTCGAGCGGCTCTACAAGAACACGCCGAAGAAGTCGGCGGATCGCCCGCAGTTGATCCGGCGCCTGGCGGAAGGCTACGTCGAGCTCGAGAGCGCCGCGCTCCGCGACAAGACGGCTGCCGACGTCAAGAGCCAGGATCTGAAGAAGAAGAAGCCGGCCGAGGCGAGCAAGGCCCGCAGCGACGCGGCGGCGGCCAAGAAGATCGTGGAGGCCGCGCGCAAGAGCGCCATCAAGTACTACACCTTGATGAAGACGGCCTACCCGAACTACTCGAAGCTCGACGAGGTGCTCTACTACCTCGCCTACGAGCACGAGCAGGCCGGCGACCTGACCAACGCGCGCAAGGTCTACTTCGAGCTGATCGAGAAGGCGCCGAAGTCGCCCTACATCCCCAACGCGTACCTGGCGTTCGGCGAGCTCTTCTTCCAAGAGGCGCAGGGTGACCCGGGCAAGTGGGACCTGGCCGCGGCGGCCTACAAGGAAGTGATCAAGTACCCGGCGCCGGACAACAAGGTGTACGGCTTCGCTCGCTACAAGCTCGGCTACGTTCACTGGAACAAGGGCGAGTACGCCGACGCGATGAACGAGTTCAAAAAGGTCATCGAGTACGGCGACCAGTACTCGTCCCTGCCGAACGCCGCTCAGCTCGCCAAGAGCGCCCGCCGCGACATGATCCCGGTGTACGCCGCGAGCGGACAGCCCGAGCGCGCATTCAACTTCTTCAAGCCCCTGTCCGGCGACAAGGGTGGCGAGCAGACCAAGACCATCGACATGCTCAACGAGCTGGGCTTGGCCTACATCGACACCGGTCACTACAAGGAGGGCATCGCGCTCTACCGCGACCTGATGAGCCGCGACAGGGGACCGAAGAGCTGCCACTACCAGACCCAGATCACGGTCGCGACGCAGGCCATGAAGTCGTCCGACAAGGACGGGATCAAGAAGGAGCTGGACACGCAGCTCGCCATGCGGAACTCCTTCGCCAAGGAGAGCTACCCGGCGGACAAGAAGCTCGAGTGCGCGAACCGCACCGCGGAGCTGCTCTCCGAGAGCGCCATGGCCTGGCACCTCGAGGCCGTCGGCTCCGGCGGCGTCCGCGGCACGGGCGACAAGAAGACGATGGATCTCGCCGCGTACCTCTACAAGAAGGTCGCCGAGAACTTCCAGCGCGACGAGTTCAGCAAGTTCGAGTTCCCGCGCATCGTGAAGAGCGACTGGCCGACGCTGTACAAGATCAAGTACGCGATGGCCGACTTGCTCTACTTCCAGCAGCGCTGGGAGGAGTGTGGCCCGGCGTTCGACTCCGTGGTGGCCGAGGACCCGAAGGGCGAGAGCGCAGCGGAAGCCGCCTACGCCTCGGTGCTCTGCTACCAGAAGATGTACGACGCCATGTACAAGGGTCAGTCCGACCGCAAGGGCAAGGGCCTCGGCCCGTCCGGAGCGGACGCGAAGGACCGCGAGGCGAAGAAAGGCGAGTGGGACAAGTTCAAGCCCAAGCCCTTCACCGATCTGCAGAAGGGCATGATCACCGCCTTCAACCGCTACGTCTGCTACATCACGCCGGCCAAGGGCGACAAGACGGCGGAAGACCAGTACGTCGAGGTCAAGTTCGCCCGCGCCCGTACCTACTACGAGGCCCAGCACTGGGAGGAGGCGTCGCTCGCGTTCCGCGACGTCGCGCTGAACCACTCCAGCCACGACTCGGGCATCTACGCCGCGAACCTCTACCTCGAGACGTTGAACGTGCTCGGCAGCCGTGCGGAGCCCCCGCGCCCGACTTGCTTCGACGACATGGGCAAGGACGTGCCGCAGTTCCTGAAGCTCTACTGCGAGGGCAAGAAGTACGACGACAACAAGGACAACTGCGAGCTCCTGACCCGCATCCAGTTCGACATCCAGCGCCTGCGCGCGCAGAAGACCGTCGAGCTCGCGGACTCGCAGCTGGACAAGAACAACACCAAGGAAGCCGTCGACAACTACAAGAAGGGTGCAGACATGTACCTGGAGATGTGGCGCGGCTACTGCGAGGGTCCGCTCTCCAAGGGCGAGAAACCCAAGCAGTGCGAGAAGGCCTCGGAAATCGTCTACAACATGGCCCGCGCCTACCAGGCCGGTCGCCTGCTCGCGAAGTCGATCCAGGCCCGCCTGATCTTGCTCGATCCCAAGTACGGGCTCGAGAAGAGCGACCTGGCGCAGAAGGCCACGTACGAGATCGGCGGCAACTACCAGGCCATCGCCGTATACGACCGCGCCGCGGACTTCTTCGAGCGCTACGTCGAGCAGACCTGCGGCAAGCTCAGGAAGTGCGGCGAGGAGGCCGACAAGGCCCTGAGCGACGCGGTGGTGCTGCGCCTGGGCCTCGGCCAGGACGACAAGGCCATCGAGGACGCCGACAAGTTCAACCGCTACTTCGGCGCTCGCAAGCCCGACCAGGTCGCCCAGATCGCCTTCGCCATCGCCGCGCACTACGGCGAGAAGAAGGACTGGGGCAACGTGGCCAAGCGCCTGGGCGGCGCCATGCGCCAGATCGATGCCAAGGCGACCCTCGACGTGCGAGTCCAAGCCCATGCGCTGATGGGACGTGCCCTCAAGGAATCGAAGAAGAACGCTGCCAACGAGTATGGCGCGGTGGTCAAGCTCTGGGCGGACCCGTCCAAAGCCGTGGCCGAGATCGAGAAGGGCGAGGGCGACAAGCAGCGTCGCCTCGGTCGTGCGCTCGAGGCCGTGGGCGAGTCCCACTTCTACTTCGCCGAGCAGAAGAAGGCGAAGGTGGACGCGGTGAAGTTCCCGGCCTTCCAGGGCCCCGCGACCAAGGACGAGGTGCTCAAGCACATCAACGTCAAGGTCAAGGACTGGATCGGCAAGAAGAAGCCGCTCATCGACGAGGCGACCAAGGAATACAAGAAGATCGTCGATCTTCAGCCCGTGCCGCCGCCGCGCTGGGTCATCGCCGCCGGCTCCCAGGTCGGGAACATGTGGGGTACCTTCGTGGACGAGTTCCGCGCGGCTCCCATCCCCGACTCGATCAAGAAGGACTTCGAGCTGCGCACCGCGTACTACGGCGCCCTCGACGACGCCTCGGAGCCGCAGAAGAAGACCGCGCGTGGCGCCTTCGAGACCTGCCTCGGGTACTCGGTGAAGCACCAGTACTTCGACGAGTACAGCCGCGAGTGCGAGAAGTGGCTCGCGAAGACCTACAAGACCGAATACCACCTGATCGACGAGTTCCGCGGCGCGCCGACGCGCGTGAACAGCGTGCTCAACGAGCAGGCGTTCCCGCTGCGCATCGGCGGCGAGCCCATGGTCACCGTGGCTCCCCCGCCCGAGCCCCCGGCTCCCAAGAAGGCCGCCACGGACGAGAAGAAGGACGACAAGAAGGGCGGGAAGAAGTGATGAGCGCCATGGAGAACCTCAAGATGCGCGTCGCTTGTTTTGCCGTAGCGGCTCTGATGCTGGGCGCGGTCGGTTGTGGCGGCGGGGGCGGAAGCGGCAAAGGCGCCCTGAGCCCGGACAAGGACAGCGGCAAGAAGGGTCTCGGCAACGTCGCCGTGTCCAAGGAAGCCGCCGCCGGCTTCGACCGGGCGCTCGACGCCTTCGCCGAGCGCGACAAGAAGGGCGACTGGGCGGAGTCGAGCTGCGCGGCGGTGGCCGAGCAGTTCATCGCCGCCAGCAAGGCCCAGCAGGCAGCGACCAACAAGCCGCTGCCGGAGGCGCTCTACAACGCCGGGCTCGCCTACCAGCGCTGCGACAAGGACGCCGAGGCGCGGGCCCAGTTCCAGGCGGCGGCCAGCGCCGACGCCGGCTTCCACCGCGCCAAGGCCCAGCTCGCGCTCTACGACTTCGAGAAGTCGAAGAACCTGGAGGGCACGATCTCGACGCTCGACCAGATCATCCGCGACGCGAAGTTCCAGAACGTCGAGGGTCTGGTCAGCCTCGCGGCCCTCCAGCTCGAGCGCAACGCGGAAACGCCGGACCAGGACGGCAAGAACGACATGGAGCGCGCCAAGAAGAACCTGCAGCGCGCACTGGCCATCGACGACTCCTACATGGCCGCGTTCAACCAGCTGGCCATCTTCTACCTGGAGCAGGCGAAGGCGAAAGCGGACGCCGAATCGGCGAAGGGCGGGCGTAAGCGCCGCGGCCTGGTCGCCGCGAGCACCAAGGCCAAGGACGTCAACTCGCAGCAGCTCGACCTGGCAGCTCTCGTGGCCTCCCAGGGCGTGCGCAAGAACCCGAACTACGCGCCGCTCCACAACACCGCTGGCTTGATCCAGGTCGAGCTCAGGAACTTCAACGGCGCGGTGAAGAGCTTCGCCACAGCGCGCCGGCTCGATCCCAAGTTCTTCGAGGCGCACATGAACTACGCCGCGGTGAATCTGGGCTTCCGGGGCTTCGAGGAGGCCGAGAAGGCCTACCGCGACGCCATCAAGCTCAAGCCCAAGGAGTACGAGGCACACCTGGGCTTGGCCCTGGCCATCCGAGGCCAGATCAAGCTCGGAGACAACTCGGCGGTCCAGAAGGCCCAAGCGTCGCTGGACGAAGCCAAGAAGATCGACGGTAGCCGCGCCGAGACCTACTACAACGAGGCGATTCTGACTCAGGAGTACCGGACCAAGTCCGGGTCCGAGAAGGAAACCATCCCGATGTTCGAGAAGGCGGCTGCGACCTACAAGCAGTTCATCGACAAGGCCGGCAGCGCGCCGGAGTTCGCGGACGCCGTGAAGCGCGCCAAAGAGCGCACCCAGGACATCGAGGACACGGTGAAGTTCATCAAGGAGGGCGAGGCGGCCAAGAACGCTCCGCCGCCGCCCGCTCCGCCGCCGGCTGCTCCCGAGGGCGGGGGAGCGGCTCCGCCGCCTGCTGCTGGGGGCGGCGCCAAAAAGTGAGTGATCCCGTACGGGGATGGCGGCTCGCCGACCGGGACCTCCCGGTCGCGCGGGCCGCTGGCATTTTCTTCTCGGGTTCGAGCGACAATGGAACTTCGACGAAGGGGGGCTGTCTCTCTCCTTCGTGGTGCTCAATTGCGCCCAACTCCGGAAGACGCGGACGGCTCCCGCGAAGCCATTGACGTATGCTCTTGGGCCGAAGTACAATCACACTGTAATTGCGTCGGAATTTTTTGAGGAGACTAGAACCATGGCTCGCTCTCTCCGGGTTGGTTTTGCAGCGGCTCTCGCAATCGCGGCCTTCGTCGTCGCTCCCTCGGCCTTCGCGCAAGGCAAGGCAGCGGCGAAGGAGAGCAAGGGTGGGGACGACGGATACGGTTATACGTTCGACGACGACCCGCTGAATGCTGGCGGATTCGGCCCGAACGATGCGACCATTCGCGTTCGTCCCCGCGCGGCTCGCACCACGCTGATCCGTCCGCGCACTTCTTTCGTGCCGGAAATGCTGAAGTCGGTCGAGAACATCTGAGGCTGGTCGCTGTCGGGCCGTAGGGCCCGGCCGTCCGGGACAACCAGGGAAGCAGAAGCATGGCAAAGGCTGTACTCACGTTCGCGCTCTACCAGGGTGATGCGCTGCAACGTCGCGAGACCATCGCGCAGGACATCGTCAAGGTAGGAAAAGATCCGAAGAGTCACCTGCGGGTCGACGACGAGCTCGCGTCGCGCATGCACGCCGTGATCGAGGTCGGCAGCCCCGACGACATCACGCTCATCGACCTGGGCAACGAGCCCGGGACGATGGTGAACGGTGCGCGCGTGAACAAGTGCAAGCTCCACGTGGGCGACCAGGTCCAGGTGGGCGGCACCAAGATCGTGCTCGAGCGCGCCGAAGCGGCGGGTGCGGAAGTTCAGGCTGCGCCGGCTCCGGTCATGGCCGCTGCGGCGCCTACCCCTCCGCCCGCTCCGCCTGCGGCTGCGTTCGGCGGCGCGAACCCGTTCGGCGGCTCGAACCCCTTCGCGGCAGCGGCCGCGTCCAGCCCGTTCGCCGTGGGCACGGCCAGCCCGTTCGACGTGGGCGCTTCGGCGCTCAACCCGTTCGCGGCCGGTGCTCAGCAGCAGGCGCGCGTCGATGCGCTGCGCGTCCCCGACGACGCACCGCCCGGAACCTACACCTACACGCTGATCAAGAGCGGACCGGACGTGCCGGCGGAAGAGGTCGAGGTTCCGCACCTCGCGTCCGTCGAAGTGATGGTGATGTGGGGCACGAACGTGCTGCACGTCTCGCACTTGACGCCGCCACGGACGTTCTACGTCGGCGAGGAGCAGACCAAGAACTTCGGCTGCGACTTCTACATCCCGGCCGAGAAGCTCGGCACGACGCGCATGCCGGTCGTGGTCGGTGATCGCGCCTCGCTCGCGGTGATCATCCCGCCGGGCGCGAAGGGTCACATCGAGATCCCAGGGCAGCCCCGCATGACCTTGGACGAGGCGCGCACGAAAGCGCAGCCGAGCGCCGAGGTGAGCGGTGGTCACCAGTTCCCGCTGCCTGGCGGCGCACGCGCGCGCATCGAGCTCGACCAGTTCGTGTTCCAGGTGGCGGCTGTCAACGCCGGCAAGCCCATCAAGCACGGCGTCGGCGCGGGCGTGGACTGGACGGTGTTCGTCTACTTCGCGCTGTCGTTCCTGGCGCACGCCGGCCTCATCGCGGCCATGGCGTTCTTCGTCCCGCCGCTCGGCCTGACGGACGACGAAGGCATCGACAAGGATCAGCTCTATCTCATCCAGCAGTACCTGAAGAGCGCTGCCGAGCGTGAGATGGAGGAGAAGGAGACCGAGCAGGTCACCGAGGACAAGGCCGACAACAAGGAAGGCGGGACCGGCACCCGAGCCAAGGGCGAAGAAGGCTCGATGGGTAACCCGACCTCGAAGGCCACCAACAAGCGCTACGCAGTGCAGGGCCCGAAGGACAACCCGGACCCGCACATCGCGCGCCAGGCCGCGCTGCGCGAGGCGACGGAGTTCGGCATGATCGGCCTCCTGAACACCGGCGCCGCGGGCGACCCGAACGCTCCGACGGCCCCCTGGGGTCGCGACACCTCGCTCGGTCAAGACGACATGTCGGCCCGCGGCAACATGTGGGGCGACGAAATCGGTGACGCCTTCGGCGCCGGCGGTCTGGGTCTCTCCGGCATCGGCGAGGGCGGCGGCGGTCGCGGCGAGGGCATCGGCCTCGGCTCCATCGGTACCCTCGGTCACGGCGCCGGCACCGGCACCGGCCAGGGCTTCGGCTCGGGGCACGGCCGCCTGGGTGGCTCCCACGCGACGCGCGCGCCGAAGGTCCGCATGGGCGCGACGACCGTCAGCGGCCGTCTGCCGCCCGAGGTCATCCAGCGCATCGTCCGGCAGAACTACGGTCGCTTCCGTATGTGTTACGAGCAGGGCCTGTCTCGGAACCCGAACCTCGAAGGGCGCGTGTCGGTGCGCTTCGTGATCGGCCGCGACGGCTCCGTGTCGAACGTGTCGAACGGTGGCTCGGACATCCCGGATAGCGGCGTCGTGGGCTGCGTGGTCAGCGCGTACTACGGCCTCTCCTTCCCGCAGCCGGAAGGCGGCATCGTGACCGTGGTCTACCCGATCATGTTCAGCCCGGGCTGAGCGCCTCACGGCCGGCTCGAGAGCGAGGCGCGCCCCCTCCACGGGTGGCGCGCTTCGCTTTTTTTGTCGGTCGCTGCCTGCCCGCGCTGCCCCGCGACCACCAAGTGGGTCGACTCGACCGCTCCGGGCCCAGTGTCGGGGACGGCTCGACTCCACAAAACCTGAAGGAATCTCGCCGAGATCCTGCCACGAACCGCCTTTACTTCGATCCTCCCGTCTGCCTATGCTCGTGCACCGCTTTTTGGCGGTTGCCTCAGGCGTTGGGGCAGGGGCTCGCTCCCGCGGAGCGGGTCCTTGGCTCGGGCTATCGACAGGGTGAGCACGATGAAACTGGCAAGTGTTTCGAAGGTTACCTTCATCGCCGGGGTGATTCTGGCGGCGTCCGCATGCAGCCGCGATCACATCGAGGCCATCAACCTCGCCAACGAGGGGGATCAGGCCATCAAGGTCAACACCGAGGGTGCGATTCAGAAGTACGAACAGGCGATCCAGCTCGATCCGACCAACCACCGGATCATGTGGAAGCTCTCGAAGGCCTACGAGAAGAAAGAAGACTGGGACAAGATGGCCTCGACGCTGTCCCGGGCCGCGCAGGTCGCGCCGAGCTTCGCCAACTACTACTACAAGCGCGGCTACGCGCTGGTGAAGATGGCCGAGGCGGGCAACCCCGACAAGTACGAGGAGGCCAAGGAGCCCCTCAAGAAGTGCATCGAGAAAGACCCGGCGATGGCCGAGTGTTACCACTTCCTCGGCGAGGCCAGCCTGTGGACCAACGACGAGCAGGGAGCGCTCGACAACTACACCAAGGCCATCGAGCACGACTCGATGACGCCCTACTTCTACCCGCCGCTGGCGGAGCTCTACATCACCATGCGCTTCTACAACGAGGCCGAGGGTGTCTTGAAAGAAGGCACGCGAATCATTCCGCCGGGTGAGAAGAACAACAATCACCTGTACGGAATGTACGTGCTCCGCTTCCAGGTCGCGCAGGCGTCCGGCGACAAGGCGGGCATGGTCGCGGCGATGGAGAAGGCGGAGGAGGTCGCCGGGGACTCGCACCCCGAGATTTCGTTCAACCTCGGCAGCACCTACGCGGTGATGGACCCGCCCCAGAAGGAGAAGGCGGTCCGACTCCTGTCGTCGTTCGTCAAGCGTGCCTGCCGCAGCGCACAGGCGTCGAAGTACAAGGAACAATGCGAGACCAGCAACACGCTCATCCAGAAACTGGGCGGAAAGGTCAACTGACCTTGCGGTGTTCTCCCCGCCAAGACGAGCAAGCCGAGCTCGCCCGGCCGGGTGCGAGGGTGTTTGATTTCGATGTGTCGATGAAGTCCGTCGCAGACCGGTGCTCCCGGCCCGGGAGCCCGGCAGCGAGCGCGCGTCATTTGTCCGAGGAAGCATGGATCTAGAGCAGCGTCTGAACAACCTCGAGCGTCACCATGATTGGGCCGGCCTCGCCGAAGCGCTCGAGCAAGCGATCGCGAGCGCTCAGGACCCGGCCGCCAAGGCGGAGCTGCACCTCCGCTTGGGGCGCTTGCTGCACGCGCAGTTCCTTCAGAGCGTCAAGGCGCTGAAGCATTTCCAGGATGCCTTCAAGCTGAATCCCGCGCTGGGCGAAGCGCTGGCCGAAGCCCGGCGCATCTACTGGGAGCTCGGCAAGCTCAACATGGTGCAGAAGCTCTTGGAGCTTCAGCTCAAGAACTCGGACGAGGCTCAGGCTCCGGCGCTGTACCGCGAGCTCGGAGACGTGTTCTGCGATCTGGGCGACTACGAGCGTGCCGCGGACGCCTACGCGCGTGCGATGAACGACGGGCAGTCCGGCGACGTCGGCCAATTGCTCGACGACGTGATGGTCGGCACCGAGGACTGGCAGGAGCGCATCGGCATCGTGCTCCGCTCCGCGCACGAGACGGACACTGCGTCCGGCAAGGCCGAAGCGCTGCTCCGCGCTGCGCGCATCGCGCGCCGTTACGCGCCGGACGAGGTCGAGGGCATCCTCGGACGCGCATACTCGTCCGATCCGGGCAGCGTGGTCGTGTCCGCCCTGTACGAAGGGCTCTTGGTCGAGGCGAGCCGCGCGGAAGCGGTGATCGCGATGCAGCGCCAGGTGCTCGAGCAAGTGTCCGACTCGAAGAGCCGCGCCGATCTCGCGTTCCGCTTCGGCGTCCGTTGGGCGCTCCGGCATCAGAACCTCGAAGCTGCGGCGCCGCTGCTCGACGAGGCGCTAAGCCTCGACCCGACGCACGAGGCCGCGTTCGCGTTCTATCGGGACCTGCATGGGACCCGCGAAGGCCAGTGGGCGGACGTGGCCGCGAAGGCCGACGAGCTGTCCCAGAAGGTCGGCGCGTCCCGCGACGGCGCTTACCTCTTGGCGCAGGCGGGGCTCGTGCTCTGGCGCGAGCTCGGTGATCTGATCCGCGCCCGCAGCTTCTTCGATCGGCTGGCGGCCGTGGATCCGGAACACCCTGCGCTCACCGCATTCGAAGCGCAAATCGGGGAGAAGCTCGGCGGCGCACCCGCTGCCGCGGCGGCTGCCGAACTCGAGCCGAGCCCGGCAGCGCCACCGGCGGACGAGCCGGCGCCGAGCCCTGCTCCCGCCCCGGTGGCGGAGCGCGCTCCGGCGTCCGCGGCTCCCGCGGCTGCCGCCCCGAGCGGCGGCGGTGGTGACCCCGCCAAGATCGCTCAGCTCCGCGCGCAGCTCGACGAGCAGGAGGCGCAGAAGAAGTTCCACGAGTACGTGAAGACGTTGGTCGCGCTGGGCGACGAGGTCGAGGACCCAGCTGAGCGGGTCGAGCTGTACCTGCGTGCCGCCGATCTCTACGTGAACAAGTTCGTCAACCAGGCCGAAGCCGTGCGTACGTACGAGAAGGTGCTGGAGGTCGAGCCCGCGAACCCCGCGGCCATCGACTACCTGCGCCAGATGTACGAGAAGCGGCGCGACTGGGAGAAGCTGATCCAGCTCAAGACGAACGAGGCCAATCAATACGAGCAAGGGCCGGTACGCAGCGCCGCGTACAAGGAGATCGCTCAGCTCGCGACCGAGCGGGTGAAGAAGCCGGAGGTCTGCATCGACCTCTGGGCCGTCGTGCTCGAGAACGACCCGGAGGACGCCGACGCCATCGACGCCTTGGCGCAGCTCTACGAGCGTGCTCGTGACTACGAGAAGCTGGCGGACGTGCTCGAGAAGCAAGTCCAGATCACCTACGACACCACGGCGAAGATCGCCGTTCTCAACAAGTTGGGGCAGGTCGCCGGCGATCGGCTCAAGGACGACGCTCGCGCGGTCGAGGCGTACCGGCAGCTCCTGACCATCCAGCCCGACGACCGGCGCGCTCAAGAGCAGCTGAAGAAGCGCTACGTCACTCTCGGTCGCTGGGACGACCTCGAGGTGTTCTACGCCGACACGGGCAAGTGGGACGAGTTCATCCGCGTGCTCGAGAGCAACGAGGCCAAGGCCGAGACGAACGAGCAGCGCATCGGCATGCTGCTGAAGATCGCCGAGCTGTGGATGACCCAGAAGGGCAAGCCCGATCGCTCGGCGAAGGCCTACGAGAAGGTGCTCAGCATCGAGCCGACGCACCTGCAGGCGGCCGAACGCCTGATCCCGGTCTACACCCAGGCCAACAACCCCAAGGGGCTCTCGAGCGCCATCGAGGTGAAGCTGGGCCACGTCGAGGAGCCCGAGGAGCGCCTCGCGCTGCTGCGCGAGGTCGCGGCGTTGTACGAGACCCGGATCAACGACAAGGCGAAGGCCTTCGAGCGCTTCCTGTCCGCGTTCGAGATCGCACCGAACGACGAGCAGAGCCAGGCCGACGTCGAGCGCGCCGCGCACCAGACGGGACGCTGGGACGACGTCGTCGCCGCGTACCGCGCCGCGGAGCAGCGCGCGGACGGCGAAGGCGACTCTGCCTCGGGCAACGCGCTCCGACTCCGCCTCGGGCGCATCCTGGTGGACGAGGTCGGTCGCATCGACGACGCGCTCGCGGAGTACCGCGCGGTCTACGAGGCTGAGCCCGAAAACGCCGTGGCTCTGGAGGCCCTCGAGAAGCTCTATCGCCAGACCGAGCGCTGGAAGGACCTGCTCGAGGTCTACGCCAAGAAGCGCGAGCTGGCCTACGACACGGAGACCCGCAAGCCGATCTTGTACGAGATCGCTCGCTTGCACGAGGGGCAGCTCGGCGATCCCGTCTCCGCCATCAGTACCTATCAAGCCGTGCTGGAGGACGACCCGGCGGACGGCGTGGCGCTCGAGGCGCTGGATCGGCTCTACCGCGAGACCCAGTCCTGGGAGGCCTACGCCGACGTGCTGCGCCGACGCATCGACCTGGATGCTTCGGAGGAGCAGCTGGTGGATCTGAAGTTCCGCTTGGCGGAGGTTCAGGCCAGCCACCTGGGCGACGCTCCCGGGGCGCTGACCAACTACCGCGAGATCCTGTTCATCAACCAGGATCACGAGGGTGCTCGACTGGCGCTGGAAGCGATGCTCAGCGACGCGGACCTGCGCGCGGAGTCCGCCGCGATCCTCGAGACCATCTACGAGGTTCGCGAGGACTGGGAGAAGCTGATCGGCGCGCTCGAAATCCTGGCGCAGTCCGACCCCGACCCGGAGCGGAAGGTCGCCCTCTTGCGCAAGATCGCCTCCGTCGCCGCCAACCAGCTGCAGGCTCTCGACCGAGCCATCGACGCGCAAGCGCGGGCCTTGAAGCAGGATCCGGCCTTGGCGGACACGCGTCTCGAGCTCGAGCAGCTGGCCGAGCAGTCCGGCGCCTGGAACGAGGTCATCCGCATCTACCAGGAGATCGGCGGGGCGCTCGACGACGCCACGCTCGCGCGCGACTACTGGATGCGCCTGGCCTCCATCCAGGAGCAGCTCCAGCTCGTGGCAGACGCCGCGCAGAGCTACGACAAGGTGCTCGCTCTAGACCCCGGCGACGCCGAGGCGCTCGCGGCGATGGACGCCTTGTACCGCGGCACCGGCCACTGGGAGGACCTGGTGGGCGTGTTCCGGCGTCGCATCGACCTGGCCCAGGACGGTGCGGAGCGCGAGTCGCTCTACGCACAGATGGCCCAGGTCTACGAGGAGAAGCTGGGCAAGCCGGCGGAGGCCATCGCGGCGTACCGCGAGGTGCTGGCGCTCGACCCCGCGAGCAGCGTGGCGCTCGCGGCGCTCGACGGCCTGTTCACCCGGCAGAGCATGTGGCCGGAGCTGGCCGAGAACCTCGACACCCAGCTGAACCTGGCCGCCGACGAGGCCTCGCAGCTCTCGCTGATGCTGCGCCTCGCGTCGCTGCGGGAGACCCGCATGGGCGACATCGAGGCTGCCATCGAGGGCTTCCGCCAGGTGCTGGAGCGCGAGCCGACGAGCGAAGCGGCCCTGGCCGCCCTGGAGCGGCTCGGACAGTCGCCGGAGCACGAGCTGGCCATCGCGGAGATCCTCGAGCCGCTCTACCGTCAACAAGGCGACTACCAGAAGTTGATCGGCGTGCACGAGGTTCAGGTGCGCCGGGCGGAGGACGCCTCGCGCAAGGTCGAGCTCTTGCACCAGATCGCGACCCTGCACGAGGACGCGGCCGGAGACATCGGTTCGGCGTTCGACACGCTGGCACGCGCGCTGGCTGCGGACCCCTCCCACGAGGAGACGCAGGCCGGCCTCGATCGCCTCGCCCGCGCCACCGGGCGCTTCCAGGATCTGGCTCAGGTGTTCGAGCGCCTGGCGCAGGAACAGAGCGATCCGGAGCTGGCGAGCCAGCTCTACACGTTCGCCGCTCGAGTGTTCGAGAACGACGTCGGCAACGTCGATCGCGCGATCGAGCTCTACCGTCAGGTGCTCAAGATCGACGCCATGAACCTGGCGGCAGCGGAGTCGCTGCAGACCTTGTTCCAGTCGACCGAGCGTTACGCCGACATGGCGCTGATCCTGCAACGCAAGGCCACCATCCTGGAGGACACCGAGGATCAGAAGGCGGCCCTCTACCAGGCGGCGAACATCGAAGAAGAGGTGCTCGAGCGCAAGGAAGCGGCGATCAACGTCTACCTGAAGGTGCTCGAGATCGACGCCGAGGACCTGAAGAGCATCGACGCGTTGATCAACCTCTACCTCGGTCTCTCGCGCTGGGAAGATCTGCTCGGCGTCTACAACAAGAAGGTCGATCTCGTCCTGGATACGGACGAAAAGAAGATGATCTTCTACCAGGTGGGAGCCGTGTACGAGCGCGAGCTCAGCGACGTGAGCCGCGCCATCGACACCTACCAGAAGGTGCTCGAGCTCGACCCGGACGACCTCACCGCGCTGGGCCGGCTCGACGTGCTGTACCAGACCGCGCAGAACTGGCCCGAGCTCCTGAGCGTGCTGCAGCACGAGGCCGAGCTCACGCAGGATCCGGCGGAGGCAGTCAGCTTCCAGTACCGCATCGCCGAGCTGTTCGAGAAGCACCTGGGCGACGTGGAGCGCGCGGTCGAGCTGTACCGCGACATCTTGGGCATCCAGTCGGATCACCAGCCGACCCTGGCGGCCCTGGAAGGCATCAAGGACGGGGACCGCTCGGCGCTCGCTGCGGCGTCCGTGCTCGAGCCCGTGTACGACGCCATGGGCGAGTACCAGCGCCTGGTGAGCGTGCTCGAGGTCCAGGTCCGCCATTCCGAGGAGCCGTACGCCAAGGTCGAGCTGCTGCACCGCATCGCCCGGCTGTACGAAGAGAGCCTTGCCGACCCGCACAACGCCTTCTCGACGTATGCCCGCGCGGTTCAGTGCGACTCTCAGAACGAAGAGTCCTTGGCGTCGCTGGAGCGCCTGGCCAACCTGATCGAGAAGTGGCCCGCCGTCGCCCAACTGTATGACGCCGAGCTCGACAAGCTCGGGAGCGAACCGGAGCGCGTGGTCGAGCTGGGCCTGCGCGTGGCCCAGGTCTACGAGGTGCAGCTCGAGAACGTCGATGGTGCCGTCGCGCGCTACCGGCGCGTACTCGAGGCCGATCCGGAGAACCAGAGCGCCGTGCGCGCGCTGGATCGCTTGTTCTCACAGAGCGAGCGCTGGACGGATCTGGCCGAGGTGCTGAAGCGCGAGGCCGACATCGGACAGAGCCCCGACGAAATCCTCGAGTTCAAGTTCAGACTCGGGCAGGTCTATCAGCTCAGGCTGGGAGACCTGGACAAGGCCATCGAGGCCTATCGCGAGGTGATCAACGCGGCGCCGGAGCACAGCGACACGCTGGGTGCCCTGGAGAGCCTGTTCGAGTCGGGGGTGAAGCAGCTGGAGGTTGCCGAGATCCTCGAGCCGCTCTACCAGCAGTCCGGCGAGTGGGAGAAGCTCATCCGCGTCCGCGAGGCCGAGCTCGGCCACATCACCGATCCTGACCAGCGCATCGCGATGTACCACCGCATCGCGGAGGACGCCGAAGAGCGTCTGATGGATCCCGTGCGTGCATTCGAGGTGCACGTGCGCGCGATCAAGGAGCGCCCGCTCGACGAGCGCACGGGCGAGGAGATCGAGCGCCTGGCAGCCATGATCGACGGCGGCTGGGAGCAGCTGGCGAACGCCTACGCCGACGTGCTGGGCATCGAAGGCAGCGAGCCCGCGACGCAGGCATCCATCGGCAAGCGCCTGGCGCGCGTGTTCGAAGAGGAGCTGGCCGACGTCGCGAAGGCCGAAGAGACCTACCGTTACGTCCTCACCGTCGTACCGGCAGAGGTCGACGCGCTGGCGAACCTCGACCGCATCTACTCCTTGCTCGAGCAGTGGCCTGAGCTGGCCGGCGTGCTCGAGCAGCGGGCGGAAGCCGCGGAAGATCCCCGGGACAAGGTCGAGCTCAACACCCGCTTGGGCCAGGTCTACGAGGAGCAGCTGGGCCAAGTCGAGGACGCGATCCGAGCGTTCCGGCGCATCTTCGACCAGCTCGAGCCGGCCAACGAGGATGCCATTCGCGCCCTCGGTCGCATCTACGAGCAGACCGAGCAGTGGGTCGAGCTCGATGGGGTGTTCCGGCGCGAGCTGGAGAACGCAGTAGGCGACGTCCAAGAGGCCGAGATCCGAGCCAAGATGGCCCAGCTGGCCGCCGATCGACTGGGCAAGACCGAGGAGGCCATCGAGGGTTGGAAGCGGGTGCTCGACCTGCGTGGCGAGGACCCGGAGGCGCTCTGGGCCCTGGCGGGGCTGTACGAGAAGCAGGGCAAGTGGGCCGAGCTGACCGACATGCTCGAGCGCCACTTCGACATTGCCGAGAGCGACGAAGACCGGGTGAACATCCTGACCCGGCGCGCTCGCCTGTTCTCGGAGCAGCTCGGACGTGACGACGAGGCGCTCGAGACTTGGCAGCGCGTGCTCGACATCGACTTCTCGAACGTCGCTGCGCTGCGTGCCATCGCGCAGATCTGGCGCGTGCGGCAGGACCCGCGGGAGCTGGTCGCGGCGCTGCACGCCAGCATCGATCGCGCCTCTGCGCTGCTCGACCCCACGGAGCTGGTGGCCATCTACCGCGAGCTCGGCAAGACCTACGGGCAGGTGCTGGAGCAGCCGTTCGAGTCCGCCGAGGCCTGGCGCAACCTGCTCGAGGTCGATCCCCACGACTTCGAGGCCATGGCGGAGCTCGAGCGCGTGTACCGCGCCGAGGAGCGCTGGGTCGAGGTCGTGGACGTCAAGCTGCGCCGAGCCGAAGCGCTCGAGGAGCCGGCGGAGAAGATCCGCGAGCTGCTCGAGGTCACGCAGATCTGGAAGAAAGAGGTCAACGACTACGACAAGGCCACGCCGGCCTTCGAGCGGATCCTGACCATCGACGCGACCCACGACGAGGCCTTCGAGTCGCTCGAGCGCCTGCACACGGCTGCGGAGCGCTGGGAACAGCTGGTCGAGCTCTACCTGAACCGGCTCGAGACCCGCGAGACCACCGAGGAGAAGAACGACCTTCTCCGGCGCATCGCCCGGGTCTTCGAGGAGAAGCTCGACGACAAGAACCAGGCCTTCGACGCGCTGGTCAACGCCTTCGCCGAGGACTACGGCGACGACGAGAGCACCCGCTACCTGGAGCGGATGGCCGCTGGCACCGGCCGCTGGGGCGAGCTCATCAACACCGCCAACGCCTGGCTGAAGGACGAAGCGGACAACGACAAGAAGATCCAGCTCTGCCTGCGCCTCGGCAAGTGGTACGGCGAGGACCTCGGTCACCCCGAGTACGCGCAGCCCTACTACGCACAGGTCATGCAGCTCGACCCGAACAACGTTCAGGTCATGCGGCAGATGGCCGCCATCTACCGGCTGGGCGCGCAGTGGCAGAAGATGGGCGAGACGCTCACCCGCGCCCTGGACGTAGCCGTCGCCAACGACGACAAGAAGGTGATCCTGTGCGATCTCGGCGAGCTGCTCGAGAAGCACATGAGCCAGGCGGACCAGGGCATCACCTTCTACCGGCGTGCGCTCGAGGTGGACCCGCTGTTCCTGCCCGCGCTCGAGGCTCTCGAGCGCATCTACGACGAGCGCGCCAACCACGCCGACCTCGTGCAGATCCTCACCAGCAAAGTGAAGGCGCTGAGTGACCCAGACCAGATCGCCCAGCACAAGATGCGGCTCGGCGGCCTGTACGAGACGGCGCTCGGCGATTTCGAGCGCGCCGGCAAGGTGTACCGCGAGGTGCTCGAGCTCGACGGCAGCAGCATCTTCGCGCTGCGCGGCCTGGAGCGCATCTATCAGGCGGTCCAGGACTGGCCGGACATGGTCGAGATCCTCGAGCGTCAGCTCGACGTGGTCGAGACCGAGCGCGAGCGCGTCGACGTGCTGCTCAAGCTCGCGCAGATCCAAGAGGAGCAGTTCCTCAAGGCGGACTTGGCAGCCCAACGGCTGGAGCAGGCCGTCGAGATCGATCCGAGCTGCGAGTCCGCCTACGTCAGCCTGGAGCGCTGCTACCGCCGCCTCAAGCAGTGGCTCGATCTGATCAACACCTACGAGCGCCACATCGCCGAGGCCGCGGACCAGTCCACCAAGATCGAGCTCTACGGCGCCATGGCGGAGGTGTACGCGCAGGAAGTCGGCGACGTCGACCGCGCCATCGACGCCTACCAGAACATCGTCGATCTCGACGAGAACCACATCGAGGCGCTGGACGCGCTGTCCAAGCTCTACGAGAAGCAGGGCGACGCGGCCCGCGCCATCGAGTCGATGACGCGCGTGGCGGATCTCACCACCGACGGCACGCAGCGCGTCGAGATGTACTACCGCATCGGCAAGTCGCTCGACGAGAAGCTCGGCGACCGCTCGCAGGCTCAGGAGCGCTTCGAGATGGCCCTGGATCTCGACCCGACCCACCTGCCGACGCTCGCGGCGCTACGCACCATCGCCGTCGACGAACAGGACTGGGACCGCGCGGCTCGATACCTGGAGCAGGAGCAGCTCAACACCCAGGCCCCGCGCGCCCGCGCCAAGCTGCTGGTGGAGCTCGGCAAGCTGCGCGACGAGATGCTGAACGAGCACGAGCAGGCCGTCCTGGCGTACGAGCTCGCGATGCAGTGCGACGAGGACTGCGAGGAAGCCGCCCTGCCGCTGGTGCAGGAGTACAGCAACATCGGTCGCTTCCAGGAGGCCGAGCCCCTGGCCGAGATGCTGGTGAAGAAGGCCAAGAACCGCGAGCGGCACGAGCAGCACATGCTCTACAAGCTGCTCGGCAAGGTTCACTCGGCGCTGGGTAACCACGACAAGGCCCTCAAGGCCTATCAGACCGCGAACCACCTGGATCTCACCGATCAAGAGGCCATTCGCGGCATCGCTGACGCCGGCTACGAGCTCAAGGACTGGCCGACCGCGCTCACGAACTACCAGAAGGTGTTGACCGCCCTGGGTGAGGAGGACGTCGAGCAGCGCACGGACGTCTACTTCCGGCTCGGTTGCATCAAACGCGAGCAACACCAGGCCAAGCAGGCGATCAACAACTTCGAGAAGGCGCTGGCTCTGAACGGCGAGCACCGCCCCACCCTCGAGGCGTTGATCGACGTCTACGGCCAGGCCAACGACTGGAAGCAGGTCGCCGCGTACAAGCGCCAGATCCTCGACAGCGTCTACGACGGCGAGGAGCGTTACGCGCTGCTCAACGAGATCGGGGACCTCTGGGCCGAGAAGGAGAAGAACCCGCAGAAGGCCCTGGAAGCGCTGGAAGAGGCCCAGGAGCTGAAGCCGCAAGACCACGTGCTGTTGCACAAGCTCTTGCAGCTCTACAGCGAGGCCTCCGAGTGGCAGAAGATGATCGACACGCTGCACTCGATCGCCGCGATCGAGGAGAAGCCGGAGATCAAGAGCCGGTACTTCTACACGATGGCGCAGATCTACCGCGACAAGCTCAACGACTTGGACCGGTCGGTGGAGCTGTTCAACGAGTCGCTAGATCTGAACCCGGGCTACCTGCAGGCCTTCGAGCGCATCAACAAGATCCTGACGCAGGAGAAGAACTGGAAGCAGCTCGAACGCTCCTACCGCAAGATGCTCCACCGCATCGCGGGCAAGGGGAACTCCGACCTGGAGCACACGCTCTGGCACCAGCTCGGGCTGATCTACCGCGATCGGCTGCAGCGTCCGGAGGAGGCGATCGAGGCCTTCAAGATGGCTACGACCATCAAGCCCGGCGATGTGATGCAGCACCAGATCCTGGCGGAGCTGTACGAGGTCAGCGAGCGCTTCGACGAGGCCATCGAGGAGCAGCGCACGATCCTCGAGGCGGACCCGCTGAAGGTGGATCCCTACCGCTCGCTCTACCGCCTCTACTTGCAGAAGCGCTCCTACGACGAGGCGTGGTGCCTAGCCGCCGCCATGGCCTTCATGAAGAAGGTCGACGGGGAGGAGAAGCAGTTCTTCGAGGACTACAAGCCGCAGGGCATGCTGCAGGTCAAGGGCCGCCTGGGCAACGAGCACTGGGTGAAGCACCTCTTCCACCCCGACGAGAACATCTACATCTCCAAGATCATGGAGATGATCGCGCCGGCCGCGCTGCAGGCGAAGATCGCGCAGCTCCAGTCGCAAGGGAAGCTGCCGACGCTGGACAAGCGCTTCAAGCAAGATCCGGCGACCTCGACCGTCACCTTCGCCAAGACCTTCGGTTGGGCGGCGCAGGTGCTGGGTATTCCGTCGCCGGAGCTGTACGTGCGCAACGACGTCCCGGGCTCCATCGTCGCAGTACCGGCGGTGCCCCCGGCCTCGTTGGCGGGGCAGACCGTGCTCACCGGTTTCCAGCCGCAAGAGCTCACCTTCATCTGCGGCAAGCACCTGGCGTATTACCGCGGTGAGCACTACATCCGCACGCTCTTCCCGACCCAGGCGGAGCTCACCATCATGCTGTTCGCCGGCGTGATGATCGCCGCCCCCAACACGCCGATGCCGGCGGACATGCAGGCCCAGATCCGCGCGACCGCGCAGGAGCTCGCCAAGTACATGCAGCCGGTGCAGCTGGAGGGCCTGCGCATCGTGGTGAAGAAGTTCATCGACGAAGGCGCGAAGGCAAACATCAAGCGCTGGAATCAGGCCGTGGAACAGACGGCGTGCCGCGCGGGCCTCTTGGTCTGCGCCGACCTCGAGATCGCGAAGAAGATCATCGGGGCCGAGCCGTCCCTGCCGGGTGACCTGACGCCGCAGGAGAAGATCAAGGACCTGCTCCTGTTCAGCGTCAGCGAGAACTACGCGCAGCTGCGCAAGGCTCTCGGCATCGCGGTCGGGTGACGCGGCCCGGCGCGGGGCGCAGAAGACCGCCAAGCCGCCAAGCCGCCAAGACTCGCCAAGGACAGATAGTCTGAAGTATTGATTTTCAGACTTGGCGAACTTGGCGTTCCGCTGGCGTCTTGGCGGTTGGTCTCGGCGTCGCCGCGGGGGCGTCCTACTTCCCGGGTAGATCCAGCGTGACGCGGACGCCGGTGGCGAACAGCCAATGGGCGGCGGAGGTGCCGAGCTGGCCGGGTGACCGCTTGCCGTAGTAACCCATGTCGAGCTCCAGGTACGGACCGAAGCCCACCTTGTCGAAGGCGTACCAGTCGCCGCCGACCATGAGCCGCAGCCACTCGACGCCCGAATAGGTCACGTCGCTGCCGAGGCCGGAGATCTTGGTGCTGCGATAACCGAGGCCGGCGCTCATCCAGGGATCGAAGCGGACCCCCTGCACCAGGTGGTAGCGAACGAAGGCACCGACCGCCATGCTCTGGGCCTTGCAGTCGGAGCAGTCCTCCGAGCTGCCCAGCGACAAGAGCTGGCCGAAGGCGCCGAGGGCTACCGTGCGGGTCAGGCCGTAGGACGCCTCCAGCCCGAACGCCCAGCCGCTGCCCATGACGTCGCTCTGCGCAGCGCCTTCCTCGAGGTTGCCGAAGGGGACGGCCACGCCCGCGGAGGGAGAGAGCTGGAGGTGTCCGCTCAGCTGATCGGGCGCCGGAACCACCAACGGTGGCTCGGGTCCGTCCTCGTCCGGCTCCTCGGTGGGGGGGCGCTTCTTTCTGGGCTCGGGGGCCTCCTGCGGCGCCTCGCCTTCCGCTTCTTCGCCTGCTGCCTCGGAAGTCTCGTCCGGGGGCTCCTGCGCCGCCGCGGAGAGCGGGCACAGGCTGAGACCGGCGGACACGGCGAGCAGCCAGAACCTGGACATGGGCGCCTCTCTAGCACGGTGGCGGTCGCCCCGGACAGCCCCTCTCGGCGCGTGCGGGGGCGGCGCGGCCGGCGCGGACGGATCGAGGGAAAAACGGCGCATCTGTGCCCAACCACATTCTCAGAAACGCGCGCAACTCGCGCAGCCCAGCCGCCGATGTCGTCCACACGATGGAGACGAGCAAGCCAGACACATTCGAGCAAACGCAGGACGTCACGGGGGAGTGCACGCGCGGGCCATGGTTCCTCGAAATCGGCTCGCCGGACGGAACGCGCCGAGCGCGACTCGACATGACGCGGCCGCTGTTGCTCGGTGCCGGGCCGAGCGCCGACGTGAGGATCGCCGACCCGACGGTGAGCGCACGGCATTGCCGGCTAGTCGGGACGCCGCGCGGCGTGGTGATCGAAGACGTGGGCTCGAAGAACGGCCTGTTCGTCGGCTCGGCTCGGGTGCCCCGAGCGGTTCTCTCCGGGCGAGCGGGGGTGTTCGTGATCGGAAGGACCAGCGTCGTGGTCCGTGGCGCGAGCGAGCCCGACGGCGCCCTCGAAGGCGACGGGATCCCGGGCCTCGTGGGCAGCTCTCAGGCGATGTTGCAGGTCGCGGAGCTGGTGCGGAGGCACGCGCCGCTCAAGGCGCCGGTCCTGGTGCGGGGCGAGTCGGGCACCGGGAAGGACGTCGTCGCGCAGGCGTTGCATCGGCTCAGCGGTCGCGGCGGCGCGTACGTTCCGCTCAACGTCGGCGCGATCGCCGAATCGCTCGCCGACGGAGAACTGTTCGGGCATTGTCGAGGTGCCTTCACGGGCGCCATCGCGACGCGCTCCGGCGCGTTCGAGCAAGCGCAGCGTGGGACGATCTTCCTGGACGAGGTGGCGGAGCTGTCCTCGAGCGTGCAGGTGAAGCTCTTGCGCGTGGTGGAGGACGGCTGGGTACGACCGGTCGGAGCCAACCAAGCGAGTCAGATCGACGTTCGCGTGGTGTCTGCGACCTGGGCGCCGCTCGAGGAGCGGGTGGAGCAAGGGCGGTTTCGCGCCGACCTCTTGCACCGACTCAGCACCATCGTGATTCAGATCCCCCCGCTCCGGCAGCGCAAGAGCGACATTCCCATGCTGAGCCAGGCGCTGCTCGCACGCTACCTGCCGGAGGTCGGCCCCAAGCGACTGACCAGCGGCGCCATCGCCAAGCTGGTGGAGTATCCCTGGCCTGGCAACGTGCGCGAGCTCGGCGCGGTGCTGTACCGCGCGGCGGTCGCCGCCCCCGCGACGGTGATCGACACCTGCCACGTTCAGCTGCCGGTGAGCGCGAGCAACAAGAGGCCGCAGGCGCTCTCGCCGGAGGCCGCGCTGGAGCTACTCGCGCGCCACCGCGGAGTCACCGCGGCGGCCGCGCGGGCCGCGGGCGTGCCGCGTTCGACCTTCCGCTCCTGGCTGGACAAAGCCGGCGGGTGAAGCCGCTCACGGCCGAAGCTCGAGTCAGAACTGACCGACCACGCCGAGGCCGCGCTCGTTCGGGCCCACGAACGGCACGACCGAAGCTCGGAGGCCGTGGCTCTTGGTTGCGGCGCGGCGTCCGCGCTCGCGCTGACCGATGCTGGCCTTGTTCGAGCCGGTATCGAGGAAGTAATAGACGACGGTGCCGGCCACGGCGACGCCGGCGATCACGAAGCTCACGGTCGAGAGGCTCTTCTGCGAGTCGCCGTCGTCCACGCGCTGCTGGTACTTGTCGCAGGCGTTCGTGTAGTTGGTCGGGGTGGTCTTGGGCGGCGGGCCACAAGGCCCGGACACGCCATCTTTCTGGGCTTGGTCGATGATCTTCTGCCGGATGGTCTCGGCGTCGTCGTAGCTCGCGCTCGAGGTCAGCGCGAAGCCGATACCGCCCGCGAGGCCGAGCACGGCCACGCCGCCGCCGACCCAGGCCAGGGGCTTCTGCTTGGCCCAGGCCAGAAAGCTCGGCTTGTCGCTGCCTTTGTCGGCCTGCGGCGGCTCGCCGGGCGGGGGGGCTCCGAGGCCGCCGCCGGGTGGAACGGGTCCGGGCGGCCCGCCCGCAGGGTCAGCGCCCGCTCCGGGGCCCACCGGCGTTGGGCCAGCCACCGGCCCGCTGGGCCCCGTGAAGGAGAGCTCGACCGAGCCGGTTTGGCCTGCGATGGCGGTGACCGGCGACGCTGCGCTCTTGCCGTCCTTGCGCGCCTCGAGGTTGTGCGAGCCCGGCTTGAGGTAGACGGGGCCGCCGAGCGGCGAGCGCCCTTCGAGGTTGCCGTTCACGTACACGTCGGCACCGTCGACGACCGTGATGTTGAGCTCGCCCACGCTGGCCTTGGCCGCCGCGAGGCCCTTCTCGGCCTCCTGGCGTTCCGCCGGCGTCGCCTCCTTGTTCTCGCGGAGGTACTGCGCGAAATGCTTAGCGGAGTCGGCCTCTCGGCCCGAGCGCAGCTCGCTCTGTGCCAAGTTGAGCAGCACCGCAGGGTGCTTCTTCAGCGCGTACGCTTGCAAGAAGGCGGCGCGCGCCTTGTCGTACTGTTTCTGGTCGTAGAACTTCACGCCCTCTTGAAACCGCTCGCGCGCCATCTGGATCGAGGCGTCGTCCTGCGCCAGGGCGACGCCGCTCGTGACGAGAGGCAGGGTCATGGCCAGAAGCACGGCGAATATGGAGGCGAATCGGCGGGTCATGGATACTCGTCGGAGTGGGGAGCGGGTGCTTCAGAATGGAGTCTCACGGACTATAGTCCCGCCGCCCGTCTTGGGGGGAGCGGGCTTCGGCCCGCCGATCGGCTTGGCGGGCGCAGGGCCCGGCGCGGGCTTGGTGCCCGCTGCGGGCTTGGGCGCCGGCTTGGTCTCGGCGATCGGCGCCGGTTTGGCGGGTTGCTCCGGCTCTGCGGGCGGCTTCGTCGCCTCGGGCTCGGCCGGCGGCTTCGCGGTGGGCTCCGCGGTCTTCGCCTCGGTGGCGGTCGCAGCCGGCACGGAGCTGGCGCGCTCGGCGGGCTTCGCTTCCTCTTCGCTCGCGCCGCCGCCCAGGATCAGCTTGACCCCGACGAGCACGAGGATGAGCAGCGCTGCGCCGAGCACGATGAACACGACGTTGTTGCGCTTGACCGGCGTGACCGGGACGTCCTCTTCGTAGCGCGGCGCGGTCGCCTGGCTGCGGCGCGAGCGCGGGGCCTCGGCCGGTGCCGCGGCGATCGCGACCGGCGCCGGCGCGGGCGGTGCGGCTGCCTCGGGCGAAGGCGCGGGCGCGGCCGCCGGCGCGGGCGCGGGGGCGGCTGCCGGCGCAGGCTCGGACGCGCTCGGCGCGGGTGCTGGCGCGGGCGCGACCTCCACCGACCGCTGTGCGACGACTGCTTCCTCGTCCACACTGCCGAGCACCAGCGTCTTGCTGACCGCGAGCGGGGCCGCTTGGGCCGGCGCAGGCTCGGCAGTCGCGCTTGCTTGGGCCGGCGCAGGCTCGGCAGTCGCGCTTGCCTCGCTGGCGGGAGGCGGCGGCGCGACCCCCAGCATCGTCTTCTTGTGATCGACCGCCGGTGCGGGCTCGGGCTCTGGCGCCGGCGGCGGCTTGGAGTGGCCGGCGACCTTGACCACCGGCACGCCCACGATCTTGTGCGTGCTCGCGGGCGCCGCAGCGGGCGCCGGCGCAGGCTCGGGTGCTGGTGCCGGGGCAGGGGCTGCGGTCGCGGGTGCGGGTGCGGGTGCGGGTGCGGGTGCAGCGGGTGCGGGTGACGGGGCGGTGGCCGGCGCCGGCTCGGGCGCTGGCGCGGCAGCCTGCGCTACGGGCGCAGCTGCCGCCGGTTCGTCGTCCGACTCCCACATCGGCTTGAACTGGTTCGCGAGCTCGTCAGCTTCGTCGGCGTCGACGCCCTGATTCTGGTTCGCCATGGCCGTCATCCTCGAGCAAACGCCTGAAGGCTAGCACCCGGTGCCCACCCCCGGCAATGCACGGAGTCCGCGAATTCCCTAAGAAAAGCTCCGAGACAGGCCCAGGGGCTTGGCCCACCCCCGCTTCCTCGTGGCAACTCTCCGGATATGGCGGTCCTTCGCCTCGCCCCCTTCGGCTCCGTGCTCGCCCTCGTGGTCGCTTGCGCCAGCGGCTCTGCGAGCCCGACCGGGTCCGCGTCGGCGAGCGCCCAGCCGCGCGCTCCGCTCTCCGTGTTGCCCAGCCGCGCCGAGGCGGTGGCGGAGGCCGATGCGCTCGCGGTCGCCGCCGGCAAGGCGAGCGGCAATGAAGCCACCGCGCTCTCTCGCAGCGCGGCGGAGCTGCGTGCGCGCCTCTGGCGCCTGGAGCACCGCGAGCCGGACGTGCTCGAGGCGCTCGAGCTCTACCGCGGGCTCGAGTCGGCAACCGGGGAGGGGGCTTGCCTCGCGCGGCTGGAGCGAGCGCTGCTCGAGGGCGAGCACAAGCAGTCGCCCGCCGAGACCTATGCTCGAGCGTATCGGGTGAAGGTCGGCGCGGAGTCTAGCGCCTGCCGCGAGCGCGCGGAGAACGTGCTCGCCACGCTCGCGGCGTTTCGTCCGCTGCCCAACGTACTCGCCGAGATAGATCGCCAGGCCGGCGGTGGGGACGCCGGTGGCGCCGACGCCGGCGCGGCGCGCGGCGCGAACGTTCGCATCGACGCGCACGGTCCTGTGGTGGTTCCGACCCTCGGGGCCGGCAAGCGCGCCGGACCGGTGCGCATCACCAACATCGAGCGCTACGGAGCCAAAGACGCCGCTCGCGTCGTCGTGTTCGTGACTCACCCCACGCTGTTCGACGTCGGCTTCATTCCCGCCGAGGGCGCGGCGCGAGGACCGCGCTTGTACGTGGACATCGACGGCGCGACCTACAAGGGAGCGCTCGAGCACAAGGTGGGCGGGCTGGTGGAGCGAGTCCGCCTGGGCAAGCGCGAGAAGGGCACGCGGGTGGTGCTCGACCTGGCGCAGGCGGTTCACCGCAAGGTGTTCTACCTGCCCGAGCCATTCCGCCTGGTGATCGACGTGTCCACGGCGCCGACGGCCGCTCCCGCGCCGGAGCCCACGACGGGCCCGCGGACGATTCGCCGCGTCGTCCTCGACCCCGGTCACGGCGGCCACGACCCCGGCGCGGTGGGACCGGCGGGGCTCAGGGAGAAAGACGTCACGCTCGACGTCGCACACCGCGCCGCGCCGATCCTGGCGCGCGAGCTGGGCGTGGCCACGCTCCTGACCCGCGACTCCGACGACTTCGTCGCGCTCGACGAGCGCACGGCACGCGCCAACGCGTTCCAAGCAGATCTGTTCGTGTCCATCCACTGCAACGCCAGCGAAGACCCGAGCGCGCGCGGCTTCATGACCTTCGTGCTCGACGACTCGCGGGACACCTTGGCGTCCGCCGTGGCAGCACGGGAGAACGCCGCCTCGGCGGCGGCCGCGGCCGAGCTCGCCAACGCCATGAGCCGCGTGCTCGACGCTGGCTCGCTGTCGCGCTCGGTGCGCCTGGCGGACCTGTTGCAGAAGTCTGCGCTCGCGTCCTTCGCGCAGTCCTACTCCGACGAGCCGGACGGAGGAGTGAAGCGCGCGGGCTTCTACGTGCTCGCCGGCGCTCGCATGCCGGCGGTCCTGTTCGAGACGAGCTTCATCTCGAACCCGCTGGGTGAGTCGCGGCTCAACACCGGGGACTATCGGCAGAAGCTCGCGGACGCGATCGTGAACTCGGTGCGGGCCTACCGGGAAGGGCGCTGAGCCACCCGCTCCGGTACGAAGCGGCCGTCCCGGAGCACGAACCGCGTGGGAGCGTCTGCATCGGCCGGCGGCGCGGCGGGCTCGGGGTAGAGCGGATCCCCGGGCAGGGCGAGCACCGCGGCGTCGCCGTCCATGGCGAAGAATGGACAGACCGGCTCGAGGGGCTGACGGCGCGCGATGGCCCGGGCCGTCTCGACGTCGTTCGCCCGCGCCAGGAGCTGCACCGTGCGCACGGTCGGCGGCGCCAGGAAGATCTCGTCCTTCTCCCACGCCTCGAGGATCTCGGATGGCGTCGCCCAGAAGCTGTGGGTGGTCTCGTGCTCGTCGTGCCGTCCGCTCTGCCCCGCGGGCGCGCAGAGGACGTAGAAGCGCGTGTCGTAGCGGCGCTCCTCTGCCGCCGGCGTGATCCATCGCGCCATGGCCTCGAGCGCCGCGGTGTCGAGGATGAGCCCGCGCTCGGCGAGGAGCTCGAGGAACTCCCGCGAGCCGTCGCTCCCTTCCGGCGTCCGGGCCGCGAGCTCGCCGCGCAGGTTCTCCACGGCCGTGTCGTCGAGGCTCGCGCCGGCCAAGGGCAGGATGCCGGCCTCCTCGAACAGCTCTCGCAGTGCCGCGATGGCGAACGCACGACAGCTCACCGGGTCCGGCGCCACGCTGGCGGCGCGCGGCCCGAGCGGAGTGGAGGCCCGCTCCCAGGCCGGCGCGCGATCCGCCGGGGAGACCTTGCCACCGGGGAACACGACCGCGCCGCCGAGGAACCCCGAAGCGGCGTGCCGCTTCACACAGAAGAGCTCGAGGCCGGGGCCGCCCGGACGGACCACGACGACGGTGGCCGCGTCCCGGGGCGCCGCGGGGGGGCGGGTCGGATCGAGGCGCAGCATCGGCGCGAGCATAGCCAAAACCAGGCCAAACCGCCGGCGCCCGATCCGCGCGTTCCGACGATTGACGACGCCGGGTCGGCGTCTTAGGTTCGGGGGCTCTCGGAGCGCGAGATGGCAACCAAATCGAGCGAAAAAGCCGGCCCCGCCAGCAGTGAAGCCAAGCTGACGAAAGCTCAGCTCAAGAAATTCAAGGAGCTGCTGGACGAAAAGCGGATGGAGATCATCCGCAAAGCGCAGCAGACCTTGGACGAGGACATGACCCTCGACGCCAACGACCTGCCGGACGAGATGGACCTGGCCTCCAGCGAGTACCTTCAGTCCTTCACGTTCCGCCTGCGCGGCCGCGAGAAGGCGTTCCTGGACAAGATCCAGAAGGCGCTGGAGAAGATCGACTCCGGCAGTTTCGGCGTGTGCGACGACTGCGGGGAACGCATCTCGGTCAAACGCCTCGAGGCGCGCCCGGAAACCACGCTCTGCATCCGCTGCAAAGAGGATCAAGAGCGGGTCGAAAAAGACTTCGGCTGAGGCTCGACCTTCGCGGCCAAGGCTCACGGGAGACCGGCGAGGGAGTAGGTCTCAGCGCCCGCGCGCGCCGCGGCGTGCGCTCGCGGCGGGCGCGGGCTGCGGCTTCTGCGCCGGGCGTGCGTCGCGGCGCAGCACCTCCCCCAGGTAACGCCCGGTGTGGCTGTCCACGGCTTCGGAGACCTCCTCCGGCGTGCCCTCGGCGACGATACGTCCGCCGCCTTCGCCGCCCTCGGGGCCGAGATCGACCACCCAGTCCGCGCACGCCACCAGGTCCATGTTGTGCTCGATGAGCACGATGGAGTTGCCGGCGTCGCGCAGGCCCGTGAGCGCGTGGGTCAGGAGCTCGATGTCCTGGAAGTGCAGGCCGGTGGTGGGCTCGTCGAGCACGTAGAGCGTGCTGCCCGTGGCCTTGCGCGCCAGCTCCGTGGCCAGCTTCACGCGCTGCGCCTCGCCGCCGGACAGCGTGGTGGCTGGCTGGCCGAGCTGCACGTAGCCCAGGCCCACCTGGCGTAGCGCGCTCAGGCGCTGCGCGATGCGGGGCAGGGACTCGAACAGGTCGAAGGCTTCGTCCACGGTCAGGTCCAACGCGTCGGCGATGGACATGCCGCGGTAACGGATCTCGAGCGTCTCGCGGTTGTAGCGCCGCCCGCCGCAGGCGTCGCAGGTCACGTACACGTCGGGCAAGAAGTGCATCTCGATGCGCAACACGCCGTCGCCCTGGCACGCCTCGCAACGCCCGCCCTTCACGTTGAAGGAGAAGCGCCCGGGCTTGTAGCCACGCGCCCGAGCGTCCGGCAGCCCGGCGTACACCTCGCGAAGGTGCGTGAAGATGCCGGTGTAGGTCGCCGGGTTCGAGCGCGGTGTGCGGCCGATGGGCGCCTGATCGATGCTGATCACCTTGTCGATTTGGCCGAGGCCTTCGATGCGATCGCAGGGCCCGACCCAGCCCGTGGCGCCGTACAGCTCCGCGCGCGCGGCCGAGAGCAGCGTGTCCACGATCAAGCTGCTCTTGCCAGAGCCGCTCACGCCGGTCACCGCGGTGATGCAACCGAGCGGGATCTCGAGCTTCACGTCTCGCAGGTTGTGGGCCCGCGCGCCCACCACGCACAGCTTCTTCTTGCCGGGTTTCACCCGGACCTTGGGCAGCGGCAGGCGCTTCTCCCCGGACAGGTAGGGGCCGGTGACGGACGCCGGGTTCTGCATCAGGTCGGCGGGCGTCCCGGTGGCGACGATGGTGCCGCCGTGCGCGCCGGCGCCCGGCCCCATGTCCACCACGTAGTCCGCCGCCAGGATGGCGTCGCGATCGTGCTCGACCACGATCACGCTGTTGCCCTTCTCGACCAGGCGGCGCACCGCCAAGAGCAGGCGCTCGTTGTCGCGGGCGTGCAGGCCCACGCTCGGCTCGTCGAGCACGTAGAGGACGCCGACGAGAGACGCGCCGATCTGGGTCGCCAGACGGATGCGCTGGCCCTCGCCGCCGGACAGGGTGTGAGCCGGACGGTCGAGCGTCAGGTAGTCGAGCCCGACGTCGATCAGGAACCCGGTTCGCTCGATCACGGCCTTGAGCAGGGGTTTGGCGATGGCGGCGTCGCGGCCGACCATGGACTCGCTCTCGCTGAGCTCGTTCAGGAAGTCCTTCAGCTTGCGCAACGGCAGCGTGCTGACCTCCGAGATGGCGCGACCGCCGAGCTTGACCGACAGCGCCTCCGGACGCAGGCGCCGTCCTTGGCACTCGGCGCAAACCTGGCTCACGACGAAGCGCCCCAGATCCTCCGGGCCGATGGCACCCTCGTAGTCGTCGTGGTCCTCCTGGTCTTCGAGCTCGCCGGTCTCGAGCATGCGCTCGAGCCGCGCCACGATGCCCTCGTAGCTCGATCCCTTCCTCTTGGCCTTGCCGCCGCTGCCGAACAGGATGGCCTGGCGCTGCTCGTCCGGCAGATCTTTCCAGGGCTTGTCCGGGCTGACGCCCAGCGCCTCGACCAGCGCGGCCACCTCCGTGGCGGTGGCCACCGAGCCGCGTCGGCCGAACGCCGCCACCGCGCCCTCGCGTAGCGTGCGCGTGTCGTCGGGCACGATGCGCGCCGGGTCGATCGCCGAGCGCATGCCCAGGCCGTCGCAGACCGGGCAGGCTCCGTGCGGGCTGTTGAAGGAGAACAGGCGTGGCTCGAGGGGCGGCAGCGTGATGCCGTGCTCCCAGCTCACCAGGCGTTCGCTCATCACCACGGGCTCGCTGCCGTCCACCGGGTCGATGAGCACGGTGCCGTCGCCCAGCTTCAGCGCCAGCTCGACGGAGTCGGTGACCCGCCCCTTGACGCCCGCCTTGACCACGATGCGATCGACGACGACGTCCAGGTCGTGGGCCTTGTTACGGTCGAGGTCGAGCTCTTCGCCCAGGTCGACTTGTGTCCCGTCGACGCGTGCACGCACGAAGCCGTCACGGCGCAGCTGCTCGAGCTCGGCCCGGAGCTCGCCTTTGCGCTTGCGCACGACCGGAGCCAGGATGGCTGCGCGGGCGCCCTCGCCGCGGGCGACGACCGCGTCCACGATCTCCTGCACCGTATAGGCGCGCAGCACCTTGCCCGAGATGGGGCAGTGCGGGACGCCCACCCGTGCGAACAAGAGCCGCAGGTAGTCCGCGATCTCGGTGACCGTACCGACGGTAGAGCGCGGGCTCTTGCCGAGCGCGCGCTGTTCGATGGCGATGGCCGGGCTCAGCCCCTCGATGCTCTCGACGCGAGGTTTCGGCAGCTGATCCAGGAACTGGCGTGCGTAGGCAGAGAGCGACTCCACGTAGCGGCGTTGGCCTTCGGCGTAGATGGTGTCGAAGGCCAGCGACGACTTGCCCGAGCCGCTCGGCCCGGTGATCACCACCAGCCGGTTGCGGGGCAGCTCACAGCTCACGTCCTTCAGGTTGTGCTGAGAGGCGCTCTTGACGACGAGCTTGTCGAGCATGGAGGGCCCCCGAGCTTAGAGCGGATTGCGTCGGCTGGGACCTGTCCAAACGTCCGGATCCTCCGGGAACTTGGCCGAGGGCCGGTGGGTCTCCGATAAGGGGGCGGTCGTGATTTCGCCCGAGTACGGCCCCCTGATCCCGCTCCTGGTCGCGATGCTGCCGCTGCCGAGCGCGGTGCCGCCCGAGGCGCAGCTGGCCGCGGCCTCGGCCGCCAGCGTCCCCGTCATCGCGGAGCTGCCCCAGGCCTGCCCCGATGACATGGCCCTGGTAGACGGCAGCTCGTGCCCGGTGGTCGAGTACCAGTGCGATCGCTTCGTCGACGAGGCGAGCCCGAGCTGCGCCGAGTACGCCCGCAAGCCGGAGTGCCGCTACAACGAGGAGCCGCGCCGCTTCTGCGTGGACCGTCACGAGTGGCCGAACCGCGTCGGCGAGAAGCCCGCGGTCTTCGTGACCTGGTACGAGGCCCGCAAGTCCTGCGAGAGCGTCGGCAAGCGCTTGTGCAAGCGGGCCGAGTGGACGCTGGCGTGCGAGGGTCCGAAGCGCGCGCCGTACCCCTACGGCTGGGAGCGTCTGCCGAGCCCGTGCAACGTGAGCCGACCGGTGCAAGAGGCCGACGCGAAGAAGCTCGTCTCACCCGGCTCGCGCGCCGCGGAGATCGCCCGCCTCTGGCAGGCGGATCCGATCGGGAGCCACCCCGAATGCGTGAGCGCGTTCGGCGCGTTCGACATGGTGGGCAACGTGGACGAGTGGACGGACAACTCGGAAGAAGGCGGCGCTCAAGTCTCGACGCTGAACGGCGGCTACTGGGGGCCCGTCCGGAACACCTGCCGGCTCACGACCAAGACCCACGGCCCCGAGTTTCAGTTCTATCAAATCGGCTTTCGCTGCTGCGCCGACGCCCAGGACGGGATCTCCGCGGCGCTGCCGCCGGAGCCACGCCCGAAGCACGAGCTCGACCAGAGGAAAGGCCCCGGCGGCTGGCCGGTGCCGGTCAGCGAGGAGCGGCGGGCGGACGGCGCCGAGCCGAGCGGCTAGACTCCGCGAGCCCATGTCCGCCGCGGTCGTGCCCCAGCGTGCAGCCGAGCGCCCCTCGCGGGGGACGCGCCGGCTCGTCGCGCTGGGCGCGGCGACCCTGTGCGCGTTCGGTGGCCTGGGGCTAGTCGCGCCGCGTTGGGTGGCCCCGGAGCGGCCGGCGCAGCTCGCCCACGCACCCCGCGACGTCATCGCTCGGGCGGCCGGGCGCGCCACGCCGCCGGCGCCCGCGGTGGCCCCGCTGGAGAGCGGGACGTGCGGTCCCGACATGCAGCTGGTCGCGGGCACGTACTGCCCCTACGTCGGGCACCGTTGCCTGGAGTGGATCCAGGAAAACCGCGATCGCTGCCGGCGCTACGACGAGAAGATCCTGTGCGAGGGGCAGAAGGTGCAGAAGCGCTTCTGCATCGACCGCTACGAGTACCCGAACCAGGCGGGCGCGCTGCCGGCGGTGATGACCAGCTGGGTGGAGGCGGAGCAAGCCTGCAAGGCCGAAGGCAAGCGGCTCTGCACCGAGAGCGAGTGGACCTTCGCGTGCGAGGGCGAGGCGAAGCTGCCGTACCCGTACGGGTTCGAGCGCAACGCCGAGGCCTGCAACATCGACCGCCACTACCGTGACCCCAACTTCTCCGCGTTCTCCCACGACCGACTCATCTCGGACGAGGTGTCGCGGCTCGATCAGCGCGTCCCGAGCGGGGCGATGAG